>JAUYPJ010000117.1 GCA_030697665.1 Candidatus Omnitrophota bacterium
AGGGAGAGCCGGATCTCCAACTGGTCGGCGAAATGCAGCGGGATCTTCACATGCGGCCCGTCCAGGAAGGCAGCCCCCCGGCGCATGAGCCAGGTGACCCTGACGCGCGTCTGCGCGCTGAGCACCCCGCCGGTCAGCCGGTAGCGGGAAAGCCGCCCTCGGTAGAGCTCCCGCGGCCGGTACTGGAACCGTTTGCCCCCCCAAGGAAGGCGCACGCCGCCTGCCGCCATGACCGCGCTGCTGGAGCCGGCCGCGGTCGCGACCCACAACCCTGAGCTCTTATGGGTCTCCACCCTGCGGCCAATACCCAACCGATACCGGGTCATGGTCGCCGGATCATCATGAGCCACGAGGACATCGTTAATCGCTTCCTGAGGAAGGCGCTTCCCATTGAGGCGCAGCTGGAGCCGGTAGAGGCGAAGCGCGGGCAGGCGGCCTGCTCCGCCGCCGGCGGGGCCGGCCAGCGCCTGCCGCACAAGATGAGCAAAGGTCCGGCGCGTCGCGGCGCAGAAGACCGCTTCGCTGCGCGCCGGATCAGAGTTGACGCCGAGGATGGGGGCCTGTTGGATGCTGCGCGCCGCGTGGAGAAACGTCCCGTCCCCGCCGACTGAGACAACAAGGTCGTAGCGCCTCGTCACCTTGAGCGTCGCACGGTAGGCCAGCTCAACTTCGACCGGCAGCTGGCGCAGCGCATGGACCACCGCCTCCATCGCGCCTTCATGGACGCGGTGTGCTTGCTGCATGTCCACCACATCCGGGTGCCCGTGGTGCAGTAGCCGGGCCAGCCGGGGATCCTGCTGTTCCTGAAGGAACTGCCGGTAGGCGTCTTTCTTGTAGACGACCAAAATCCGCGGACGATGTGCCATGTGAGAAGTCAAAAGTAAAAAGTCAAAAGGCAAAACCACAAGTCAAAATTCAAAATTGTGGTCTTCATTTCGTGTCTTCACTTTTGACTTTTGGGTTGTGGTTTTGACTTTTTACTTTTGCCTTTTGACTTAATATCGGATGCCCTCCTCTAACTGGGGTTCGCGCCTTCGCGCTGGGACCGCAGGCGCAGCTTGGTATCCGCGATGCGCTTGCGGATGCGCAGCGACTTCGGGGTCACTTCCAGCAGCTCATCCGGCCCGATGTACTCGAGTGCTAACTCCAGCGTCAACTCGCGCGGAGGAGTCAATGCGTCGGTCGTCTCCTCCCCCTTGGAGCGAACGTTCGTCAGCTTCTTCTGCTTCGAGATGTTCAGCTCGATATCCCTGTCCCGGCTGGCCTGGCCCACCACCATGCCCCCATACACCGCAACCCCTGGACCGATAAACAGCTCGCCTCGCTCCTGCGCGATTGTGATCGCGTAGGAGTTGCTGACTCCATCCTCGGTGGCAATCAGCGAGCCGTGAGGCTCCTGCGGCGGCAGATCGACCACGATGGGCTCGTACGCATCGAAGACGTGATGGATCATGGCGGTGCCCCGGGTCTTCTTCAAGAGCGCGCTCTTGAGCCCCAACAGCCCTCGGGTCGTGATGAGGTACTCAAAATGGAGCTCGCCGGAGGGTGTTTGCACCATCTCCTCAAGTTCGGCGCGCCGACGGCCCAGCTCTTCGATGATCGTGCCTTGATACTCCGCCGACACATCAATCGACAGGAACTCATACGGTTCGTACCGCTCCCCCTCGATCTCTTTGTACACCACCTCGGGCTGGGAGACTTCAAGCTCATACCCCTCACGGCGCATGGTCTCAATCAAAATCGCCAGGTGCAGCTCCCCCCGCCCAGCCACCAGGAAGGTATCCGGGCTCTGTGTATCGGTCACGCGCAGCGCGACGTTGATCTCCAGCTCTTTCTGGAGCCGCTCCCGCAGCACCCGCGAGGTCACGTATTTCCCTTCCCGCCCGGAAAACGGGCTCTTGTTGACGGCAAAGGTCATGCGCAGGGTCGGCTCCTCGATCACCATCGCCGGCAGCGCCTTCGGCCGTTCCGGGTCCGTAATGGTGTCGCCGATACCGATCTCGGCAAACCCCGCGACCGCCACGATCTCCCCGGACTCAGCCGCCTCGATCTCCACCCGCTCAAGCCCCTGATAGGCCAGGATCGCCATGGCGTTGCCGGTCTGCCGGCTGCCGTCCACCGCCAGACGCATCAGCGGCTGATTGCGCTTGATGGACCCGGCGTGGATCTTCCCGATCCCCATCTTTCCTTTGAACGGGTCGTAGGCGAGTGCTAGCACCAAGATTTGGAGCGGCTCATCCGGCAGCACCGTCGGCGCTGGAATGCGTGCGATGATCGTCTCAAAGAGCGCAGTGACGTCGGTGCCTGGCGTGTGCGGGTTGAGGGTGGCGGTGCCCTGGGTGGCTGACGTGTAGACAATCGGAAAGTCGAGTTGGGCTGAGGAGGCGTTGAGTTCGACAAAGAGATCAAACGTCCTATTGACGACATCGTCAATCTGGGAATCGGCGCGATCGATCTTATTCACGACCACGATGACGGGATGGCCCAACGCGATCGCCTTGCGCAGGACGAACTTTGTCTGCGGCATGGGGCCGTCTTTCGCGTCCACCAGCAGGAGGGCGCCGTCGACCATCCTCAAGGTCCGCTCTACTTCGCCGCCGAAGTCGGCGTGGCCCGGCGTATCCACGAGGTTGATCTTATGCGTCCCGTAGACCAGACTCGCGTTCTTCGCCCGGATCGTGATGCCCTTTTCACGCTCCAGGTCCATGGAGTCCATGACGAGCGCGCCCTCGGCCGCCATATGGCGGACCGTCTTGGTGTAGCGCAGCATCGCATCGACCAGGGTGGTCTTCCCATGGTCGACATGGGCGATGATCGCAATGTTTCGCAATTGGCTCTGATTCATGGGGGTGTAAACGGCACGGCGCGGGAAGACTGACCCCGCGCCGCCAGCAGGAACGGGACCGATGCGGACGCTTACTCCTGGATCGTCACCTTCTTCATCACGATGTTGGTCAGGGGACGGTCGCTGGCATTGCGCTCTACCATCGCAATTTGCTCGATCACCGTTTGGCCCTCAACGACCCGGCCGAAGATGGCGTGCTTGCCGTTGAGCCAGGGAGTTGCGGCCAGCGTGATGAAGAATTGGCTGCCGTTGGTGTTCGGCCCTGAGTTGGCCATGGAGAGGATTCCGGGAACGTCGTGACGCAGGTTGGGCGAGATCTCGTCGGCAAAGGCATAGCCGGGACCGCCCGAGCCGGTGCCGGTCGGGTCACCGCCCTGGATCATGAACCCCGGGATGACGCGATGGAAGATGATGCCATCGTAGAACCCCTTTTTGGCTAGCGTCACGAAGTTTTCCACCGTCTTCGGCGCTTCGTCGTTGTAGAGCTCGATGACGATCGTGCCTTTGGTTGTTTCCATGGTCGCCTTCGGCCGCATGGATGCTCCCCACGTTGTTGTTGCCGTGACCGCCAAACTCACTGTCGTCAGCGCTAACCACCTGACTGCTGTACTACGCATCGGAATCCCTCCCCTGTGAGACGTCTATTGTAGCCGAAGATGCCATGTGAAGCTACTCAACCCGCGGCCACACGTTTCTAGCGGCGGGGCGCCGCCGCCCGCCCCGCCGGGGGCCGTCCGCTCAACCCGCGCCGTCTGCTCTCGGGTGCGCCAATGGGCTGTGACCGGGTCTGGGCAGGGGTGCGAACCTTGTCGCTTACCGACTACGATGGCCATTGAGGTAAATCAAGTCACCAGAGTGGCCTAGCGCCAAGAACATTAAGAGATAGTCCCGAAGATGCCGAGTTAACAGGAAGTGTTGGCGGACATGTTCACGGCCATTTTCTCCCAGCCGCTTCGCATACTCGCGGTTATTGAGGAGCTGCTTGATGGCATGGGCTGCCCCCTCCACGCTATGCACGAGAAGGCCGCTGTAGCGATGCTTGACCTGAAGGGGAATGCCGCCGACGGCAGAGGCCACGACGGGACGGGCCTTCCATAGCGCCTCCGAGACCGTCAGTCCAAAGCCCTCTTTCAGGGACTTCTGAACGATTACTGCTGATGCACGCTGGAGGGCGTTGATTTCCAAGTCGCTGTTTGGCGGTAGCATGAGCAGATGAATCTCTGGATCGCCGTTCGCCTGCTCCCGCACGCGGCTCAACACCTCCTCACCTTCCGGATCGTCCGTCGCCGGACCACCTGCGAGCACCAGTCGGCACTTGACCGAGCGGCGCACGCGACGAAAAGCCTCAAGGACACCCAGAGGATCTTTGAGCACATCGAACCGCGAGACCTGGGTCACGATCGGACGATCCTGCGGCACGCCGAGCTTCTGCACCATCGCATCGACTTCAGGAGGGCTAAGCTCACGATTCTTGTCGCTCAATGGATCGATCGAGGGGGCAACAAGCAGTTGTCGCATCACCATCCGCTGGGCGAAGGCCGAGGAGGAGTAGACCGCGGCGTCGAATTGCCGGATGAAGGGTTCCAGAAATTTCCACACCGCTTGATGGGGATGTGACACATCGAGATGACAGCGCCAGATCCATCGCGACGTGGAGTGGTGGTGTCGCTGCTCAACCAGCGTAATCGGCTGCGGATCGTGGATGAACACGATGTCATCATCGAGCACCAGCCGATTCGCATTGTGTCGGCCGACGTCAAGAAAGAGATCGAACATCTCCGGCGTGATGGTTTCCGGCCTGCCGTGCAGGGCATTATGGAACGCCTTCGTCACTCGATAAAACGGCACCGAGCCCTGGATGACCTCCCATCGAACTGCAAGGCCTAACTCTCCCAACAGCGGGACCATGCGATTGAGGATTTCGGCGACTCCACCACCCGTGCGGGTCGAATTGACCATGACAATCCGTTGTCCAACAAGCCGCTTCGCCAGCTCGCGCAGCTCCTCAACGCCGCTGAGGCCGATGAGTGGTTCGTAGTCAGGGAGACTCGCCATGGCCTGTCGTGTGACGACTGAGTTCGTCCTGGATCAGCGAAAGGAGGAGCGACCGCAGCGTCTCGAGGGTGTGCGCATAGGGGTCAAGCGCCACGACACGCTCCGCCAGCTCCTTCAAGCCGAGCTGTTCCTCCAACCACATCGCGAAGTCATTGCTCCGACGCCCAACCCGTAGTCGAGCATCAAACACGTGAAAGTACAGCGAACGGATGCTGATCTGCGATAACGCGTGCGCAAACTCGGGCAAGGTGGACACCTCATAGGAGGTGGGCATGATGAGGTGCACCGACTTGATGAAGAAGAACGCCTCTCCGTCTGAGACGAATTTCAGGCGTGCTGTTGGAGTGTTTCCCAGGTACGCCTCAATCGTCCCCGCGAGCGCCTCTCGAAGACTTTGCAGTATGGAATGCTCGAGTGTATCAATGCTGGCGAGTCGCTCTCCCAGCGGCTCTTCCCCCAAC
>JAUYPJ010000137.1 GCA_030697665.1 Candidatus Omnitrophota bacterium
CACCGCAAGCAAGATCCCGGTTCTGAGCACGTTCATGGTCTGGCCCTCCTTGTTCGATGCGTGTCGCTGGGACGACGCTTCGCGGCGTCCCCCGCTTCTCCCTCTATTATAGGAGCTTCCACGAGGGGCTGTCAAAACCCCCGACGCCACGGAATCACGGAAGCGCCACGGAAACACGGAAACGACTCCTCAAGGACTTCTCCGTGTCTCCGTGGGATTCTGTGTCCTCTGTGGTGTCGCCAGGCGTTGTCCCGCAGTTTGCTAGAAGAGGGAGAACGACGTCAGATCGCGCGCCAGCGTGAGGCGTCCGTGATACGAGCGGCGCACCCGGCGGCGGATGTCATACCCCTCGAAGACCGGATAGAAATGGGTGAGCACCAGGTGCCGACAGCGGGCCTGCGCCGCGATCCGGCCGCATTCCGTCGGCGTGAGGTGCCCGGCGATCTTGCGTTCGTCGGTCGTGGAGCATTCGAGGATCAAGAGGTCCGCATCGCGCGACAGCTCCACGAGGGCTGCGCAGGCGTCCGTGTCGCCTGAATAGACCACGCGGCGGCCATGCGCCTGGAGCCGATAGCCGCGCGCCTCGGCGGAGTGGCGCATGCGACGCGCCGTCACGGCACAGCCCCGGAGGCGGATCGTCGCCTCGCCCAGCTCGTGGAAGGAGAGGCGATACGTGCGCGGCTCAAGCCACCGATGAAAGGCGGCGTTGAGGGCATGGTACAGTCGCTTCAGCCCCGGCGGGCCATAGATCGCAAGCGGCCTGGTCCGTTTCGGGTGAGGGATGCGCAGGGCGAAGAGGATCGTCGCCAGCTCCAGGCAGTGATCCACATGGTAGTGCGTGAGGAAGATCCGGCGAAGCCGGAGGAACGATCCGCCGGCGGCATGAAACCGGTGGAGGGTGCCCGGTCCGGCATCGAAGAGGATCTGCTCGGCACCCGCCTGAACGTAGAGGCCCGAGGGGCTGCGGCGTCTCGCCGGAATCGCGGTCCCCGCCCCCAAGAGGACGACCTTCATCAGTAATTTTTGATTTTGGATTTTCGATTTTGGATTGCCGGCAACTTCCAATCCAAAATCCAAAATCTAAAATCCAAAATACCTTGGACGGTCATTCAGAGACGGCGGTCGGCACAAAGTCCGGAGGGATCGTGTAGCGTTGCCAGGTCGGCTTGATGTCGAGGATGCGGTCAATGCGAAACTGCCGCACGTCCTTGCGGAAGTGGCAGTAGCCTTCGAAGTACGGCTCGCGGATAGCGTACACATCGACGCACCGCCTCCGCTGGGGCGACTCGCCGCTGGCGACGCTCTGGGAGAGATACTCGATCTCCACCTGGAGCCGCTTCTCGTACGCTTCGGCCAGCATCCTCGCGATGAGTCCCGGCTCCCGTTTGCGCTCCGGCCAGAAGACCGGGATCTGGATCTTCCCCTCGCTGAACCGGCTCGTGGCGAAGAGCCGGCCGTGCTGCTTGCCGTACTCGTACACCTCCTTCGTCAGCTTGACGTCGTCGAGGCAGTAGGTCGTAATGAGGTCGAACCGCCCTTCCTTGAACCACCGCAACGCCTCCAGCCCGCTGCCGGATTTGCCCCGCCCGAGCGTCGCCTGGGCGATGCTGTCAAGGCTCAGGCGATGGCCCAGGTTCTTCACGACCTCCTCGAGGATGTCGAGGACGGGAATCGTTGAGGCGGAAAACGGCAGGTACGGCTGCAGCACGGGCAGGTCAAAGCGCTTGATGTTGAAGCCGATGAGCAGCTCGGCCGAGGCAAGGCGCGGGGCCAGCGTCGTCGAGAGATCGGCCTCCCGATAGGCGTCGTACCGATCCGTCTCGTAGCTGTACAGGCCGACCACGGAGACGCCCAGCAGCTCCGGCTTGCGCCCTTCCACCTCGCTGAACTCCCGCTGCGTTTCAAGATCGAGAACCAGCCGCTCACCCATCGGCAGCCATGGGTTTACAAGGATATGCCTTTTGATCCGACAGGTCCATGGCTGCCGATGCCCCCGCGGTTAGCCCCCTTCTTGCTTTCTTGCGAAAGCAAGAAAGCAGGGGGCTGCGGGGGCAACCGTAGGTAACCACGTCGAGACGTTTCTTCATCTCGAGATACGTCTTGTCACTGGATTCCCGTCAGAAGGAACATGGTCTGCGCTAAAGGTGACGCTCACCCGTTCCGTCACTTCGCTCGCTTTCCGAGCAGCCAGTCGGCACTAACGCCATACAGAGCCGCAAGCTGTTTCAGCTCGAGCGGATCGAGACGGCGCTCACCTCGCTCTATTTTTGAGACAAATGATTGGGGCTTCCCCAAGGCGTTGGCGACTTCCACCTGTGTCCTCCGCCGGAGGAGCCGTTGTGCCTTGAGGCGCTGGAGAAACGCTCGATACTCAGCCGAATAGATGCTCTGCACATCGGATATTCTAATTTAGGATACATTATATCCCATTTTAGGATATACTTTCCTTATGGGAAACACGCCGGTGGTCGGAACATGCGCCGGGGGTCCCTCATGACACGTGAACTACTGGGAGGATCGTGGAATACGGAAATGAAGCGGGGAGTCCAGGTGCAATGTCTCTGTGGCGCCAGGGTATCCGTGTGCGTCGAGGAGGTTGAGTCAGGCCAGGAGGAGGGGCTTCGACAGGTGAGACGTTATCAAGGCTTTTGTGTGTGCGGGCGTGTCTTCCTACTCTCCGTTGCGAGCACGCACGGCAACCAATGAATTTTAGTATGCGATGTCACCGGATTTCCCAGTTTTCTTGGGGAAAGCCAATTAAGCCCGGCACCATCAGGGACGTCTCCAGTTTTTCATCGGTTTGGAGCGCGCGATTTTAGAACTGATGCTGCAGCGTGGGGTGTTCTTGGCGGAATTTCGGGGATGGTGCCGATCTCGTGAAGCGGAGAAGCTTCTTGAAAGGGCGGGTAGCGGCCTGCTCTAAAGGACAGGCTTTCTAGAATAGGCCTAAGACAATAGCGCTGTGATTCCTTATGTATCGTCTGACGGACTGTTTCTTATCTCCCACGATTAAGGTATGCGAGTAATTGGTGGGGGTTGGATTGTGGAGTACTTCCTGTTCAACTTGGCGAGGGTACTTCGCCTGCACCTGAGCTAGACACTTCCCAATCGGTGGCCTTGCGATAGATTCGGCTGGAGTTGTGAACTTTGCCCAATCGACGGAAAGCTCTCTGGCACAAAACGCAGAAGAATTGATCTTGCCTTTAGCGACGTCAAAATGTTCTTCTGTAATTCTCCGATACAGGTACTCTTCGTCATTGATGGGTAGGGCTTCCATTTACAATCGCGCCAAGTCTTATCCTGGCTCGCTTCACTCAAACCAGTTTACGGCAAGCTTAACCAGCTCCCCTTCGCTTAGTTCCCCTTCCTCAAGTTGCTCACGCATTTCTGACTTTTTCACAGTGAGATAGTTCAAGGGGACCTCCGGAGCATCTGGAACAGAGAACATCAGTTCCTTGAAAAGAGTCTCGAACTCGAATTCGATCCCACCATCGGGTAGCGGGCTGACAGATGGAATGGGTAAATCAGTGTCGGCTTTATCCGCAGACACTACTATTGATGCAAACAGGGAGAGGGTTCTGCTGATCGTCGTCCAGGATATCGGCCTCGCACCCTCACCGTCCCAATTCTCAGGAAGCCGCCCAAAGCTGCAAAGCCGCGAAATTACATACCGGAGAGCTGTTTCGTATTTTTCCGACAGGGGGCTACTGTAGAAATCAACCCAGCTCTTCTGATGACGCTCACGATCGCTTGCAAGATACTTCTCAAGGTCGACTTTCGTAGCATCAAGATTGGTCGGGTTGTAATAATACGTGATTACAGTCTCTTCTGGATCGACTAAGGTTTTCTCCGGTTCGACATCTGTGCAGGCCATAGCATCGGAAACACTCAGGCGTAGCTTTGCACGGCTCTCAATCGGTGAACCAGAGTAAAAATTACCTGTGACGCGCCACTGGACAGGGACCTTCTCTCGGAAGAGGTATTGCCATGATGCTTCGGCGGGGAGTCGGAAGGACCCAAGCCGGTGGGAAACTACATCGTTTGGGAGCAACATTCCAGGCAGAGCAGTAGCACTAGCTTCCTTCTCTAGCCAAAAGGTTTCAGGCATTGCTAGGAAAGTACTTCACTAGAACGCTCTCGTGCTGATCATCGGCAACCTGGTGAAAACGCTTGATGTCTTGGGTGTCAAAACGCCGCTGGGCCAATTCCTCATGCAAGGTATTGAGGTCGTGTTCAATGACCACAATCGGCTCGTTCTCGGGTCTTAGGAATCCCGTCTTTGTGCGCACCCAACTATTTACCTTGAAGCCGTGAGGTTCGTATACCTTATGCGCGTGAATCTCGAAATTTTCTGGTCTATTCAAGACTGTCGTAAGCCTTTCCTCTTTGCAAAAATGTGTGGCAATTTCAATTCCAGGCCGCTGGATGGCCTCGTACTTAACAACCACCGAGGAAAGTCTGCCAACAACAGCGTTTGTTACCTGCATATACCTCTCAAAGATTCGACCCGCTAGAGCTAGGAACTCGGCAGCATTTACATTGGCATCGCTCTTGGTCCTTGAGCGAAACAAGTTGGTACGTAACGGGGAAATCTCGAGTTTCAGCCTCTGATCTGCGCTGGGCAGGGTCAGGCGAGGAATCTCTGGCGGAGCATCTGGCGGAAGAGGCAGGCTCATCAATTGCCCGTCAAGCACATTACCAAAACCTGTCATCAACTCTGTTAGGATCGTATTAGATGAAAAATTGAGCTGGGGCGTGAATATGGATAGTAGGTAGGAGAGCGACTTGAAGTTGTTCGCTTGGAGCATGATCGCCTTGCCTTTCGGTCCGTCAGCGAGCGGTTCTGCCAACGACATTATTTTACTCTAAAGGAGGTTTGATTGCTAGAAGCAACGCATCCAAAGTCATTAGAAGCCATCCCTAAACCCGTTTGAGCGTCATCACGGCACAGGCCAGATGCACCAACGCGATGAAGTTCACCGCCAAGTACTCGTAACGGACCACGAGCCGCCGGAAGTTCTGCAGCCATGCAAGACTGCGTGAGACAAGGGACACGTCCCCTGTCCCGTGTCCCTGCTTTTTAATGCACCCACAGGGCGGTGACCAGGCCGCCGCCGCGCGAGACGTTGACCACCGGCCGCGAGGAAAATCGCCCCACCAGGCCGATGCCGGAGGAGCTGAAGAACCATCCTGACACCACGCAGCGAGACGGCCAGCGCACGCCCCCCTCCACCAGCATCGGGAACGTTTCGGATGGCACCCGCGCCAGACGCTGCACCACGTAGCGCTCCGCTCCCCGCAGCGCCCGGTGCAGCTCCTGCTCCCAGACGCGTTGAGTGACCGTCGGGCCAAGGACGACCCCTTCCCCGCCGAACTTGGTATTGGGCTTCAGGACGAGGGAAGAGCGATGGCGCCGGATGAACGCCGGCAGGTCAACCCAGCGTCCCGCCGGATCGCTCACCCTGGCCTCGCGCACGAGCCGCGTCCAGAGCAGGTGGTCGCGAAAGAGCCGCCGCTGCGCGGCGGTGAAATAGCGGGCGTAGCGCGCATCCGTGAACAGCTCCCACGCCGACTTCTGGTCGCACTCCCACATGAGGCCTGAGATGAGCCGTCCCTGCCGGATCGCGTGACGCAGCGCCGTCAGCCGGTGCCCGGCCGCCTCCATCTCGATGAACTCCGACAGCTCCGAGTCCCGATAGAGCAGATCTACTTTCATCCGGCCGGCGACCACCTCGCCCCGCACCAGCCGCAACCGGCGCGGATCGACCACCACCGCCTTCAGCCCCAGGTGGGTGAGATACCGCGCCAGCTCCTGAAACTCATCCGTGCCGGTCGTGTAGTCGGTGTTCTCGATCAAGGCCACCCCCCGCAGGGGGTGCCCCAACCGCTTCGCCACCGCGTGGAGCTCCCCGAGGAGCAACTGGCGCGGATCCGGGGTCGCCGTGATGGCGCGCCCCGGCAACGCGCGCGTCAGGACGTCGCCGAGCACATCCATGACGACGGAGCAGCCCGCCGGCGCGTAGTGGACGCCGCCCACCCCGACCGCGTTGGGCTCCAGCATCCGGAAGTCCGTCTGCCACCGCGCATGGCCGTAGACCGCCGTGGAGTCGAGCCGGCCGATCACCGCCAGCGGACGCGCCCGCACCGACGGGCTGAGGCGCAGCCAGGACTCCTGTTCCGGCGTCAGGCGGATGACGTCACGAACCGACGGGATGCGGGCCTGCAGGTGCGCCACGCGCAGCAGGGCATCCGCAAGCTGCCGCGCGACGTGGTGGAACGCGAAGAGCTGCGCGCTCGTCAGGAGCCAGGGCTTCAAGGCGATCTCGATCGTGCGGGCCCGTCCGGCATCGCTCACGTAGCGAAGCCCCCGCACCTCCGCGAGCGCGCGCACGGCGGAGAGCCGCTCGCGCAGCGCAGACGGCCCCAGACGACGAAGCGCCCGCTCAAGAAAGGCTCCGGGGATATAGTTCATTCTCATCGGCATTCTATCACAAAGACAAAGAGCGTCGAGTGTGGTATCATTCCACCCACCCGACCGATTGCGCGCGCATGGCAGGCCAGCCGCTCCCTCGCAACCTCATCGCTCAACTGATCCGGAGCCTGAAGCGCCGGAGGGTGGACTACGCCGATGTCCGGTACGAACACCTGCTGCACGAGAGCCTCGTCGCTGAGCAGGGGCGCGTCTCCTCCATCAGCCTGATCGAGAGCGCGGGGATCGGCATTCGCGTCCTCCTCAAGGGGTCGTGGGGATTCGCCGCGACCCCGCACCTGACTCCCACGTCGCTTGCGAAGGCCGTCACCCAGGCTATTGCGCTGGCGAAGGCGGCCGCCCTCCTCAACAAGCGGCCACGCCCGCTGGCTCCGGTCGAGCCGGTGCGGGCCCGCTACGCCTCGCGCGTCGCGGTGGATCCGTTCGACGTGCCGCTGTCCAAGAAGCTCGATTACCTGCTGTGGGCGAACACGACGCTGCTCGGGCCGGACGCCATCACGCGCGCCACCAGCCACATGGACTTCTACACGCGGCGCAAGCTGTTCTGCTCCACCGAAGGCGCCGAGATCGAGCAGCGCATCGTCGAAAGCGGGGCGGGCCTTGAGGTGGTGGCGCAGCAGGGCAACGAGGCGCAAATCCGCAGCGTCCCCAACTCCCACCATGGGGCGCTGGCGCAGGCCGGGTTCGAATACGTCAAACGGCTCGACCTGGTCGGCGGGGCCAAGACCGCCCAGCGGGAGGTCCTGCAGCTGCTGCGCGCGAAGCCGCCTCGGGCCGGCACGACGACGATCATCCTGGATCCGACCCAGGTCGTCATGCAGCTGCACGAATCGTGCGGGCATCCGGCGGAGCTGGATCGCGCGCTCGGCCAAGAGCTCAGCTACGCCGGCGGCAGCTTCCTGACGACGGATCAGCTCGGCCGCCTGCGCTACGGCTCCCCGCGCGTCCACATCGTGGCCGATGCGACCATCCCCGATGGCGTGGGCAGCTTTGGCTTCGACGATGAAGGCGTGCCGGCCCAGCGGGTGGACCTGATCCGGGAGGGCCTGTTCGTCGGCTACCTCGGCTCCCGCGAAACCGCAGCACGCCTGGGTCTGGCGGCCAGTGGCGGGGCGATGCGCGCGGAACACTGGGGCGTGCCGCCCCTGGTGCGGATGACCAACGTCAACCTGGAACCCGGCGACGCGACGCTCGAGGAGCTCTGCCGCGGGATCTCGCAGGGCTACCTGCTCTCCACGAATAAGAGCTGGTCGATCGATGACCGGCGGCTCAACTTCCAGTTCACCACCGAGATCGGGTGGGAAATCGTCAACGGCCGGATCGGCGCGATCGTGAAACACCCGCTCTACACCGGCATCACCCCCGCCTTCTGGGGTCGGTGCACCGGCGTCGGGCGGCGCGAGGACTGGAAGCTGTGGGGGGTCCCGAACTGCGCGAAGGGGGAACCGATGCAGCTCATGCGCGTCGGACACGGCGCCTCGTACGCCCGGTTTGACGGCGTCTCCGTGGCACCTGCAAGATAGCGATGCTCGGCCAGACGCGATTGCTCAGCGTGCTCTCGAAGCTGATCCGGCGTCCCCGCGCCGACGGGATCAGCGTGTGCGCCCATGCCCAGGTGCGCCGCGTGTTCCGCTTCGCCTATGACGCCCTCCATCAGAATCTGGCTCAAGAGAGCGTCACGATCACCGTCAAGGTCGTTGAGGACCATCACGTCGGGGTGGCCAGCACCGACACGCTGGAGCCCGCGAGCCTCTCCCGCTGCGTCCGGGCGGCGGCGAACATCGCCCGGCACTCGCCCAGACAGGAGCTTGCGCCAGCGCTGCCACGCCGCCACCGGATCCGAACGCAGGCCGACTATGTTCCCGCCACGGCGCGCGCCGATCCCGCCGCGTGCGTCCGGTCGCTGAAGCACCTCTTCCACCTCTGCAAAGGGGCGGGGGCGACGCTGGCCGGCTCCCTGGTGGTCGGGGAGGATGAGTTCGCGGTCGTCAACTCCGAGGGCGTCTGCTGTTATGCCGCCTCGACGGTTGCGGGGGCCAAGCTCGTGACGATGTACCGCAAGCTCTCCGGCTACGCCAGCGGCGTCCACCACGACATCGCGCGGCTGGACCTCAACGAGCTGCTCAAGAGGGCGCTCCGGCAATCGCTCCATCGGCGCGAGCCGTTGACCCTGCCCCTCGGGATGTATGAAGTCATCCTCGAACCGGAGGCGGTGGCGGAGCTGGTCACCTGGATGGGCTACACGGCCTTCGGCGCGAAGAGCGTGGAGGAGCGCACGAGCTTCCTGGCGGGACGGATGGGCGAGCGGGTGTTCGATCCGCGGATCACCATCTACGACGACGGCAACGACCCGGCGAGCCTGCGCCTGCCGTTTGACTTCGAGGGGAGCCCCAAGCAGCGCGTGGTGTTGATCGACCGGGGCGCGGCGGCCGGCCTGGTCTATGACACGCTCTACGGCGCGCGCTTCCGTCACCCGTCGACCGGTCACGGGATGAGTCCGGACGCGGTGGACGGGCCGTTGCCGCTCCATCTCGGCATGGCCCCGGGACAGGACGAGGCCGCCTCCCTGATCCGGGCCTGCAAGCGCGGCCTGCTCATCCCCCGCTTCCACTACGTCAACGGGCTCCTGAACCCCCGCGAGGCGCTCATGACAGGGCTCACGCGCGAGGGCACCTTCCTCATCGAGCACGGCACCCCGACGGCGCCGGTGGCGACCATGCGCTTTACCCAAAGCCTGCTCGAGGCGTTCAGCCGCGTCATCGGCGTCTCACGGGAGCGACGGCTCATCGCCGACCCCAGCCAGGAGCTTGGCTGCGCGGTCATGCCGACCGTGCACCTGGCCGGCTTTCGGTTCACCGGCTCCTCGGAGCGCTGAGATGCCAAAGTGCAGTCCGCAGTCCATGGTCGATAGTCCGCAGTCGACGACTTCCTTCCGTAAACCACGGTCAAGGATGTTCGGTATGACGCTATGGACTATGGACTATGGACTATGGACTGGAACCGTGCTCATTGTCCTCTTCTTGTCCCTCGCTGGCTGCGCGGCCCTCACGCGCCTGCGGGCGCATCCTCGCGGCCTGATCGCGGAGGAGGAGGCCTCCGTGCTCGACGACGGCCATGAGGACTACGTCGGGGTCATCCACGTCCACACCACCGCCTCCCACGACGCGCACGGGCGCTTTGAAGACGTCGTCAGGGTCGCCAACGCCCAGCGCCTCGACTTCGCGTTGATCACCGAGCACAACACGCTCAAGCCGCTCAGGGACGGCCGGCAAGGGTGGCATGGGGCGGCCCTGATCCTGATCGGAATGGAGCTGTCCACCCGCGGCGGCCACTACCTGGCCTTCAACGTCACGGAAGAGATCGACCGGAACCGCCTGACGACCCAACAGGTCATCGACGAGGTGAACCGCCAGGGAGGCCTGGGCTTCATCGCCCACCCCTACTTCAAGGCCAGACGCTGGACCGACTGGAGCGTCGCCGGCTTCACCGGCATGGAAGCGTACAACGTCGCCCACGACACGCTGGACGAGAACCGCCTGCGGCTGATCCTCTGGACGCTGACTGCGCCGGCCGAGCCGTTCTACTTCTCCATCATCGACCGGCCCTACGACCCCCTGGCGGCGTGGGATGAACTCATTCGGCGGCACGGCCGCGTCGTCGGCATCGGCTCGACCGACGCCCATGAGTTCCACGTGCTCGGGCTGAAGTTCGCGCCCTACGATGTCATGTTCCAGCTCGTGCGCACGCACCTGCTCATCCCCTCCGACGAGCTGACGCCGGAGCGCGTCTACGACGCGCTGCGCCAGGGACACGCCTATTTTGCGATTGAGCTGCTGACCGAGGCGAAGGGGTTTTCGTTCCTCGCCGACAACGGCGCCCAGGTGCTGGGACTCATGGGGGATCGGGTGGCCCTCGCGCCCGGCCTGCGTCTGACGATCTCCCTGCCGGCGCCGGCGTCTCTGACGGCGTTCAAGGACGGCCGGCCGATCGCGACGAGCGCGGCGGGACACACCTGGCGGCTCCCCGTCACCGAGCCTGGGGTGTATCGCGTGGAAGCCACGCGCCAGGGCAAGCCGTGGATCTTCTCCAACCCGATCTACATCACCCCGCCGGATGAGGCTCCCGCGCCCGAGGATCAACCCACCGCTCCGCCATCGGACGCCGGCAGCCCTCCACCAGCGACCACCCCGACGGACATCCCCCCAGCGGCCCCATGAGGCTCCGTCGCATCCTCGTCCTGTTCACTGTCCACTGTACACTGTTCACTGTCTTACAGGGCTGCACCGTTCTGCCGCTGCGCACGCCCGCTGTCACTCCCCAACCGCTGCCGGCGCAGCTTGCGGCGTACTATGACTACCCCCGGCGCACGCCAATCGCCGAGGTCCAGCCCATTGGGGCGCGTCGAGGGTTTCGTGAATTCCTGGTCCGCTTTCCGCTCTCCGCCACGGGCTTTGAGCCGACGGAGCCCGCGGTGGAATTCGAGTGGTTTGAATCGACCTCACCCGGCCGGCGTCCCGGCATCCTCCTCAACCCCATCCTCGGTGGCGACTACCCGCTGGAACGCGGGATCTGCCGCTTCTTCGCGCGCCAAGGCTTCCATGTGGCGCTGATCCACCGCAAGACGCTGAAGATCTCCCCGGAGCACGACGTCGCGCACCTTGAGCTGCTGCTCCGCCAAGGGGTCTTACGCATTCGCCAGGTCGTCGACTGGATGGAGGCCCATGAGCGGGTCGATCCCTCCAAACTTGGCAGCTTCGGCGTCAGCATGGGAGGCATCGCCGGCGTCATGGCGGCTGCGGTTGAACCGCGGCTGCGCTGCCACGTCGTGGCATTGGCAGGCGGGGGCATCCCGGAGATCGTGCTTGGCTCCCCGGACGTCCTCCTCAGAAAACCGCGGGAGCGGTATCTCGCCGCCCGCCACCTTGACCTGGCGACGATGGAAACCCTCCTGCGGCAGCATGTGACCACCGACCCGATCCGCCTGGCGCCCTATGTCGATGCCCGGCGCCTCCTCATGTTCATCGCGCTGGCCGACCGGACGGTCGGCACGACAAACGCCCTGAAGCTCTGGCGGGCGCTGGGCCGTCCTCACGTGGTGTTCCTGCCGGCGGGGCACTATACCGCCTACCTCTACCTGCCGTATCTGAAGTTCGCCAGCGCCCGGTTCTTTCGGGAGCAGCTCGGAACCCCGCCCAACCCCTGAATGGAAGGGGGTTCGGGGGTGGTCTTTTTGGCCTCCGGTCGGGTATACTTAAGCTAATCAGAGTACGCTCGTACCGAAACGGCACACCTCCGCCACACGACGTGGCGGACCCCGCACGCTGTGCTTCACCAGGTGAAGCATGCGGGGCGTCGCAAGGCGGGGTCGCAAAGCAACCGACCCCGTGAGATCGGCGAAGCCGATATCTCACGGGACAGCGGGGCTACCGAAGGCGAGTGAGATGACGAGACGCGCTCAGGTCACACGAGCCGTGTGGTCCACCGGCCTGCATTCCCGGCAGGGGATCGTGGTCCTGCTCCACACCTACCTGGTCACCTTCTCGCTCTTGCTGCTCACCGCTGCCTTACTGACCCGAACCTCCGTCGACTTGCAACATGCCGAGCTCTCGGTCAGCCAATATCAGGCGCTCTGGGAGGCGGAAGGGGCGCTGGACGAGGCGCTCTACGGACTGCGGGTCAATACCCCGACCCTGACCCCGAACCAGTGCACCAGCCCGACGCAGTCCGCCCTGCCCGCCGTGCCGGGCAAGAGCAGCTCCACGTATCAGGTGTGCCTGACGCCGAATCAGGAATACCAGATTCTCGTCACCGGAGGCAGCCAGCGGGCCGTGGAGCGCCTCACGGCGTTCGCCGAAATCCCCAGCCAAAACCTCCGGTTTCGCAACGCCCTGCTGGCCATCGACAAATTGGAGCTGCGCCGGGCGGACTTCGGCTCGCTCACCTCAGCCCTTTCGGTGATGGGAGGCAACCGCGGGGAGCACCGGCCCCCTCAGTGGCGCATCCGGCGTAAAGGCCACGTAGCGGTCCTGGCGAGAAATCCGCTCGGGCCCGCGGTAGAACTCCTCGAGGGTTCCATCTTCAAGGGGGACATCTTCCTGCCGGTGGGCTTGAACAAAAAGAGCGCGGTCGTCGTGGGTGACGTCTCCGATTTCGAGAACGACGATGATGACAACCAGGCCAAAGAGCTGACCGAGCAGATCGTCCTGCCCACCTCGTACGAGCCTCCCTCGACTGCGACCAACCTGGGGAACGTGTCGTTGAGTGGCACCGCGCTCCTGCTCCCCAAGGGCACCTACACCGTGAACAATCTGTCCATGAGCCCGAGAGGCAACCAGATTCCGGTCCTGACCACGAACGGAGCGGTGAACCTCTACGTGACGGGCGAAATCACCCAGGTGAAAGGAGAGCTATACGGCCAGCCGGAAGGTTACCACAGCCCATTGAACCTCTACTCGCCACAGCACCTGCGGATCTTCGTGACCTCGGACCGGACTGTGCACCTGGCCAAAGGGCTGAGCGCAGCGGTGGTCTACGCGCCGAAGTCGCGCGTCCTGATCAACGGCAATCACCTCTTTCTCGGCGCGGTGGTGGCGAAAGAGGCGAAGATCGGCGAGCGGGCGGCCAGTGCGCGCGCAGAAGTGCTCTACGACGAAGACCTCGCCAACGTCGGCCTCGCGGTCAACACCTCCACCCCCGAAGTCGTGTTGCGTTCCTACAGCGTCACCCGCAGCCAGGATCCCATCAGCCCCTCGCTGCACACCGCCACCGGCACGGTCACGTGGAGCGCAATCTCCACCTCCAGCACGACTCGCTAGTGCCTCGACACGATTGACAGGAGTGATCCGAGCCTCAATCGTGTCGAGGCAGTCCATAGTCAATAGTCCATAGTCGATAGGAAACCCCCCAAGGGGCCAGGGTGTGAAGGTTTGTCCACTATGGACTGCGGACTATGGACTATCGACTGCTCCGTCCACACCCAAAGGTGTGGACGGAGCCTTGCCTGACGTCGTCGTCCTTCGGTATAATAGCGCATCACGCGTCGCGCTCCGCACAGCCATGTCACTCCAAAAAATCATCCTGGCCAAACCCCGCGGGTTCTGTGCAGGCGTCGAGCGCGCCATTGCGGTCGTCGAGCAGGCCCTGGCGCGCTGGGAGGGGCCGATCTATGTCCGGAAGGAGATCGTCCACAATCCCCACGTCGTGAACGCCCTGCGGGAGCACGGGGCGGTGTTTGTCAACGAGCTGACCGAAGTGCCTCAAGGCTCGACCACCATCTTCAGCGCGCATGGCGTCTCGCCGGCCGTCCATGCCGCCGCCCAGGGACGGCGCCTGCGCGTCGTGGATGCGACCTGTCCCCTCGTCACCAAGGTCCACAGCGAGGCCAAGCGATTCGCCCGGGAGGGCTACACCCTGCTGCTCATCGGCCACGCGGGCCACGAGGAAGTGGAGGGCACCATGGGCGAGGCGCCGGAGGCGATCCGGCTCGTGCAGACCGTTGAGGAAGCCGAGAGGGTCAGCGTCGACAACCCTGCGAAGGTGGCCGTCATCACCCAGACCACGTTGAGCGTGGACGACACGAAAGCGATCATCGACGTCCTCCGGCGGCGGTTTCCAGCGCTCCTCACCCCGTCCAGGGACGACATCTGCTACGCGACCCAGAACCGGCAGAATGCGGTGAAGGCCATGGCGAAGGAGGCGGAAGTGATCCTCGTCATCGGCGCCAAGAACAGCTCCAACTCCATCCGGCTGACGGAGGTCGCCGAGGACGTGGGGCGGACGGCCTACCTCATCAACGACGCGCGGGAGATCCGGCCCGAATGGGTCGAGGATATCCGCTGCGTCGGCGTCACCTCGGGCGCCTCCGCCCCGGAACACCTGGTGCAAGAAGTGGTGGAAGCGCTGAAGCGGCTTGGGGCGACGCAGGTGGAGGAGTGGGAGCTGACCCGCGAGGACGTCAATTTCGGCCTGCCGCTTGAATTAACTCAATGAAGCACCTCACCGAGTACCTCTGGTTCAACACGACCACTCGCCGGGATCTCATCAATATCACCGATCAGATCGAGGCGCTGGTGAAACGCAGCGGGGTGCAGGAAGGGCTCTGTCTGGTTTCGGCGATGCACATCACCGCCGGCATCTGGGTCAACGATGATGAGGAAGGCTTATGGCAGGACCTGTGGGAGCTGCTCGAGCGACTCGTTCCCTCAGGCAAGGACTACCAGCACCACCTGACCGGAGAGGATAACGGCGATGCCCACCTTAAACGGACGGTGGTTGGGCACCAGGCGACGCTGCCGATCACGAAGGGCAAGCTGGACCTCGGCCCCTGGGAGCAGATCTTCTACGCCGAGTTCGACGGGCGACGCAAGAAGCGAGTCGTCGTCAAGATCCTGGGCGAGTAGCGTGCTCTGGAGGGGGCTCGGACTCGATGGAGAAGAGTCGGGTGAGGTCGAGCCGGTGATACGTGGCCTGCGCAGCGGGCGTGAGGCCGTGGGCGTTCGCCACCCACAGCTCCGGCCACGCAAAGATCACGCTCTGCACGTTCGAGCTTGGCGCCACGGCGCGCGCAATCGCCTGGGCTGAGGTCGCCGTGAGATGCCCCATGGATGCCAACAGCCCCGCGGCCTGCCCGAGGTAGCGCACGTCGTACGCTGAGCTGCCAGCCGGATCCTCCAGCCCAGGACGACGCGGATCCCCGCCGGATGCCCGTTGACGATCACGGATGATCGGATCGACCGCGATGTCCGCGCGGAAGACCGCATCCGCCACTGGGCGCGCATAGCTGACGCCGTGCTCCGCGGCATCGTCCGCCTCAAACACCCGGGCGTGGCGGCGCGTCGTTTCGACGACCACCCCGCGGGGTGTGCGCGCGTCGGCCACCACGTAGTTGACGCCCACCGTCCGCTTCGCTTCGAGGATGAGGGCGACCGCTTCGTCCAGCGTCCCGGCCTCCTCGAGGACGCGCCGCATCAGAAACGCCATAGGCTCTCCCCGGAAGGTGGCGTCGACCGTCTCGGCCCCGATCTGACCGATCGACAACTGCGCGTCGTTGATGCCTGTCAGGACCCCGATGAACCCCGCCCACCCCACATTCACAAACGCCCGCTTCCCCGCAGGCCGTACGACGAACACCGTCGCCGCGTCCTGGATGCCGGCGTCGATATTCCAGTCCAGGTTTCGGACGTGGACGAGCCGACCCCCCGCGGTGACCCGTCCCCAGGCGGCGAGGTTGGCGCAGGAGTAGGTGCGTTCGGGAACCGCATGCAGCCGATACAGCTCCCGCAGCGGTACCCCGGATCCGTCGGCAAGCCCCCGGAGCTCTTCCAGCAGGTCTGAGGTCACGAACGGCTGGGCCTGCCGCCAGGGATCATCGAGCCACCAGTTCACGAGCCACGAGCGAACCCACGGGATCTTCAGGTACCGGCGGAAGTAGCCCAGCACCCGGCTGACCGACGTCCGGACCTCCTCGCGCAGCAGCTCGCCATGCTGGCGGCCCACGTCGTATGGCGTGCCCTCAAGGAACACGATGCGAAGCGCCTCGTGATGCTCGACGCGCGCCGCCTCCACCACTGGGACAGGAGACAGGTGACACGTGACAAGCCAAAACGTTGCCAGCATCACGACCGATACCCAGCCCTGTCTCTTGGGGAATCGTGTGACCATCCCGCTCCTCTCCACCCCAGCAGATCTCATGTCACGTGTCACATGTCACGTGTCACAAGCCGATCGAGCATGTGCGTGAGATGCTCGACGATCAGCTCGCCGGCCTTCGGGCCGTTGAACGCCATCGATGCTTCGTACGTGGACGCCGCGTACTGAGACTCGGAGAGACAGTAGCCGATGTAGTCGCTCGCAAACCCCACGATCAGCGGGTCCAGGCGCTGGGCGACCGCGGCCGTTTTCAACTGCTGGCCCAGCGCAGCGCTCAGATCGCACGGCACGCCGAGGAAGGCCACGCGCCCGATGACGAGCAGCGAGAGCGTCGCGTCGTCATCGACCAAGGCCCGTCCCATCCAGCGGGGCAACGTCACCCACGATCCCAGGCGCACCCTGGCGGGGGGCAGGATGAGCCGCTCCTGCAACGCCTGAAGGGTGCGCGGGGGCTCCGGGGAGAGCGGCTCAAGGAGCGCGATGACGTCGCGGGTGAGCGCGGCACCTACCCATTCCGACCGCTCGAAGCCGATGCCGGCCTTGACCGGCGCCTGGTCACCGACCGCCCCTGCAAAAAAGAAGCAGGTCGCGCCGGGAAGGCGGCGCTCCACCTCGCGCATCACAACCCCCGGATAATCCCCTGACACGTGCAGGTTCCACGCGCCCAACGTCGTCGGATGGGCCGCGAAGCTCACCAGGACCGCAAAGGGCGCCACCGCGTCAGGCCGGTACAGCGCGCAGACGACCAGCTCCTCGTCGGCCACCGCCGAGGCATCCATCCGGTTGACGACCAGGCCCTCGGTCGGCGCCCGTCGGGAGGCGATCCGCGCGGGCGAGCGCCTGGTGTAGGCATCCCAGACCGCCTGCGCCAGCGCCTGCGCCAGCGCGTCAAAGACCGCTGGATCGAAATGTCCCATCGACACCTTCTCCACAAACTTCGCGCCGAACGCCCCTGGACCGGAATGCGTGTGGGTCGCCGCCAGGAGGAGCACGCCGTCCGCGGGAAAGCCCTGGGCGATGAGCCGGCGACGGACCGCCTCGAAGAGCCGCTCATCGACGATGAGCAACTCGCAACTCACCAGCGCCGCGACGGTCGCTCCTTTCGACACGACCAGCGCCCGCACGCCCACCGGGTCATGCTGACCCTGCGAGGGGGCCCCGCCCCGATGGCTGTAGCCGGCCAACGGAACCCCCCGCGGGAGCGCGAACGTTTGGCGCGCGACGCCGGCCTGGACCTCCTCCGCCGTCGACATTGCTGATGCCGGCATCACCGGCATGCACAGCGCGAACCACATCAGCCCCACCAGCGGGGCGCTGAAAAAAGTGGTGCGACAAGCGACAAGCGACACGTGACAAGCGACAAGATGCCCATGTTGTGCTGGTGTTCCCTGTCGCGTGTCACCTGTCACGTGTCACCCCGGTGTTTTTCCGCAGCCTGCTGGAGAAGCGCTTGGACGAGTGCCAGCGCCTCTTCTGAAGACCGGACCCGCCCCTCCGCCTGCGCTTCTTCCACCGCCTCTAATAGTGTCCCAATGCGCGGCCCTGGCGTCAGGCCGAAGGTCTCCATGATGCGGTGTCCATCGATGAGCCGTCGTGGCTTGACGACCTCCTCCGCCTGAAAGAAATAGGCGCTGAGCAGCTCTTCGAGGCGACGGCGCTGCTGGTCGAGCTGATCTAGGCGGGACTTCGGCCCGCGGGTCGCCATCCGATCGGCCCACCAGACGACCAGACACGCCGGACCGTGGTCGCCGAGCTCCTTGAAGAACCGGTAGATCGCGCGGCGCGTCACCTGCGGCTCGCGACTGAGAAAGCCGGGGCGCAGATGGTGGCGCACCAACTGGCAGACCATCTCCCCTTCCCGGTTGGACAGCCGCAGCCGCTCCACAATCCCCTTCGCCAGCTCCGCCCCTCCGTGCTCATGCCCCAGGAACCAGATCTCGCCGTCCGCGTGCACCTGCCGGTGCGCGGGCTTGCCCACGTCGTGCAGCAGGCCGGCGAGCTTGAGGAGTGAGCGGCGTGAGCGCCGCTCCACCAACTCCTGCGCGCAGTAGGCGAGGAGAGGCTCGCGAAGATCCTGCGACAGCTCGGCGAAATCCACCAGCAGCCGGTCGAGCTGGGCCACCGCCTCGAGCTGATGGGCCAGCACATCCAAATGGTGGAAGTCACCCTGGGCCATCCCTCGTCCGGGTGACAGCTCCGGGAGGAGCACGTCAAGGACCCCCAGCTCATCAAGCGAGCGGACGGCGGCGGCGGCGCGATGGGTCTCAAAAATCGCCAGAAGCTCGTCGCGGATCCGCTCGCCCGAGACGCCCGCAAGCGCCTGCACCGCGCGACGCATCAGCGGATGCGCCGCCGGATCCACCGCGAAGTCCAACTGCGCCGCGAACCGGAAGGCCCGGAGGATCCGCACGGGATCGTCGTGAAACGCCTCCGGACCGCACGCGATGAGCTGCCTGCGCTCAAGGGCCTGCCGGCCGCGCAGCGGATCGATGAGATCGCCCGGACGATCCGGATCCTCCAGCCAGGCGTCGAGCCCGATCGCGAGGGCGTTGATGGTAAAATCGCGACGCCGGAGGTCCTCCTCCAGGGTCGCCCCCCGAAACTCACTGAGATCCAACTCGAGGCGCGCCCCCTCGATCTTGACGACCACCCGCGCGGAACCCACCGTCTCATCCAACGGCACGAACGCCCCGCCCATCCATTCCGCGAGGGCGCGGGACATCGCGACGGCGCCGCGCGGAACCGCCAGGTCGACGTTGAGGTACGTCGGCGAGCGTCCGAGCAACTGGTCGCGCAGCAGCCCGCCCACGAGATAGCACGGCACCTGCCGCGCGCGGGCAAACGCCTGGACGCGCCTCAATGTGTCATGAATGGCCGGCGCGATGTCCATCGTTGAGGATACGTCCATGAGGAATAGTCATCCTCCATGTGCTTCGTGACACCACAGAGGTCACGGAATTCCACGGAGACACGGAGCAATCCTCGAGGAGACGGTTCCGTGCTTCCGTGGCGCTTCCGTGGTTCTGTGGTTGAGGGCTTGACAATCGGCGCGGGTCTGT
Source organism: Candidatus Omnitrophota bacterium (assembly GCA_030697665.1). Classification (GTDB taxonomy): domain Bacteria; phylum Omnitrophota; class Gorgyraeia; order Aquiviventales; family Aquiviventaceae; genus JAUYPJ01. Next base: position 19,198 of record JAUYPJ010000137.1, read on the forward strand.
CACAATACCTTTCATCCATTATTGAGTGTGTCCGTTATTATCCGCACGCACCGGTATGCCGCGACGTTCAAAAGCGCAAGACCTGCTGGATTTCGAAATCCAGTTCTACGAAAAGCTCCTCACCGCCTACCCCGATTTCCTCGACGCGCTCCTCCCCCTGGGGCACGCCTATACCCGGCGCGGGCTCTACGAGAAAGGCCTCCAGGTGGACCTGCGGTTGATCAAGCTGCAAGAGCGCGATCCGCTCGCGTGGTACAACCTTGCCTGCAGCTACTCCCTCCTCGGCCGGGTTGAGGACGCGGTCGAGGCGGTGCGTCGCTCGTTGGAGCTGGGCTACAGCGATCTGCGTTCCTTGCAACGCGATCCCGACCTGGCCAACCTCCGCCGGTCTCCACACTTTCGCCAACTGCTGGGCTCCATGGCCTCAGCCCCAGCGTCACAAGCCCCGTCCTGCCCTCCAGGGGAATGCGCTGATTCTCCCGGCCCCTCCCCCTGAGCGTCTCCTGAGGGAGCCGCCCAGAGGCCACGCCGCTCCCGTCGGGCTTCCTCGGCCAGCGCGCGGAACCGGTCAACGTGCTTCAGGTTGGGCGGAATCGTCAAGGGTTGCGCGAATCCCATCCTCAGCAGCTCGGCGTTGACCATCATCTCACCGACGTAGACGTACGCCAGCAACCGCCCGTAGCGGTCGTGCGTCTGCACGTCGTACTCCAGGCGCACCACTCGTCCTTCCACGAGTCGTCGGTTGAACTCGGCGGCAGCCTGCCCCAGCGGCTCTGGATCAACGATCCAGCGCCCGTCCTGCCGTCGGCGGACCTCGGGGGTATCCACGCCGATGTACCGGAGGAGCCGTCCATCCGCCAGCTCCACCGTATCGCCGTCGATGGCCCGGCGCACCGTCGCATGATCCGGCAGCGCCTGCCCGCAGCTCAGCAGGCCTGTGAGAACGAGCAAGGCAAGGGGAGGCAACTGTACGGGCAGGAAGCGCACGCGAGGAGCGGTTACCGCTTGAGCGGATAGCCGACCTTCGCCTCAAGCGACTGGACCTTCTGGGTGATGCGGCCGAGCCCAGGGAGGTCCTTGCGGTCGTCGATCCGAATCGTCGTCATCACCCGATCGGCAGATTGCAGGATGACCTGGTGGCACTGTTTCGCCAGGGCGATCACCCGATCCCAGTCCCCTTCCACCACAGTCCCCATCGGGCCGACGCGGTAGTCCAAGCCGCTGTCGTGGATGAGCGTCGCCACCTCAGCCAAGAGCGGGCTCAGGCTGGCGCTCTTCGTGCCGATCGGAACAATCTCCAGCTCCGCCAACATCGCTCTTACCCTCCTGGTTGATCTCTCTATCACTATACTCAGTGGGGCACGCCACGTCAAAATATCAGTAGCAGTGAGCAGGCCTCATCACGACCCCGCCTCGGCTGCCGCGATGCGCCGGGGCAGTGAGGGATGGTCGTAGAGGTACCACTCCACCCATCGGGGTGGGTTGGGATCCGCCAGGTTGAGCGAACCCAGCCGCCGCAGCGCGGAGGCGAATGCCGCAGGGCGCCCGGTCACCTCGACGGCGAAACGGTCCGCCTGCCACTCGAAATAGCGCGAGAGACCGTTCTGGAGCGGTAAGCCCACGAGGCCCAGCCCGGAGAGCCACAGCGATACCATCGGGAACCCTGCAATATCGGACAGGCCGTTGAGGCCAAGGGCCGCCACCCACCATCGACTGACGACGGCGGTCAGCAGAAACGCCCCCCATGATCCACACGCGCTCAGGAGGAGCAGCTTCGTCAGATGACGGTAGCGATGGTGGGCGAGCTCGTGGGCCAGGACCCCCTCGATCTCCTCCGGTGGAAAGGCGCTCAACAGCGTATCCGAGAGCAGGATGCGCCGCGTCCGTCCCAGCCCAGCCAGCGCCGCGTTCGCCTTGCGGGTCTCGACTCCCAGGTCCACCCGGAACACCCCGAGTGCCGACAGCCCCACGCGTTCGCACAGCGCCGCCAACCGACGGACCAACTGCGGGTCGTGCACCGGCGACGTCTTGTAGAAGAGCGGCAGCACCACGGTGGGAACGGATCGGGCCAGCACGACGCTGAACCCCACCCATCCGATGGTCGCCCACAGCGGCCAGGTAGTCGGTGCCGATCGCAGCAGCGCATAGAACCCTTCGATCAGCAGCAGCCCCACCAGCGCGCTGAGGCCCAGGCGCTTCAGCTCCCGCACCCACCAGCCCCGCAGCGTGAGGCGGGATAGCCCAAAGCGGTGCTCCAGGAGAAAGCTGCTGTAGAAGTGCAACGGCCAGGTCAGCGCGTAGGAGGCGCCCCCCAGCACCGTCAGGTATCCCGCGATGATGAGCGGCTCGCTCGTCACCCAGCGGGCCCACCATCGGGCGAGGGCGTGCGACCAACCGGATGCCTGGATAAGCCCCAGGAACAGGAGGGAGGCCACCAAATCGATCACGAGCAGCCGGTATCGCGTGCGGGCGTACTGACGCGCCGAATCGGTCGTCATCCCACCCCCTGCTGCACCTTCGCGGCACCGGCGCGGAAGCTGAGGCCACTGGCGAGGAACCGGCGGTAGGCCTCCATCTGTTCATGCACCTCGGCGGGAGTGACGCGGCCGTAGCGTTGGAGCAGGTCGGCTGCCGTCGAGAGCAGATCGAGCCCCTGACAAGAGCTCCAGGCGATCCGTGTCCGCCTGGCCAGGAGGTCCGTCACCGTGCAGGCCAGCTCTTCCTGCATCGCGTACACGAGCTCGGCCGCCACGTGGTCATGGTGCGGGCACACCGGCTGAGCGAGCGCGGCATCCTGATCGATGAGCTGCAGGATGCGCAACGCCCCCGCCCCGTAGCGGGTGAGGAGCCGCGCCAACAGGGCCGGGTCCACGTCCCGCGTCAGTTCCTGCCAGTGGTCCACCCCCATGGGATGGACCCCTTCCATCAGGCTCACCTGATCCGTCAGGCACCGGTCGACACGCCAGCGCCGTCCCCGGACGAGGAGATCCATCACCTGTTTCGCCATGAGGCGGGCGGTAGTGTACTTGCCCCCCATCACGCTGACCAGACCCCATCGGTCCTCTTCGATCCGATGCTCGCGCGAGGCGCGGGTCGCGCCTCCCGTGAACGCCAAGAGCGGCCGCGCCCCCGCATAGGTGCCCAGCACATCCCCTTCGTCCACCCGATCTCCCTGCACCACGTGGTTGACCTCCTCGAGGAGGTAGCCGACTTCCTCGGCCTCGGCCGAGAGCGTCTCAAGCGACTCGTCCTCAATCGCCGTCTCGGTCGTCCCCACCAGCGAGTAGTCGCCCCACGGCAGGATGAAGAGCATGCGGCGGTCAGCGCGCGCTTGAACACACAACGCCTCCCGAGTGAACCGCGGGAGGATGAGGTGGATGCCCTTGGTAGGGGCCAAGCGACGTGGGGCCTGCCCATCACTCAACCGGCGCACCTCGTCGGACCAGGGCCCTGTCGCATTCACGACGACCTGGGCGTGGATCTCCAGCGAGCGGCCCCTTAGCAGATCCTCGCCGACGCCTCCGCACACGCGCTGGCGCGCCTTCAGGAGGGTGCGCAGCCGGACGTAGTTGCAACAGACCGCGCCGAAGCTGACCGCCTGGAGGACATGCGCCAGGCACAGCCGCGCATCGTCCATCTGGCAGTCGGTGAACAGGCCTGCCGCGCGCAGCCCCTGCGCCCGCAGCGCAGGCTCCAACCTCAGCGCCTCATGCGCCGAGACAAGACGTGGGCGCCGCTGGCTGACCCCCACCACGGCGGGTCCGTCCGCCGGCAGCGCCTGGCCCATCGCCAACCACTCGTACAGCCGCAAACCGAGCCCGATCTGCCAGGGGGCTCTGGGCGAGCCGTCGTAGACCGGCAACGCGATCGGCAGCGGATGGACGAGCGCCGGGGCGATCGTCCGGAGCACGCGACGCTCCCGCAGGCTCTCGTAGACCAGACGAAGCCGCCCGTGCTCGAGGTAGCGGAGCCCGCCGTGGATCAACTTGGACGTCTTCGAGCTCGTCCCGCCGGCGAAGTCGCCCTGCTCGACCAACGCCACCTTGAGCCCGCGCAGCGCGGCGTCCCGCGCGATGGCGGCCCCGACGATCCCGCCTCCAATGACGAGGATGTCGAACGGCTCGCTCGCTAAGCGCCCCAACAGCTCTTCACGTGTCATATCGACTCACGGATGATGCGTGTGCTCCGGATGCGTGCGGACGCGCGCGACGGCCTCCCGCCACCCCGCATAGAGCCGCTCGCGCTGCGACGGGGCCATGCGCGGCGAGAAGACGCGCTCCGGACGCCCCACAAACGCGGCGAGATCGCGCGGGCTCCACCAGCCGCACCCGATCCCCGCCAACAGGGCGGCGCCCTTGCCGGTGTTCGCCACCATCGCGGGGCGGGCCACGGGGATCCCGATAAGATCCGCCTGGAACTGCATGAGCCAGTCGTTGCGCGAGGCCCCGCCGTCGACGCGCAGCTCGCGCAGGCGCACCCGGCTGTCGCGCTGCATCGCCTCGACCACATCCCGCGTCTGGTAGGCCAGCGACTCCAGGGTGGCGCGGACGATCACGTCGCGCCCGGATCCGCGCGTGAGACCGACGATTGCCCCGCGCGCCTCCATGTCCCAGTACGGCGCCCCGAGGCCGACGAACGCCGGGACAACGTACACCCCGCCCGTGTCCTTCACGCGCCGCGCGATCGCCTCGGTCTCTTCGGCCCGCGCGATGAGCCGCAAGCCGTCACGCAGCCACTGGATCGCGGCGCCCGCCATGAAGACGCTGCCCTCCAGGGCGTAGGCGGGGCGCCCGCTCCCGCCATAGGCGAGCGTCGTAATCAATCCGGATCGGCTCTGGATCGGCTGCGAGCCGGTGTTCAAGAGGAGGAAGCAGCCGGTGCCGTAGGTATTCTTCGCGGTCCCGGGCGCCAGGCAGCCGTGGCCGACGAGGGAGGCCTGCTGGTCTCCGGCGACGCCGGTGATCGGAATGCCCGGCGGCAGAAAGGCCGTGCGGCCCGTCACGCCGAAGGAACCGGCCGGGGGACGCACCTCGGGCAGCAGCGCGGCCGGCACGCCCAGCCGATCGAGCAGGGTGGGATCCCAGCGATGGGTGCGGATGTTGTACAGCAGCGTCCGGGAGGCGTTGGTGAAATCGGTCGCGTGGACCCGACCGCCCGTCAAGTGCCAGATCAGCCAGCTATCCACGGTGCCGAAGGCCAACACGCCCTGCGCAGCTCGACGTCTGAGGCCTGGGACATGATCCAACAGCCAGCGGATCTTGGTGCCGGAAAAGTAGGCGTCCAGCACCAACCCGGTCTTCCGGCGGAAGGTCGGCTCGTACCCCTGCTGTTTGAGCTGGGCGCACAGCGGGGCGGTCCGTCGGCATTGCCAGACGATCGCGTTGGCCACGGCCCGGCCGCTCCGGCGATCCCATACGATGGTGGTCTCGCGCTGGTTCGTGATCCCGATCGCCTGAATCCGGCGGGGGGCGATCCGCCCCTGGGCCAGCGCCCGCAGGATGACGGACCGGGTGAGGCCCAGGATCTCCTGGGGATCATGCTCGACCCAGCCTGGATGAGGGTAGTGTTGCGGCAGCTCCGCGTAGGCGCTCGACACCACGCGGGCCCGACGATCCACCACCAACACCGTCGTGCCGGTAGTCCCCTGGTCAATGGAGAGGAGCAACGGCCCCATCACACTGCTATAATACCACGCATGTCACCGAATTCCTTGCAAGGCGACGTGCGCGCGGCGATCCGCGCGGCGCTTGCGGCGGGCGCGTTGTTGCGGCAGTTCGTCGGCAGGCCCCGCACCGTGAAGACCAAGCGGAGCGCCGCCGACCTCGTCACCGAGGTCGATCGCGCAGCGGAACGGCTCATCGCTCGCCTGCTCCGCCGCGCCGATCCCACGATCGGGTTTCTCGGCGAGGAGCTGGGGCGGCGGCGGGAGCGCGCGAGCTCCCGCTGGATCGTGGATCCCATCGATGGGACGAACAACTTCGTCCATGGCTTCCCGTGCTTCGCCGTCTCCATCGCCCTGGAAGTTCGGGGGACGGTCGTGGTCGGCGTCATCTACGACCCGATGCGCCGCGAGCTGTTCGTCGCCAGCCAAGGGGCGGGGGCGTCCTTGAACGGCAGGCCCATCAGGGTCTCGCAGACCACGCGGCTGACCCAGAGCCTCCTGTCAACCGGCTTTCCCGTGCAGTTCCGTCACGCCGCGCGGCCCTACCTCGGACGGTTCGAATCGTTCGAGCGCCGCTCCCACGGGGTCCGGCGCATCGGCTCGACCACGATCAGCCTCGCTTCGATTGCCGCGGGACGGATGGAGGGGTTCTACGAGCAGCGCCTGTGGCCGTGGGATATTGCGGCGGGCATCCTGCTGGTCCAGGAAGCGGGCGGGCGCGTGAGCAACTTCCGCGGAGAGCCACCGACCCTCACCGAAGGCCGGCTCGTGGCCTCAAACGGCCGGATTCACCGCCAGATGCTCCAGCTCATTGCCGGGGCGCATCTGCTGAGGCGCGGGCGGTAGAAGGATTTTCCTAACGGATGGACAGGTGACGTAGGGCCGGCTGGAAACGCGCAAGGTCAGAGTTAGGCAAATATCAGACGGCCTTTGGGCTCAGGGATGGAACGCCCTTCTTCCCTGGCCGTCTCAATCCACTCTCGAATGATGACCTCCACATTGGCCAGCGCATCCCGATAGGTGGCGCCATCGGCGGCACATCCAGGCAGTTCCGGGACCTCGGCGACGAACGCCGCATCCTCAGCGCTCCAGTAGATGATGACTTCGAAGCGTGGTTGTCCTTCACGCAGATTCCTTACCTCCTAATCGGTACCGCAGGATCACTTTGCGTGCCTGTTTGACCTGATAGGGCTTGGCCTTCCCGCCCTTGGGTTGCAGGTTCAAAATCTCCTCGATCCCATCTTTGACGAAGATATGGTGATCCCCACGGATGCGCTCACGAAAACCCAGACTGCGCAGTAACTGGCACAGGCCGCTAAACTGGATGTTGGCGTCGGCCGTCCCTCGTAAGACCTCCTCCAGGAGTTTCTCGCGGCTGGCCATAGTATACCCTATGATGACGGCTTGCGCTCGATTGAAAAGGTACCGGAGACGGGCAGGATCGTCCGGATGCGCTCAAGTTCCAGGTAGCCGAGGGCTGGCTGAGGCCCCCCGACGTCAACGACCAAAAAGACCTTCGGACCGATCTTCGTCACGCCCACCACTTTTACCGGCCTGAGGATTTCCGTGTCTTCATCGTTCAGCGCGTACGTAATCACGTAGTAGACTTTTGGGTCTGGGAAGATCTCCTCAGCCCAGAGTGGCGTCACAGCAGCCGCTCCACCCATGGCAAGAAGCCCCGCCGCGGCGCAACTCCATACACGCATCTTCATCTCATTGCCGGTGGAGGAGGGTGAAGATCTCCACGTGGTTGGTCTGGGGGAACATGTCGAAGGCGTGCGCGTCGACCAAGCGGTAGCGAGGGAATCCTGACAGGAGCGCCTGCAGGTCGCGGAGGAGCGACTGGACGTTGCAGGAGAGGTAGACGATGGCGGGCGCTCGGGCCGCGATGAGCGAGGCGAGGGCGTCCGGATGCAGGCCGGCCCGCGGCGGATCGACCACCACCATCTCCGGCTTGGCCTCCTGCAGCCAGAAGCGGCGATCCTTGAGGATGGCCTCCACGCGGCCGACCCGAAACTCGATGTTGTCCAACCCATTCAACGCCGCGTTCAACGCCGCCCGTTCCACGTGGTGGGCTTCGAGGTCCACCCCGTAGACCTTCCCGAAGCGCCTGGCCAGGTAAAAGGCCACCAGTCCCACCCCGCAGTACAAATCCCAGGCCACGCCGCGCGACGCCTCCGGCAGCGCCTCAGCGAGCCGCGTGTAGATGCGGTCCGCCTGGACGCTCGTCGGCTGCAGGAAATTGAGCGGATGGAGCCGCAGCCGGAACGGGCCGATCTGATCCTCGAGCTCTTTCGCCCCGCCGAGATGGATCAGCTCCTCCGGCGCGGCCACATCAGCCAACCGGTTGGTCAGCCCCCAGTAGAGACTGGCGATCGCCGGATGACGCCGCAACAGCTCCTGGGCCAACCGCTCGACCACCTCCTTCGAACCCGTCGTCGTCATCAGGCACAGGAGGATCTGCCCGGTGGCCGCGCTGCTGCGCACGAGCAGAAACCGAAAGAACCCCTGGTGCGTCCGAGGCCGGTACGCCGGCAGACCCGTTTCCTCCGCCAGGAGGCGGACATCGCGCACCACCCGCATCACCGGCTCCGGTAACAGCAGGCAATCCTCGACATCGATCACCCGCCAGAACGAGCGGGCGGCGTGGTAGCCCAACACCAGGCGCCCGTCGCGCTCGCTGAACGTCAGCTCCGCCTTGTTGCGATACCGCCAGGGATCCTCAAGCCCCACGATCTCGATCGGAGAGGTGTAGCGCAGCGTCGCCAACGCCCGCTGGAGGCGCTCCCGCTTCAGGTTCAGCTGGTCGGGATACGCCAGGTCCTGCAACGAGCAGCCGCCGCACGTCCCGAAATAGGGGCACGGGGCTTCCACCGTTGCGTACGCGGCTTTTTCCAAGATGTCTTGCTGCGGCGTCGGCATCGTCATCCCACCACCTGGCGCTGAATCCCGCTTGCAGGCGGGATTCGCGTCACCTCGCCAAGTGGAAGACCTATATGTTCCTTTCCTTCATGTCGACCCTCGTGACGCGCCAGCCAATGGCTGGCGCGCCAGGTGGTGGGATCACCACCTCCGGCGAGGACGCAGGATCGCCAGGCCCGCCATGCCGAAGACAAATCCGCCCACGTGGGCCCAAAAGGCGATGCCGCCGACATCGGCGACCTGGCCGATGGTCGTCAGGCCCTGCACCCACTGCAACAGGAACCACAGCCCCAAGAAGAGGAACGCCGGCAATTCGACCGTCTGCAAGAAGAATCCCAGCGGCACCAACGTCACGATCTTCGCAGAAGGAAACAGCAGGAGATAGGCTCCCAAGATACCCGCGATGGCGCCGCTGGCGCCGACCATGGGGATGTGAGAGCTCGGCGAGGCGAGCAGTTGCGCCACCGCCGCGGCCACCCCGCTGCCCAGGTAGAGCAAGAGGAACCGCGCATGTCCCAACCGATCCTCGACGTTATCGGCGAAGATCCACAGGTAGAGCATGTTCGAGGCCAAGTGCAGGAGGCTGCCGTGGAGAAACTGGGACGTGAGGAAGGTGATGGTCAAGCGCGGCCAGTCCAGCACATCCTGGAGGGTGCTCACCATCCAATGCGAGGGCACCACCCCAAAGCGATAGAGGAACACCTCAAGCGCCGGCCCCTGCCGGAGCTCCACGACAAACGCGGCCACATTGGCGATCAGCAGGATGCGGGTGACCCACGCCGTTCGGCGAGAGGGAATGGTGTCACGCAACGGGATCATTCAGTAGGGTAATGAAACAGTGGCGCGACAGGCCGCATGGGACAGGGGACATGGGAGCCGTTTTTCACGTGTCGCGTGTCACCTGTCACTTGTCACCCAGGAGTTTTTTCGCAGCCTGTTGAGCTGCGCGCAGGATGCGGCGCTCGTTCTCGTAGGCCAGACGCGCGCCCGCGCGTCCCAGCGGCATCCAGCGCGCCTCGACGATTTCCGTGGCATCGTGCGAGCCTGTCCGGCGCAGGGCGCGCATCAGAAAAAACGCCACCGTCTTGGACACCGTCACCGGCGGACGGACAAAGGTGTAGGCGATCGTTCCAAGCGGCCGGAGGAGCTCCGCCGCAAAGCCGGTTTCCTCCTCCACTTCCCGCAACGCCGCCTCCGCCTCCTGCTCGCCCGCCTCCACGTGCCCTTTCGGGAGGCCCCAGAGGCGCCGAACGACATGGGAGCCGACTCGCGGTCGTGGGAGCTCGCGCAAGATGAGGCAGACCTCGTGTCGAGGGCCGACGCGTCTGATGAGGACGCCTCCGGCTGATCGCTCACGCACCATGGGGGAGGATGCCGACCACGCACAGATGGGCCGCATCCGCCGCCGCGATCAGCGCGTCACGTTCCAACAACAGCGTCGTGCCCGCCTCAAGGGCAAGACACGACACCCCCGAACCGGCCAGGACCTCCAGCGTCGTCATGCCGATCACGGGAAGATCGAACCGCCGATCCTGCTGGGGGGAAGCGACCTTCACGACCACAAGGCCATCCCCGGCGAGCGCGTGGGCCCGACGCACCGCGGCATCGGTTCCCTCAAGGGCTTCCACGGCGACCACGACCCGCTCCCTGACGACCACCGTTTGTCCGATATCGTGCGTCGCCAGGGCCTGGGCCGCCCGAAGCCCGACCTGGATGTCGGCCTGCTCCGAGGCGGTCGGCGCCCGCGCCGTCAGGACCCGCGGCGGACAGAGCTGCGGCTGGAGAAAGGTCGCTGAGTCCAGCACGGTGATTCCCGCATCAGCCAAGCGCCGAGCCACCGCCCCCAGCAGTGCCGGCGCCGACGTCTCACCAACCCGACGCAGGAGCCCACGGAGCTCCTCATCAAACGTGGCCTGTGGATCCAGGAGCACCGCTTTCGTCACCTTGCCCGCCATGATGGCCTCACGAGCCCCGTGGATCTTGAGCCGATCGATCAGCCGGCTCAACTGGCCGATGGGAACCTCTTCGTACGCGTCGACCACCCCGACCAGGGAGGGATCAGACCAGCCCTGGATCCCCATGGCCACCACGGACCGCCCCTGGCGTCTGGCTTCCTGGGCCACGTAGAAGGGGAACCGTCCTGAGCCGGCGATGAGGGCAAGCGGTGACGACATGCGCGCAACGACACAGAGCTATTGAGTTACGTGTAAGTAATGGATACTCTCACCGATCCCACGGAAGTTGGGACGCAGAGATGCAGGACCACAGCCGCCGTTGAGAACCGCGCAGCGTACGGATCGCCTGGTGGAGCC
>JAUYPJ010000138.1 GCA_030697665.1 Candidatus Omnitrophota bacterium
CCTCGCGCTCCTGCCGAACGTCCTCAGCCGATTGATACTTGTCTCCCATCGCAAATCCTATGGTGCTAGTGAACCCCGCCGTGCCAACACCCAGGCACGTGACGATAAACAGGTGTACTGGCCGTTTCATCTGTTCCCTCCTGTCTCTTTTTTCTTCTCTTAAGTGGCCTGACCCAATGGCTAGGGTACCCCTCGCCGATAACAATTCGATGAACTGGAGATGACAACTCGTTCATGTCTTTCCATGACGAAAGACCCCCACGGAATGTCCTCGTCACTCATAGAGCATCCCCCAGAACAGGGGCGGGGCTGCCCATCCGGATCTGCGGCATCGATTACTCGCGTCAAAGAATCCCCAACAACCACACGAGCATCACAAGGCTCAGTGGGACGCCGAGTGCCCAGAGCAAGAGACCTTTTCCCATTCGCGTCACCGTTTCTTTTCCGCCCGTTGAAGCCCCCGCCCCCGCTTGCGCGTCTGGACGCGGACCTGCGAAGCTCCATTGCCGTCTGATGGGTCGGACTGCGCACGCTCCATGAGCTGCTCCTTCCGCTGCGCCATCCGCTCCCCCAGCTCTGTCAAGTCCAGCCCGCTGGAGGCCGCCTTCGGAAACATCTCGGACTCTTCCTCTTGGATATGATGCGTCACGTTTTCAGCCAGGACGGTAAACTTGGCGTCGTAGTACGAGTCTCCGGGCTTCATGCCTTTGAGCTCCAGGAGGAGGTGCTCCACGACGCGGTGCTCCTCATCCGCTTCATCCATGAGCTCATGGTCCTTGATGCGGAGCCTGACCGTCGGATAAAATACCTCTTCCTCGATCTTGGCGTGGATCTCAAGCTCGGTCAATACGGTCTTCACGATACGGCGCTTGTCCCCCTGTGGAGCGTGTTTGAACTCCTCGAAGAGTCCTTTGACCCGTTGATGATCGTCCTGCAACATCTGCACGGCATTGCTCATCGATCCTCCTCCAGTGCTCGCGGGTTCAACTCCCTCACCCGCCGGTCTCCGATCTGATACGGCCGGGCGGCTCATCGTGTTCCCCGGCAGCCGATTCCTCAGCAGCGTCCTGCTCCTTCGCCGAGCCGCCGGAGCGCTCCTTCACGCATTGCTCCTCGTGCTGCTGTCGCGCTTCCTCTGTCGCAAACGTTTCGCCGCAGCAGTCGCAGGCGATCGTCCTCGAAGAGGACGCGTGGCGACCCTGCTCTACTCTGGGGCCCTCATCCATCTCATTCACCTCCTTCCGTCATTGTGTGGACACTGTACAGAAAGCGACGTGAACTTCCGATGAAGGTTGGATGACAAGTGATTCATGCGCGCGACCATGCACTACCAGCGCCCGCAAGAGTTCCACGACACCCCCAGGCCAGCACGATTTAGACGTGCCGCCCCCGGAAATAATCCCGCACCTTGTTACCCACGATGAGCGCCGCAATGAGGAAGACCATGCATAGCCCGAAGAACACAAAGAATAGGAACTTCGCAATCCCTGCCGACGCAACGGCGACATCCGTAAAGCCAAAGAGTCCCGCTATCAATGAGATCACGAAAAAAACCAGTGCCCATTTGAACATGGCGGTCCTCCTGTCCGGTGGTCTACAGCAGCCCCATGAGCTGGAGCACCATGAAGCTGAGCGGCACCCCACGCACCCACAGAATCAGCCCCTTTCGCATGACGCCTCCTTGCACCCGTTAGGCCCTCTGAACTCCCACGATCATGTTACCCAGGAGGCCAAACCCACGCCTCTTCATGATCAGCCCCGCCAGCCACCCGGCGATCAACCCAACCAAGAGAAACCAGAGCAAATACGCCATCGACATCTCCGCCTCCTGTGTGCATCCCTCATGGGTGCTTCGGCTAGATGGTTCAGTCCCCGACGCAGCCCTGTGGCTTCCTCATTTCAGCTGACGATGTCTGGTCCTTGAGCCTCCCAGACGAACTCAGGTTCAATCACCGGACGATATTCCTCCGGAATAGGAAACGGGAACGTGACGATCTCATACGCTCCGACCACCATCCGGAGCACCGTATACCCCACCCCTTTCCCCAGCCCGATGGTCCAGCCTTGCAACACGCTGTTTTCGGCTTGGGTCACGTTATGGATGTTGCGGGGAACCTCCAGGACACCCAAGAACAGGTTGGCCGCTCCCCGCACCAGCTTGTCGCCTGCGGTATGACCTTCAAGAAGGCCCTGGCCGGCCTGAACCGATGGGGTGGTGATCATTATCCCGCCGATGAGGACACCAACCGCTAGCACACACCACGACCGTTGACCTTTCATCAACCCCCTCCTTGTTCTACGTTGCTTCGGTTCCACGGCAAGCTCCCCACGGTGGCTTGCGCTGGCAATTCAATTCGGTATCCCATCGGCTGTACCGGGCGTGCAGCAGACGAACCAAACACCCCGATCAGTCCGATCACAATCAGGTAGGTCGCCACGATGTAGTTCAAGAGGCGAGGCATCAAGAAGATCAACACCCCCGCCCGCGATCAGTAAGACCAACGGTTCTATGAGAACAGGAAGCGCCGCAGTCCTCCGT
>JAUYPJ010000145.1 GCA_030697665.1 Candidatus Omnitrophota bacterium
TTAGGACACCACCCCTCAATGGATGCTGTGGGTGAGTTGCTTCATCAGTTGTGCGATGCGCCTCCCCCGGATCGCGCGCGCCTGCGCAAGCTGAAAGTCTCCCTCGCCACCCAGTCGAAGCGTCCGCTGATCCGCAACGACGTCCTCCTCAGCCGCTACCGGCAGGAGGTCGCCGGCGGCCGGCGTCGAGCGGTGCCCGCGGTGGAACGGCTGCTGAGGTTGAACAGCATCCGCTCAGAGTCGGGGATCGCCACCGTCACCGTCATCACCAAGCCCTACGCCTGCCCCGGCCGCTGCGTCTACTGCCCGACGGAGACGCGGGCCCCGAAGAGCTACCTGCCCAACGAGCCTGCGGTGCTCCGGGCCTTGCGCAATGACTACGATCCCTATCGCCAAGTCCGCAGCCGGCTCGAGGCGCTGGACCAGACCGGCCATCCCACCGACAAGATCGAGCTGATTATCAAAGGGGGCACGTGGTCGTTCTACCCCCAGACCTATCAGCGATGGTTCATCCAGCGCTGCGTTGACGCCGCCAATCATTTTGCTCCAGGCTCCAGGCTCCCCCGGCCCGCCTTTCACGAACGCCGGGGCGGGCAGGCTCTAGGCAACAGCCTCCAGCCTCCAGCCTCTAGCCTCGAGCCAGACTCGTCATCAAGTGTGGAGGAGGCCCAACGCGCCAACGAGACGGCGCGGAATCGCATCATCGGCGTGACCATCGAGACGCGACCCGACTACATCTCTGACGAGGAGATCCAGCGCCTTCGAGCGCTCGGGGTGACGCGGGTGGAGTTGGGGGTCCAGAGCCTCGAAGAAGCGGTGCTGAGCCGGGTCATCCGTGACCACGGGACCGCCGAAGTCCGCCAGGCCACGCAGCTCCTGAAGGACGCCGCCTTCAAAGTGGCCTACCACATCATGCCGAACCTCCCAGGCGCTTCCCCCCAGAGCGATGTGGAGACGGCGCGGCGACTCTTCGAAGACAGCGGCTATCAGCCCGACGCCCTGAAGCTCTACCCCTGCGTCGTCCTGGAGACGGCCGAGCTCTCTCAGTGGTGGCGGGAGGGGCGCTACCAGCCGTATGACGATGAGACGCTCCTGGAGCTCCTCGTGCAGATCAAATCCGTCGTGCCGCCCTACGTGCGCATCGAACGGGTCATCCGGGACATCCCTTCGACGTCGATCCAGGCGGGCTGTCTCTTCACCAACCTCCGCGAAGAGGTGCAGCGGCGGATGGCGGCCCGGGGGCTTCGGTGCCGATGCATCCGCTGCCGTCAGGTGCGAGGGCCGCATCCCGGACCGTTCACCTTCATGCGGAGAAGCTACGCCGCCTCGGAGGGGCTGGAGCTGTTCCTGAGCGTTGAGCACCTCCCCTCGGACCGTCTGGCCTCGTTGCTGCGGCTGCGCATTCCCTCTCTCCGCGCGCGTCAGGCGCCGCACGGGATCCCTGCGCTCGCGGACGCCGCGCTGATCCGCGAACTCCACACGTACGGGCAGCACCTGCCGCTGCATGAACGGGTGGAGGAGGCGGTGCAACACCGCGGCCTTGGCACGCAGCTTCTTCGCGCCGCTGAACGGATCGCGCGGGAGGAGTTCGGCCTGCGCCGCATGGCGGTCATCGCCGGGGTGGGGGTGCGCGAGTACTACCGCCGGCTCGGCTACGCCCTGCAGGAGACCTACATGGTGAAGGCGCTCGATGGGCCGTGAAGCGCGGCCTCCAGCGCTGTCTCGACGCCGGTTTTTGAAGGCCGGGCTGCTGACCGCCCTCGGGGCGTTCGTCTCCGCCTGGTGGCCTTCCTTGCGCAGCCTGCACGCAGGCGCCGGTTCCATTCCAACTCGCCCTCTCGGTCGGACGGGCGCCCAGGTCACCATCATCGGGCTTGGCGGTGAAGGGGTGTTACGGACGTGGGGCCGCCACCGAGAAGCCGCCGCCGTCATCCACCGCGCAGTCGATCAGGGCATCACCTATTGCGACACCGCGCCCGCCTACAGCGGCAGCCAGGACTACTACGGCGCGGTGCTGCGGGAGCGGCGGAGGGAGGTGTTCCTCGCCTCCAAGACACACGAGCGCTCGCGGGACGGCAGCCTGCGTCTGCTCGATGACAGCCTCAGGCGACTCCGGAGCGATCACCTCGATCTGTGGCAGCTCCACGACCTGCGCACGATGGAGGAGCTCGATGAGATCTTCGGCCCGGGCGGCGCGCTTCAGGCGCTGGAGGAGGCCCGGCGCGACGGGCGCGCGCGGTTTTTGGGTCTGACCGGTCATTACGATCCATCGGTCCTGGTGGAGGCGATCCGGCGCTACCCGTTCGATACGGCGCTGGTGGCGTTGAACGCGGCGGATCGGGCCCGCCTGTCGTTCATCGATCAGGTGCTGCCGGTGGCCGTAGAGCGGGGGGTGGGCGTGATCGGGATGAAGGTGGTGGCGCGCGGATCTCTCCTGAAGCCGGGCGGGGTCTTGACGCTGCGCGAGGCGCTAGGCTACGTGTGGAGCCTGCCCGTCAGCACCACGATCGTGGGATTCCAGCGCGTGGAAGAAGTGGACGAGGCGGTGGAGTGTGCGATGCACGTGGCGCCGTTCTCGTCGGAGGAGATGGCCCGCCTCGAGGCGCTGGCGCGGCTGTCTGCCGAGGCGGTCAGTTGGTTCAAACGGTCCGCCTAATTGACGAGCTTGTTGCCGGGACGCTTCGGCGGGTCGTTCTTGGGGCGCTCCGGGGCGGGGGGGTTGTTCTTGAAGGAGGGGGTGAGCTCTTTGTTGATTTGGGCGTAGGGTTTGTCTTCCTCTTCTGAGGCCACGATGGCCCCCACGGGGCACTCCGGCAGGCACAGGCCGCAGTTGATGCAGACCTCCGGGTCGATGATCATGAACTCCTGTTCCTTGTGCTCACCGGGGTGGATGCACTCAACCGGACACACCGTGGCGCAGACCGCGTAGCGCTCCCCCAGACACTTCTCGATAATGACGTAGGACATGCGGGCCTCCTTGATGCTGGTTGCGAAACGGGCCTATCCTACACGGACCCGCGCCTGTTCGTCAAGCACGAGTTGCCCTTGCGCGCTCGTCGGCGGCTGTGAGGGATCGGCTGTCACGGCTGCAGCACGAGATGCGAATCGGTGTCCCGCACGCCACTGAGCTGGCGGATGCTCGCGAGGATGACCGCGAACTCCTCGTACGGTTCGGCGTCGACGAACGCGATGATGTCGTGCTCGCCGGTGACTTGATGGACCATCTTGACTCCGGCGAGCTTCGCGATCGCCTGCTGGACCGACAGCTCGTGGCCCGGGACGACATCCACCATGATGAACGCTTTCGGCATGCCTCACCCCCACGACATTCTAGCGGATGGCGGGGGCAAGCTCAAGCGTTCGTTCGCCACTGGGGGCAGGATTGTTATTGACTTCTGAGACCCTTGCGATATGATAAGTTTCAATCGTGATGTTGTCCCAACAGGAGATGATCGTCAGTGAGTCTGAGAATCGACGTCAGATCGTGCGGCCCCGACGAATGCGTGTCGGGGTCTTCGTTTCTCTCGTGTCTCATTCGGCAGAACCCGCCGACGTCAACACGTAGGAGGAGGCTGTATGCCCCAGGTGTGTGAGGCGCCCATCGCTGAGTCCAAGGGGGCGGTGCGTCCTGCGCCGTTCGGGTTTCAACTGCTGTTGGACCTCTACCAGTGCAAGAAGGGCGCCTGCGACGACCTGGGGCTCTGCTACGAGTTTCTCGAGCAGATCGTCCGTGTCCTCAAGGTGGAGCCGCAATCCCCCCCGTTCATCTTCCGCACGGACGGCCGGCGCTTTCCTGACAAAGCGGGTCTGAGCGGATGGGTTCCGCTGGTGGAAAGCGGCGTGCAGATGCACACGCTGACGCCCAAAGAGTTCATCTCGATCGACATCTACAGCTGCCGCCAGTTCGACGTTGAGCCGCTCAAGGCGTTTGTCCGCAGCTTCTTTGCCCCCAAGCGGATGGACGAGCAGTTTCTGGAGCGGGGCGTCGACTACCACAAGTAGCCTTCCCTCCCGCGAACCCTCAGCACCCACCTGGGTGCTCCCACTGTGTGGACAGGGCCCTCGAAGGGTGCTAGACTATCGCGTAAGGCGATTGTGAAAAAAATCACAATCTCGCCTCCCGAACGCGATGCTGGAGTATGCGAGTCTCCTCATCTTCTCGGTCCTGGTGAGCGGCGTGGCGCTGCTGATGCTCTTCGCCAATGCGCTGCTGGGCCCGAAGCGGCCGAACCCCGTCAAGGCCGCCCCGTTCGAATGCGGGGTGGAGCCGATCGCCCTGCCGTCAGGTCGCCTGCCGATCCACTTCTACGTCGCGGCGATGCTGTTCGTCGTCTTTGACGTGGAGCTGGTCTTCCTGTTTCCCTGGGCGGTGGTGCTCAAGGAGCTGGGCTGGCTGGGTCTCATCGAGATGGGGGGCTTCCTCGGGATCGTGGTCGCCGGCTTCGTCTATGCCTGGAAGCAGGGGGCGCTGGAGTTTAAGTGACGGCACCCATGAGCGGGAGCGTGGACGTCTCGAGACTGAGCTGGTTGACGACGCGTGTGGATGCGGCGCTCGGGTGGGCGCGGAAGTTCTCCATCTTCCAGTACCCGTTCGTGACCGCCTGCTGCGGGATGGAGTACATGGCCACCGCGACCTCCCACTACGACATGGACCGGTTCGGGGCCGGCTTCCCCCGTTTCTCCCCCCGCCAGGCGGATGTGCTCTTTGTCGTCGGCACCGTCAGCCACAAGCTGGCGCCGATCCTGAAGCGGGTCTATGACCAGATGACCGAGCCGAAGTGGGTGGTCGCCTTCGGGGTGTGCACCTGCACCGGCGGCTTCTACGACAACTACGCGACGGTCATGGGGATCGACACGATCGTTCCGGTGGACGTCTACATCCCTGGTTGTCCCCCTCGGCCGGAGAACGTGCTCGACGGCCTGATGAAATTGCAGGAGAAGATCGCGCACGGAGTGGCTGCCACGCTTCCTGCCGATGTCTCAGCTCGTCCGGAAGAGCTGCACAGCCCCCACCGTCCTGAAACCCACCTGTAGCACTAGCAGGGTACTGAACAACCCTAGATGACACCACAGAACCACAGAAGCGGCACAGAAACACAGAGCGGTTCTCGAGGAGCACGTCTCTGTGCCTCTGTGGGATTCTGTGCCCTCTGTGGTGTGGCCAGAGTATTTCCGCAGTCTGCTAGTGGTCAGTGATCAGTGAGCCGCCGTGATGGAGCCGCAGGCCTCGTGCAGTGAGAGCGTCCGACAACGGTTCCCGCAGTGGGTGATCGGCACGCACCGCTTCCGCGCTCAGGAGACGGTGCTGCTCAAGCGGGAAGGGCTCCTGGAGGTCGCGCGCTTCCTCAGGGATGATCCGGCGATGCGCTGCGACTTCCTGATGGATCTGACCTGCGTGGATTACCGCGCATTCGGGAGATCGCCCCGCAGCGCGCCGACGCTTGCGAGCCCCTCGCCGTTACCCTATTACATGACGCCCGTTCCCTCCGCCGAGACGTGGCAGCGAGGGGTGCCTCACGACGAGTACCGCTTTGAGGTCGTCTACCAGTTCTTTTCCAGCGCCTTCCACCATCGACTGCGGGTGAAGGTGCCGCTGCAGGCCGTGGATCCGGTCGTGGATTCCTTGACGACTCTGTGGCCGGGCGCCAACTGGTTTGAGCGGGAGGCGTGGGACATGTTCGGCATCCGCTTTACCGGCCATCCGAACCTCAAGCGAATCCTGCTCTATGAGGAGTTTCAGGGGCACCCGCTGCGCAAGGATTACCCGATCCGTCAACGCCAGCCCCTCATCGGCCCCGTCAACTGACTGTGACACGCGACAGGTGACACGTGATCAGATGAACTCACAACTCACACATCACAACTCGCCACTCGACGTCCGCTCTCAGCCGACGCAGACGAGGCACATGTTCCTCAACATGGGGCCGTCGCACCCGGCGATGCACGGCATCATCAAGATCGTCCTGGAGCTGGACGGGGAGCGGGTCGTCGGCGCGGACGTGGAGATCGGCTACCTGCATCGGGCCTTCGAGAAGGAGAGCGAGCGCGGGCCGTACAACAACGTGATCCCGTACACCGACCGGCTCAACTACGTCTCCCCGCTCATCAACAACTTCGGCTACTGCCTCGCGGTTGAGCGGCTGCTGGGGATCGAAGCGCCCCCGCGCGCCCAGTACATCCGCGTCATCATGAGCGAGCTGTCCCGCATCACCGATCACCTCACGTGCGTCGGCGCCTCGGCCATGGAGCTCGGGGCGTTCACCGTCTTCCTCTATATGATCAAGGCGCGGGAGTGGCTCTGGGAGCTGGTGGAAGCGGTGACCGGCGCGCGGCTGACGATCTCCTATGGCCGGATCGGCGGCGTGAAGGCGGATCTGCCCGAGGGCTTCGCCCAGCGCACGCGCGCGGCGCTGGAGGAGGTCCGCAAGGTCCTGCTGGAGTGCGATACGCTGCTGACGCGCAACCGCATCTTTGTCGACCGGATGCAGGGCACCGGGGTCATCTCCAAGGACGCGGCGATCAGCTACGGGATCACCGGCCCCTTCCTGCGGGCGACGGGGTCGCCGCTCGACGTCCGCAGGGCCACCCCCTACTTCGTCTACGACCGGATCCCCTTCGATGTGCCGACCGGCCAACATGGGGACAACTACGACCGGTACCTCGTGCGCATGGAAGAGATGGAGCAGAGCATGCGCATTGTGGAGCGCGCGCTCTCCCAGATGCCCGAAGGCTCGGTCCATGCCGCCGACATCGATGGCCGCCTCCTGCCGGCGGCGGAGATGGTGGATGAGGCGAAAATGGGGCGCGTGGCGGGGTTCCGGCAGGTTCGCGTGGAGGTGGAGCCTACCCTGGAAGGCTCGACGCGCCCCTCCCACCGCGCCATCAACGCGAAGGAGCGACGCGCGGTGCTGCCGCCGAAGGAGGAGACCTACGGCAACATCGAAGGGCTGATGCACCACTTCAAGCTCGTCATGAGCGGCCACGGCATCCGACCGCCGCAAGGGGAATATTACAGCGCCGTCGAGGGCGCAAACGGCGAGCTGGGGTTTTACGTCGTCAGCGACGGGTCGGACCGGCCCTACCGGGTGCGGGTGCGGCCGCCGTGCTTTACGATCATGTCGGCGTTGCCGGAGTTGCTGGTGGGGGGGATGCTGGCCGACATCGTCCCGACGTTCGGCTCGGTCAATATGATCGGCGGGGAACTCGACCGGTAGGACCAGCGTACAGCGTTCAGCGTATAGCGTTCAGGGAAGCCGTAAAGGTTCTTCTTGAACGCTCTACGCTGAACGCTGTACGCTAGATGAGCGAGATGTCGATGACCTTCGAGTTGTTGCGACCCGAGGCGGAGGGGATCATGGCTCGCTACGAGCAGAAGCGGGCGGCGATGCTGCCGATTCTGCGCCTCATCCAGGAGCGGTTCGGGTGCATCAGCCCTGAGGCTGAGGAGTGGGTCGCCCAGTTCCTCGGGGTGGCCCCGGCGCACGTGCACGAAGTGGTGACGTTCTACAGCCTGTTTCATCAAAAGCCGGTCGGGACCTATCACGTGCAGGTCTGCACGAACATCGCCTGCGCCCTGCGAGGCGCGGAGGGATGCCTGGCCGCTCTTTCCGAACGCCTTGGGATTCGGCCGGGCGAGACGACCACCGACGGCAAGTTCACCCTCTCCACGGTGGAGTGCCTCTGTGCCTGCGACGTCGCCCCTGTGCTGCAACTCAATGACCGCTACGTCGGTCCGTGGACGCCCGAACTCCTCGAGACGCTCCTCCGCTCCCCGGAGGCGTTGGCCGAGATCCCGTTGCGGTATCAGGGCACCGTCGACCTGGAGGAACCGGTGCTCTCCAGGCGGTTTTCGCTGCCCAACGCAGAGACGATGGAAACCACCCTGCGCGATGACGGGTATCAGGCGGCCCGCAAGGCGCTCAGGGAGCTGAGCCCGGAGCAGGTGATCAAAGAGGTAACCGTCGCCAACCTTCGTGGCTTGGGTGGAGCCGGTTTTCCCACCGGCAAGAAGTGGGGCTTCATCCCCAAGGAGTCGGGCAAGCCGACCTTCCTGGTGGTCAATGCGGATGAGGGGGAGCCGGGCACCGTCAAAGACCGCTACCTCATCGTGAAGGATCCCCATCGGCTCCTCGAAGGCGTCATCATTGCCGCCTACGCGACTGGGGCGCACAAGGCCTACATCTATATCCGGGGGGAATACGTCGCTGCCGCGAAGATTCTCCAGCAGGCGGTGGATGAGGCGTACCGGTACGGTTTCCTGGGCCGTCGGATCTTCAGCAGCGCGTTCGATCTGGAGGTTGTGGTGCATCGCGGGGCCGGGGCGTACATCTGCGGCGAGGAGAGCGCGCTGCTCGAATCGCTGGAGGGCAAGAAGGGGTTTCCGCGATTGCGCCCCCCGTATCCGGCGATCTCCGGGCTGTTTGCCTCGCCCACCGTCATCAATAATGTGGAGACGCTTGCCTGCGTGCCGGCCATCATCCAGCGCGGGGGGGCGGTCTTTGCGAAGCTGGGTTTCGGCAAGTCGGGCGGGACGCGGCTCTTCTCCCTCAGCGGCCACGTCCGGCAGCCGGGCCTCTATGAGGCCTCGCACGGGGTGACCCTGCGCCGGCTCATCGAGGCGGCCGGCGGCGTGCGCGAGGGCCGGCGTCTCAAGGCGGTCATCCCCGGAGGCATCTCGGCGAAAATCCTGCGGGCCGATGAGATCGATGTCCGCATGGACTTTGACTCGCTCGCGGCCGCCGGCACCATGGCCGGCTCGGCCGGCGTCATCGTGATGGACGAGACGACCTGCATGGCGCGCGCGCTCTGGCATGCGGCCAAGTTCTTCGCCCATGAGTCGTGCGGCCAATGCTCGCCGTGCCGCGAAGGCACGGGCTGGATCTTCAAGATCGTCGATCGCATCATGCGGGGCGAGGGGCGCGCGCAGGACCTGGACGCTCTCCTGGGCGTTGCCACGAACATGGAGGGACGGACGATCTGCGTCTTCGCCGACGCCGCCGCCTGGCCGGTGCAGAGCTACATCACGAAGTTCCGCGACGAGTTTGAATTTCATATCCGAGAGAAGCGATGTGATGTGGTGAGCCCGTTGGCCGGTTTGCCTGTTGGCGTGTGAATGATATGGAAGAAAAAATCCCAAAGCGCGCCTACAAGAAACTCTTGCAGTGGGCGAGGAAGACCACACCAGGTGACAAAGTGTTTCGAAGTGGTCGGGAGGCCGCTGATTATCTCAGGCAGCTTGCAAAGAAACCATGTCGGCGACCACGATGAGGTCAGGCAGTTTATCCGGACATTTCAATGACCGTGGGGCCCATGACCAGAGGGTGTTCCCGCAAACCTACGGCTGATCGTATATGCCGTTGGCGCGAGATGGCGCTGAAGCTGCTGAGAAAATTGAACGAGTATGAATCATGAGCGTCGCCGTCACTCTGTGTCTGTTCCTGATCTGCATTGTGACGCTAGCCGCTTATGAATTCCTGGCCACGAAGTTCAAAAAGGAATGGCATAAAAACATAACAAAAGTGATTGTCGTCACCTTAGCCACTACCTTTGGTTCGTACTTATGGAAGACAGTCATTGAAATACCTCAAAGGGAAAAGGAGGAGAATTTCAAACGGCAGCTAATTGCAGTCGTAGCGGAAAGTAGCTCAAAAACGCAAGATATGAAGGAGCTGCTATCTTTGAAATATAAGGAGGTTTTTAGATCGTCAGAGCAAGAAGCTAGGAAGTGGGTGGAAGAGTTTCTGTATTCTCTACCTGAAAAGAAAAGAGCGCTAGAGGCTGTTTCGGAAAAAAGCAATGAGTTGGCTGATCGGCTAAATATACGGTGGGATCCATTCTACCAACATGTTCTCAAGCAATTTGACGACCGAGTACAAGGCTTAGCACAGAATGACCATAGCATTTCCATAAGCAAGAGTGATCTTAAGCTAATTTTCGTCGATAATTTCTCGAGCATAGATGAAACGGTCCGCAGGGTTACCTTCCCGAACAATAGCTCCATCATACTAAAGGTAACGCCAGCCCAACTTGAGCGAGGCGTGTTGGTTAATACACCGAAGATTACGTTTTTCATATCCGTGCCTGGTGAATTCCAGGAAGCTGCACTCCTGATCGCGTTAAATGAAAAGGGCGCTCTCATTCACGCTGCCAATCCAAGGTATGTGTCTCTCATTGAAGACGCTATCACCGATCAAGATCCGCTTGCGGATGAGAAATTTCGTGGCGTAGTAGCAGATTCGATGGGCAGACTTATTGTGTTTGCGTATTTTCGGAAACATCCATGAATTCCAGTGACACGGTGCTTTCTGAAAGGGAAAGGGCCGCTGAGGATGGAGAATGATGTGCCTCAATGAAAAGACCTCTCACTGTTGAGTTGCTCAAGGCGGAGGCGCAAGCCTTTGCCAAACGGGAATCCGAGCATAAGGAGAAAAGCCTCTTCGGGGTGACTGACGGAAAAGCAGTTGGCACCTACCTGGAGCACAAGTTCCAAAAAGTTCTCCAGAGAAGATGCGAATACACTCGAGGCTCCTCGGCGAAGGGAATCGACTTCCCGAAATTAGACGTTGACATCAAGGTAACGAGTATTCGCCAGCCTCAGTCGTCGTGTCCGTTTAAGTCAGCCCGGCAGAAGATATATGGTCTTGGTTACTCATTGCTCGTCTTCGTGTACGACAAGAGGGACGATCGTCAGAGCCGTACCGCCAGACTCAATATCCAGCACGTTATCTTCGTCGAGTCGGCTCGCACCGCTGATTATCAAACGACCTCCGGCCTTCTCAAGATACTGGACAATAACGGAAACTCTGACGACCTCGTCGCGTTCATGTCGGAACGATTCTTGCCGGTGGATGACATCCAAGCCAAAGAACTCGCAAACAACATCCTAAAGGAACGCCCGGCCATCGGATATCTAACAATCTCTAACGCGCTTCAGTGGCGGCTACAGTGACCTTCCCCCCGAAAACTGGGCCAGTTGCAGCGAGAGTCCTGGGGTGGTAGAACAGCACGGATGGTGGGCCCAGGATGCCCCGGAGACGGTTCACGGAGGAGCAGATCATTGGGGTGCTGAAGGAGGCCGAGACGGGGGTGAAGATCCCCGAGCTGTGCCGCCAGCACGGGATCAGCGATGGGACGTTCTACGCCTGGCGGGCCAAG
>JAUYPJ010000146.1 GCA_030697665.1 Candidatus Omnitrophota bacterium
AACCCGCTCAGCGTCTCTTGGGCGAGCTCCGGCACGGTGAGGCGCTTGAGGCGGTTGAGCGCTTGCTCGTCGGTCCGCGTGAGCGCGGCGCGCAGCGCCAGCAGCGCCGGCTTGAAGGGCCAGAGCCGGTCGAGGGAGACCGCCTTGACGCCGCGCCTGGCCAGGTGAGCGATCAACTGCTGCAAGAGGTGGGTTTTGCCCAGGCCGGACTTGCCGAGGAGGAGCGTTGGGATCCCGCGCCTGGCGTTGGCGAGCAGCGTTTTGAGCTCTTCGTCGCGGCCGATGGTGCAACTCATCGGCGCAGCTCCTCCCTGGCGAAGGAGTACAGGATGAGCTTCTCGTAGCGCACCCCCTGGTACTCGAAACTCACCTGTACCGGCACGGAGTACGTCGGGCGCTCCTGCAGCAGCAGGAGCGGGAAGCTGCCCCGCCAGCCGAAGACGACGTGCTGGCCAGCCACGGCCACCGGCGAGGCGACGTAGCGGATCCGCTCCTCCGAGATCCGCACCGGCAGGTCCGGCAGGACCTCGATGGCCGTATTGGTGATGGGCTTGAGGGACTGCACGTCCACGCTCAGCGTCAACCCCTTGAGCGCGCACGTCACGTCCAGGCCGATCTCCGGCAGATCCCACTCGATTTTCGGGTAGAACGTCTCCTTGACCCGGCGCCACTTGGCCAGGCCCGCCGGCGTGAGGTACTGCACGGTGAAGCGCGTCTTGATCCAGCTCACGCTGACCTTGCCGCCGGGCGGGACGTCGCCCAGGTAGCGGTAGAACGGTTCGACGAGCTCGCAGCGGGCGGCCACCTCGTCGCCGGCGTTGAGGAGCGAGCCGTCGCGGTAAATGACGTGGCCGGCCGGCTTGTGGATGCGCAGGACGCCGGGGCTTTGCCCGTCCTCCGCGGCCCACGCCGGGGGCAGCCACGCCAGCGCGACGAGGGCGGCGACGAGAAGTTTCATGGCCCATCGTGAGCGTGCCTGTAGGCCAGCGCGCGATGGCGCACGTCGTTCGGCAGCGGCATGATGCGGCCGGCCTGGTCGGTGAAGACGATTCGTTGGCGGCCTTCCGCGACGACGTCGCGGCGCTCCGCGTGGCGGTACGTGAAGCGCAAGACGACGCTGGCCCGGGTGAGCTCCTCGATGCGGATTTCGATGGCCACCGGCTCGTGCAGGAGCAGCTCCCGCTGGTAGCGCACGGAAGCCTCGGCGGTGAGGATCCGGAAGCGCTCCAGGATCGCTTCTGCAGTGGGCACGAGGTAGGCCAGGAACTCCTCCCGGGCCCGGCCCTGCCACTCGAAGTACCTGGCGAAATACGCCTGACCGAAGGGCGTGGCATCGCCGATGTAGACCAGGGTGCGGTAGGTAAAACCCTGAAAATCTGTGTGTGTATGTCCCATATCTAAAGCGCCGGAACGCGACTTTTACACATTTGCTGTGAGAGGCCGTTGAGCTCCGCGGGATCTAGGGATTGAAGGCGCGTAACGGTGCGGCGCTCTTCCGGGGTGAGGAGGCGGTGGAGAGCTTCTTCGAGGAACTTTTGCACACCACAAGGCGCTTTCTTTACTACGATGTCTTTCTTTTCTTTATTCTTTAGGGGTGACAGGTCTGTCCCCTCCACAGGGGACGGGGGTGTCCCCTGTGAGGTGCCATTCGTGTCACCGTGTGCGCTTGTTGTGCAAAGCTTCCACTCCCAAAAATGCTTGTTCAGCCCCAGGACGTTGCGCCGGCCGCTCCGCTCGCGCAGGAGGATCCCGGCGTCAATGAGGGCGCCGAGGGTGCGCTTGGCATGGCGCAGGCTTAAGCCCGTGGCGCGGGCCACCTGCCTGGCGGTGATCGGCGCCTGCTTCTTGCGCCAGCCGTAGGTCAGGCGCACGACAGCCAGCAGCGCCCGCAACTCTCCGCCTCCGAGCGCTGCCTTCATCAGCGCCTCCAAGAGCGCATTGGCGATGCGGGTGTGGCCATGCTCAAGCTGGGGGCTCTCCGGCAGGCGGCTCAAACTTTAGCTCCAATTGCGTCTCGACGCCGAACTGCTCCTTCACGACGTCGGCGAGGATCTTGGCGCGTTTGGCGACTTCTTCAACACGGGACCAGTACTGCGCCAAACACTCCTTGGCTTCCTCCGCGGTGGTGATGAGGTAAAAGCCGTAGGGCGGGTGGACCGTGGAGGCGATGGGGATGCGGTGCTCGGTGACCAGCCTGGCGATGGTGGCGCGGATCTTCCTGCTCGACATCCTCACCAACCCTTGTAGCTCCGAGACGGTGATCGCCTGGTCTTTGCCCTGGTGGTGCTGCAGCACGTCCAGAATCCTGCGTTCCAGCCGCTCCATGACCTGTGCCCTCTCCTGTTGGAAAGCGGTGGAGAGGGTGGCCCCGGTCCCGCCGAGGCGGGAGGAGGTCTCGGGGCCCTGAAGCGCTTCGCGCCGGTTGGCCATCCCGGTCCACCCGGGAGTGGTGGGCGAAGTGCGCCCTCTCCATAGGTCTTGGGCACTTACGGGGAGTTTGCACCTATGGGGCTAAAATTTTCTTGAGCTTCTTCCGGGCGGCTTCGAGGTAGGCGTGGACGTTGCCGCGGGACAGGCCGAGTTGCTGGGCGATTTCACGCTCGGTGTGCCCGTCGGCAAACAGCAGGAAGGCGGCTTTCTGCTTTGGAGTCAGGGTCTGGAGGGCAGCTTCGAGGTCGAGCTTGGAGACAAGCTGTTCCTTGAGCTCGTAGGCCAGACCTTCCCGAACCTCAAGCTCGGTCGGACTGAGCGGCTCGGTCCCCTGCTCGATCTTTTTGAGATCGAAAAAGCGAAGGCGCTTACGGCGGCGCACCGGCGGACCCCCTGCTGGGATCCGAGCCGGCTAGCGCCGCGCCCAAACAAAAACGGAGGCCAAAATCCCAACGGATTTGAGCCTCCGCTCCTGCGCCCCTCAGACGTGCCCGGGCCTACGAGCCTACGCTCCTCAGGTGTTAAACGAACGACCTCGATTTCTAGGGAGGCGAACGCTCCCGCACTTTCCGAATTGCGGTGATCACGTCATGTCCTGCATAAAACAACTTGGACAATGTGTGTCTGCCCTCGCCGAGGAGGTGCTCATCGAAGTCTCCGGTGAGGATACCTGAAAACGTGAGGAGGTAGAACTTCACCCGCCCAGTGTCGGGCAACGGATAGTCAGTGGTGTTGCTGAACTCTTCTACATACGGCTCCGCCGCGCCGATGCACTTGATCGCCGCTCGACGGACGGACCCATGCTCGCCCGCCCCGATGATGCCGCCTCCGTTGGAAGAATACAGACTGACCGAGCCCTCTAGCAGCGCAACCAATGTGGCCACGCCCTCCGGATACCCGATTTCCATAAGCGCTCCCCAAACCCTGGGGTGCTTCTTCGTGGGCGTGAGGCCAAGCTCGCGCGGCGTTGTCGCCAACACCATCCTTCGTAGTTCGTGGATTGCCTCAGCGTCCTTCGACATCGTCATGTCCTCAGCGATTGCTGGTTGAGAGTATCGTGGTCTCCCTCGTGAACGAATCGCTCTTCCGATGGCTGATTCAACTGCACAGCTACCAGGTCCTTGCAGCGGACGCACATGACGTAGAGGACGCCGTTGCGCAACTCCGCCAGGAAGCGGCCGCAGCGGTGCTGGATGCGCCGCGTGGTACGCGGCTCATTGGGCCTCGGCTCATGCGTGACGAAGGCCGCCTCCCCTGTGAGCAGAGCCTGTGGTTCCATGGCTAATTACTGGATCACCCATCGACGACGCTCAGCGGTTGCGGCGAGCGGGACACCCGGAGCACATCGCCGTAGCGGAAGGGGATTTTCAGGTGCTCGCCATCAACGTAGACCATCCCTTCGCGCATCAATGAACGCAGAGTAATGGTGCGGCCCGGCGGCACCAGACCGCCGGTGAGGCGATATGTCGCGCCCGAGCCATAGTAGAGCTCCCGGGGCAGATATTGGATGGCTTTGGAGTCCCGGGGCAAGACCTGGCCACCGGCTGATTTGATGGCCGCGGTCGAGCCCACCGCGGTCGAGAGCCAGAGGCCGGAGCTTCGCTGTTCTTCCTTCACCCCGTTGACCTGGATCTCGTAGCGGCTCATGGCGGCGGGGTTCTGGTGGGCGACGAGGATGTCGTTGAGCACCTGAAAGCCCAGCGCCTCGCCGTTGAGCGTCAACCGCATCCGGTGCAGCCGCAGGGTCCTGGCGCCGCCGTTCAAGACGGCCTCGAGTATGCCTGCAAATGTCCGCGCATCCGCCCGGCAGAAGGTGCCGGCGCTGCGCGCAGGGTCGGAATTGACGCCGAGGATCGGTTGCCGTGTCACGCCCCGGGCGGCTTCCAGGAATGTGCCGTCGCCTCCTACGGAAATGACCAGATCGTATGGCGAATAGTCGTGCTGCATGGCGCGGTAGATGACCCGGTACCGAAGGCCCCTAGCCCGCAGCGCCCGCTCCACCTCCGTCAGCGTGGCCTGATGGGCCTCATGGGCCTGCCGGAGCCGCCGCACATCCCACGGGAGTGTGCGCGCCTTCGGCCCGACGAACAAGGGGCTGCGGCGCTCCAGCACGTAGATGTGGTAGGCGCTCTTTTTGTACACGACGAGGACGCGTGGAGCCCCACGGGCAGAGCCCGTGGCACCCACGATCACGCCCCGCGTGGGGCGACATCCCGCCCACCTGCCCGCGGCAGCAAACCCGACGGGTCCACGGCCAGAGGCCGTGGCCCGATAGCGGGGTCGAAGCGTCATCGCCGCCCCCGGCCTGCGGCGACGGCTGGGTGCGGTCGGCGCTGCTTGAGGAAGTACAGCCCGGCGTAGACCTTGGGGTCCACGAGCTTGCCCTGTGCTTCCATGCGCCGGAGCCAGGCCTCAACGTTACCCAGCGGCACTTCGTGCACCGTGATGCGTTCATAGCCCTCGCCACCTCCGACGGAGCGCTTCGTGAGGCCGACCGCCTGCACCAGCCAGACCAGCTCATTGGTTAAGCCCGCCGACGTGGGCCCGCCAGCAAGGGGGAGAATCCGCTGGGCTTTGTAGCCGGTCTCTTCCAGGAGTTCCCGGATGGCGGCCGTCTCCAGGGCCTCGGCTTCCTCACCCCTGCGATCGCCGACCAGGCCAGCCGGAAACTCGATGACGGGTCTGCCGACCGGAATCCGCTCCTGCTCGGTGAACAAGAGCTTGCCGTCACGGGTGAGGGCGATGATGATCACCGCCCCGGTGCAGTTGGGCCGTTCGACGTACTCCCAGCCGCCCTTGATGAGGAGGCGGACGAATTTCCCCTCGGACATCACTCTCGGCGCGAGCCGTGTCATCGTACGGCCTCGGCCCCCTCGTGGATGTGCAGGTTGGGCTGGCGGACCGTGTCGATCCGGATGAGCTTCTCCGCCGCCTGGTTCTGCGCCACCAGGTACTTGGTGAGATCGACCTCAAGCCCCCGCAGCGCCTTGAGGAACTCCTCCTCTTCCTGATTCGTGGCTTGTTTCTGCTGAAGATCCATCTCGTTGCGCTGCTGCTGCCAGGCCAGTTCCTGCTTTCGCTCCGTCTGTTTCTCCCGCATGCCTTCCTCATGCATGAGGGCAGCCATGCGATTCTTGTGCTGAACCTCCGCCTCCTCCATCTGCTGGCGTTCCTTGGCCCGCTCGGCTTCCCGCTTCAGCTTCAGGTCGGCGAGCTCCTGCGCTTGCTCTTCAGTTTCCGCCTCTAGCTGGAGCTCGGTGCGCGTCTCGATGGCGTTGTCGTGCATGGCCTGGAGCTTCTGGCTGGCAAAGTAGCCCCGGTAGACCACCTTCGTGACCTGGTAGCCGACGCGCTCGCCGCGCTGGACGAGCTGCCGGTAGGTGGCCAGGTCGTTGAGCTTTTCCGCCTGATCCTTGAACGCTTCGAACGTCTGCTTCGAGACGAACTCGATCACATCCGCGGAGAGCGCGTTGATGAAGTCGGCCACGAGGTCGTGCGTCTGGTCCAGCATGCGCTCCAGGTCCTTGAGCTCGAAGAAGATCATGAGCTTGACGACCAGGAGCGCGTCATCCGCCGTGCGGACGTCCTCCACGTCGAAGTACATCTGATCCGGGATGGTGCGCAGCTTCGTGAACTGCAGGGCCCGCGGGACCTTGCGCCGGGGATCCTTCGGATCGGCCCCGTGCCAGCGGAACTCGTGGCTCCATTCATTGTCGGCCGGCACGTGCAGGGCTGGGCCGCGGACGATCTTCCGCCGTACCTGGCCACCCTCCTGCACGTAGACGACAATGACCCCGTTGGCGTTGATGTTGATGGCTTGCTCGACGGTCACCTCTTCATGCGCGACCGGATCCAGCCACAAGGCGGTCGGGCCGGGAAGGTGCTGCCGGCGGCCGTCTTTGAACTTCACGATGAGGTACTCGTTGGGCTCTGCGGTAAAGCGCAGCAGCGGCTGAACCTTCTGGCCGGTGAGAAAGAGCCGCTTCGGCCCGTCGATGATCCGGACCCGGCCCTGCCGATCCCAGAGGGCCGCGCGTTCCCCCGTTCGAATGGTGGTGAACCCGATCATGGCTCGCCTCCCGCCGGCGCCTGCCGGCCCTGCCTGTCGGCGGGGCGCAGGCAGGGCAGCTCCGCGTTCTCAACCAGCCGGATGCCGGCCGCGGTCATTTCCTCCACGGCCCGGTCCACGTCCCCCGGCTTCAGGTTGACGCCCCGGCAGGCATTGAGGATCACGGTCGTGCCAAAGCCAAGCTGCGCGGCATCCAGCGCCGTCCACTTCACGCAGTAGTCGGTGGCCAGCCCCACGACGGAGACGTCGGTCACCTTCTGCTCTTTCAGGTACTCCGCAAGCCCCGTGGCGCGCCCGCGGGCGTTGTCGAAGAAGCCGCTGTAGCTGTCGATCTTCCGATCGACTCCCTTGAGGAAGACCTTGGCGATCCGCTTCGTGTCCAGCCCCGGCGCGTAGTCGGCGCCCGGTGTTCCCTGGACGCAGTGGGCCGGCCAGAGGATCTGCTGCTGGCCGTTGAGCTCGATGATCTCACCGGGCTGCTTGCCGTGGTTCGCCGCGAAGCTGCTGTGGTCCTTGGGGTGCCAGTCCTTGGTGGCCACCACCAGCTCAACGAGCGGCTGGAGCCGGTTGATGACCGGCACGATGTCGAACCCGCCGGCGACGGGCAGCGACCCGCCCGGGCAGAAGTCGTTCTGGACATCCACGAGAATCAGCGCCATCGTCATCGTCATCGTCATCGTCGGTTCCTCCCTGGCTTGCCTTACACCTCAAAGTTGAAGCCCCGTTTCTTCAGTTGTCGGTACTTCCGCTCATCGAACTGGTAGAGTTTGGCGGCCCGGTGGGCGACGTCCTCCTGCACCTCGCCGGTGTCGGTCAAGAGATCCATGCCGAGGATTTTCTTCCGGAAGTTGCGCCGGTCCAGCTTGCGCTCCAGCACGATCTCGTAGAGCGTCTGAAGTTGGCCGAGGGTGAAGCGCTTGGGCAGCAGCTCGAAGCCGATGGGCTCGTAGCGGACCTTGCCCTTGAGCCGCCTGAGGGCCGCCTCGAGGATCTGCTCGTGATCAAAGGCCAGCCTCGGCAGATCGCTCACCGAAAACCAGGCGGCCTTGCGTGCGTCGGTGCTCGCTGCGATGCGGTGCTCATTCAGATTGACCAGGGCGTAATAGGCCACGGTCACCACGCGCTCCCGAGGATCGCGCTTGAGGTTGCCGAACGTGTAGAGCTGCTCCAGGTAGACCTTCTGGATGCCGGTTTCCTCGCGCAGCTCCCGCAGGGCGCACTCCTCCAGCGTCTCATCCATCCGGACAAAGCCCCCAGGCAGGGCCCACTGCCCCTGAAACGGCGGGATATCCCGTTGGATGAGCATGACCTTGAGATCCTTCTCTTCGACGTCGAGGCCGAAGACGACGCAGTCGATGGTCAGGCTGGGGCGGGGGTACTCGTACGTGGTGGGCATCGGGACCTCCTTAATGTGTATCTTAAACACGAAGTATAGTGTGTGAAATACACATTGTCAAGCCCTATGTTGAAAAAAGTTTCGGCTAGGGGGCGGGGGCCAAGACGGCCCGTTGGGCGTAGTGGGATTCGCAGCGCAGCGTCAGCATATACTAAGGCTCATTGCTTTCGGGGTAATCGCGAACAACACTTTCAAACCGGGTCGGCTTCGTCAGAATGTTGAGAGTCTCCTTATCCTGCCTGGCGATTGCTGCAAGTTCCTCCGTCCACACCCTCGCATCAAAATACGCAGCATCTTCGGATCGGCCAATTGTTCCGGATGTTTCCGTCGCGAAGCCTACGATATCTAACGCATCTGGAAAATCCAATTTCACAACCCGACAGCAGATCTCTAAAAATATCATCCTTACTCTCCGGTACTCATCGTATGAACACCGCTCCGGAATGGGAAAGAGCACGAAGACAAAATACGGATCACCAGGCCTGGATGGCATGAGTACCTGAATGCGACGCCAGGTGGGTTGAGTCTTCTGAATCATGTCCGTAATCGCCGACATCAGCATCCTCCGGCGGGTACGGGGTTCCCTGGCGAAAAATCTCAGAATCCTCTCATGGGACGCGAGCGAAGTATCCGAAAGAAAATGCGAAGTCCCGCGCAAGAAGTTCTCGGTGAACCGCTCGATGAGATGGTCCCATATATAACTGACTTGATTTGCCATGAGCTGGCGCCGTCGCTCAGGACTGCCGATAAAATCACGCCAAAATCCCTGATCCAGGGTAACGGCATTGTATTGACCGTCGAAAACAAAGTCATGGTCTCCGTCGGCGTTCACATGTGTCAGGTAGTATGCGAGCAAATCTTCCTCGCCCGCTGCCGCAAGACTGCGACCGCCTTGAATGAACTGTTCCTTTTTCGCAAGGTACGCTGTGAAATCTGCTACCGTATCGAGGGTTCGAAGGAGCACGTCAAGCGTCATATCATCAAGAACGTGAACATAGCCTCTGGCCGGATCTACCTGGCCGACCATGAACGGCATCCCACCCGCTTTCCTTCCTAAGGCATGATCGTCCCCAATGACTCTGGAACTGACCATGAGGCTCCCACTCCCACCAAGCTCCTGGCTACATCGGGCAGCGGCCCCGTGCGCGACGATAACCCGGTGAATCTTCATATCCGCTTCGGGACTGAGCTTCAGCGGAAATCTCTTGGTACATCGCGAATCGAGAAAGATTCGATCTGGCTGGGATCGAATCCAGCGCTCGGCACGGTAGAGCGACCAGGCCGATTTTTTAATCGCACGGCGGTACCATCGTGCCCAATCCAAATCTAGGTCACCGGAATTGGGAAACTCGCAATGCTTGTCCGAAAAGATGACGACGTGCTGTTCCAAAACAACAAGCAGATCACAAAGTTCCTTCCCCGGAGCCCCGTAGACATTTGGATAGCTCCACAGCGACAGAAACGTCCGGTCACAAAGAGCCGTCAGGTAACGTTCCGAGGAGGTTACGCCGTCTGCGGGGCGGGCGTACTCTGAATTGACTTCGTACCGTCGTTTGGCCTGCACGACCATCTGCTCCACGATCACGCTTTTAGACACCTACGGTCAGCCGTGTAGAGGGTTACGTCAGCGCGACCTCTCGCGAGTGCAAGATGAGGTCAGTCTTCAAGGTGTACAGGGACTTCTCAAGCCCGACCGGATACTGGTGGGGGTTGACGAAGCGCTTGATCCCGGCGTGGAAGCCGGTCAGCTCCTGCGTCACGCGCTGCTTGATCTGAGGAAGCGGCGGCGGGTCGTAGACCCGGCGCCCTTTCCTGAACACCGGCAGCAGGAGATCCGCGTACGGTGTGTCGCCGGGGATGCGCTTCTGGCGGGTCATGTCCTGCGGATCGATCATGATGCAGCCGCCAGTCAGATCCGCCTGCGCGTCGTAGATGACGTCGCCGATGCTCTCGGTGCCGGAGCGGTAGCGGCGCACCTGCTGGATGCCGGGGTTGGAGACCTTGATGGACTGCTCGGAGAGCTTCACTTTGTGCTTCCACTCACGACCCGGCTCGCGGATCGCCGAGAGCTTGTAGACCCCGCCCAGGGCCGGCTGGTCATAGCCGGTCACCAGCTTCGTGCCGACCCCCCACACGCTGATCGTGGCGCCCTGGTCCTTGAGGCTGTCGATGATCGTCTCATCCAGGTCGTTGCTGGCCACGATGACCGCCTTGGGAAAGCCGGCCTCATCGAGGAGCTTCCTGGCTTCGATGCTCAAGTACGCCAGGTCGCCGGAGTCCAGCCGGATGCCGATCATCTCATGGCCCTGGCTGCGCAGCCACTGGCCGACCTCGGCGGCTTTCCGGACCCCCTCCAGCGTGTCGTAGGTGTCCACGAGGAAGACGCAGTTGTTCGGCATCGCCTTGGCGTAGGCCCTGAAAGCCTCCAGCTCGTCGTCGAACGACATGACCCAGCTGTGCGCGTGGGTGCCTTTGACCGGGATGCCGAAGAGTTTGCCGGCCAGAACGTTGGAGGTCGCCGCGCAGCCGCCAATGAAGGCCGCCCGGCTGGCGGCGAGCGCCCCGTCGATGCCCTGGGCCCGGCGCAGCCCGAACTCCAGCACCGGCTCGCCGCGTGTCGCCAGGCAGACCCGCGCGGCCTTCGTGGCGATGAGCGTTTGGAAGTTCAGGATGTTGAGCAGGACGGTCTCCAAGATCTGACATTGGACGATGGGGCCCTGCACCCGGATGAGCGGCTCGTGCGGAAAGACGACGGTCCCTTCCGGGATAGCATCGATGTCGCACTGAAAACGCACCCCCTCAAGGTACGAGAGGAACTCCCGGTCAAAGAGCGGCTTGCCGTCGTTGCCCTTCAACCCGCCCAGGTAGCCGATGTCCGTCTGATCGAGGACGAAATGCTCCAGGTAGTCGATGACGTAGGCAAGCCCGCAGGCGATCGTGAAGCCCCCCTGGAACGGGTGCTTGCGGAAGGTGAGATGGAAGACCGCCTCCTTGCCGTCCACGCCGGCTTTCCAGTAGCCGTAGGCCATGGTGAGCTGGTAGAGGTCGGTGAGCAGGGCGAGCGACTGGTTGTACGGCAGGGTCTGGTAGGGCATCGGAGGCCTCCTAGAAGATAAAATCGGTGGTGAGGAACTTGGAGCGGCGGCCGGTGACGATGTCGCGGATGATCTGCTCGTTCCCCGGGGATTGCTTCGCAGCAACCAGCGAGCGAATGGAGAAGGCGCGCAGTGCGTCGCTGACCGAGAGGGTGCCCTCCGCGGAGTCCTTGCGGCCGGTGAACGGGAAGGTGTCCGGCCCGCGCTGGCACTGGGCGTTGAGGTTGATGCGGCAGACCTGGTTGACGAGCCCGTCGATGAGGCGGCCCAGCGTGGCGGGATCCTGTCCGAACAGGCTGACCTGCGCGCCGTAGTTGGACTTCGCGACGTAGTCGAGCACTTCCTCCACATCATCGAACGGGGCCACCGGGACGATAGGCCCGAACTGCTCCACGTGGTAGAGCTGCGCGTCGCTGCGGACCGGATAGACGACGGCCGGCGCGTAGTAGGTGCCCTGGATCTCACCGCCACCAGGATTGATGATCCGAGCGCCCTTGGCGATCGCTTCATCCACCAGACTCTTGAGCCACTCAGGCTTGCCGTCCTCCGGGAGGGGCGTCAGCTGCACGCCGGGCTCCCAGGGCATACCAGCAGGCAGCTTGGCCACGGCCTCCGAGAAGGCCTTGAGGAACCGGTCGGCTACGCTGCGATGCACGAAGAGGATCTTGAGCGCCGTGCAACGCTGGCCGTTGTAGGAGAGCGAACCGAGCACGCACTCCCGGACGGTCATGTCCAGATCCGCATCCGGCAGGATCACCGCCGGATTCTTGGCTTCAAGCCCCAGCACACAGCGCAGCCGGTGCGGGATGGGATGCTGCTGTCGCAGGAGATCCGCCACCTTGCTGGTGCCGATGAACGCGAGCACGTTGATGCGGCCGGACTTGATGATCGGGGTGATGATCGTCTTGCCGTCGCCCCAGATCATGTTGACGACCCCTTTCGGGAAGCTGTCGCGGAACGCCTCCAAGAGCGGCAGATGCAGCAGCGTGCCGTACTTCGGGGGCTTGACGATGAGGGTGTTGCCCATGATGAGCGCGGGGATGAGCGTGGTGTACGTCTCGTTCAGGGGGTAGTTGAATGGGCCCATGCACAGGACGACGCCGAGGGGCGAGCGGCGGACCTGTCCGATGATGCCCTGCTCGATGGCGAACTTCGAGGCGGCGCGGTCCGTCTCCTTCAGCGCATCGATGGTCGCCCGGATGTAGTCCACCGTCCGGTCAAACTCCTTCTCCGCATCGGGCAGCGTCTTGCCGATCTCCCACATGAGGAGCTTCACGACCACGCTGCGCACCGCCTGCATGCGCGGGATGAACGCCTGCAGGCAGGCGATCCGGTGGGCCACCGAAGCGGTCGGCCACTCGCCGCGGCCGTCGGCGTAGGCCCTGCAGGCGGCGTCCAGGGCCTCGAGCGCTTCCTTCTCTGTGAGGAGCGCGCACCGGCCGAGCTTGTAGCGCTTGGGGCCCTGGCCATCGTCAAGGCAGACCGGGGAGTAGATGTCCTGGGCGGGGCCGGTCCAGGTGCGGATCTGGCCGTCGATGAGGTAGCGCATCTCGTAGGGTTCAGAGGAGACCCGAACCTCTGGCGGGATTTCTGCGTGAGCAAGGAACAACGATGTAGGCTTCTGTTGGGTCGTAGGCTTCATTCCCTCAACGCCACCATGTTAACGGGATGCATCTCAACATTGGGTCTGTTGTGTTGGAGAATTGCTCTTGAGCGGGGGATTCAACGACGCAGGCAATGACCGCATGATGGCTACCATATCCGCGACGCGATCAGGCCACTTCACGTGCGCGTCGAGACGGTCCGGCGTCGCGCTCAGTTCGTGGAGGGGTGGATAGGGAGTGTGAAGCCCCAGCGTCTCAGTAACGCGTTGGCTTCCTGGCGAGTCCGTTGCACCCGCTCACGTGCTGAGAGCCCCCGCTGCTCATGAGCGATGCGGGCTCGAATGCGATGGAGTTCACGGAGCGTCTTGGGTTCGGTCTGCTTCATGTGGTCGCCACCTCCTCCGGCGAGACGATTTCAATCTGACGATACCCCAGCTTCTTGTTGAGGCCATTCACCCCAAGGCGTGTTCTCAACCTCACCATGTGTTCAAAATTCCAACTGACGACGGCATCACAATCCTCGATCACCGCCACCGCAAGATGCAGCGCGTCGTTGCGATACCGCGCTGGGATCAGCCCGGCCTTGATGTAGCGATCGGCCAACGCCTCGGCTGCTTCACTCACCCGCAGGACCGCTGGACGAGAGCGGGCGATGACCGTTCGTAAGGCATCCTGCCGCGCCTGTGGCGCGCGTTGAATTTCTTGCAGGACGACCTCCGAAATGACCAGCGCGTCTGGTCCCCGGACCTGGCGAAAGAACTGTTCGGTGGCCCGCCGATGTTCGGGACGATCCTCTTCGAGGAGAAAGTTCCACACCGAGGTATCCACGTAGTATTTGAGGGCGCGCACCGCGTGCTCCTGGGACACTCTCAGTCTACCGCAGGAGGAGAGAAGCGACAAGCCTCATCTGGCGCCTCAATAGGACTGTGAATGGGCTTCATGCTGATGCCAGTTGGCATTGTACCGATCAGCGAGGACCTTGTCTCGGACCACAAGGAGGTTCTCGGCGTTGCGCTCCTCGGCGGCCTTGGTGAAGTTGAGGGAACCGGTGATCACCGTCTCGCCGTCAATGACCATCACCTTGTTGTGGGCGATCGCATGAGCGGCGTCAATCCGAACCGGGATCCCGGCATCCAGCAACGGTTGGGTACGAGCATCATCCTCCGTCCGCTGGCTCTTGTCCAGGATCACTGCCACATCGACTCCCCGGCCGCGGGCCTCCACCAGGGCCTGGGCGATCGGCTCAGACGTGAAGGAGTAGGCTTGCACCAGGACCGTGGAGCGAGCGCCGGCCAGGGTGTCCACGATCAACTGAGTGCAGCTGCCGCGCGGCGAGAAGCAGACTGTCCATGGCGGCTGCGCCTGTGAACGGACTGGCCCGACAGATTGGCAGCCGGCCAGGCCGACAGCCAACAGCAGGGTCAACACGGAGCACCGCTTCATGAGGCGAAACGCCCCTGAATCACCTCGAGCGCTTGCTGGTACGCTGCGTAGGTAGCTGAATCAAACAGCACGAAGCGCACCAGGGCGATCTCCGGGTGGGTCGTGAGATAGGCCGCCACGGTGCGCAGGGCGATGGGAGCTGCTTCCTTCAGGGGGTAGCGGTAGGCGCCGGTGGAGATCGACGGAAATGCGGCGGTCTTGATCCCATGCTGCGAGCAGAGCGACAGGCAGGCGCGATAGGCGCTCGCCAGCAACTCGGCGTCTTTGGGTTTACCGGAATACACCGGGCCGACCGCGTGCAGCACATAGCGGGCCTTCAACCGGCCGCCACCGGTGATCACCGCCTGGCCGGTGGGGCAGCCGCGCGGATAGTTGGCTTTCAGATCCTCCATCAGGGACGGCCCGCCGGCGCGGTGGATTGCTCCGTCCACCCCGCCGCCTCCGGCCAACCGGGAGTTGGCGGCATTGCCGATGGCCTCGGTCTCCTGCTGCGTGATGTCGCCTTGGACCAGCTCAATCCGGTCAGTCATCTGATGAAGCCCCATGAGTAACCCACAGGCAGTGCGACACGTGCCATGCTAGACGATCCATCAAGCCCCCCAGCCCTGCACCAGCAGAAATGCCTCTGAAAAGCCATGAAGCCTCGTCGCTCTGGCACTGTCAGGGACGCCTTCGGGTTTCCTTCTATCTCCTACTCGGGTGGGTTAGCAACCCCGATGATTTTGCCTTTGATCTCGCGCCTGGCTACTACCATGCCCTCGTTGTTAGCCAGTCGAACGATCTCATAGGTGCCGCCGTCAATCAGTTTCTTCACCTGACCAAGATAGGTTTTGGATGTTGGGGCCGGCTCCTGTGGTTTGAAGATGACAAGGTCTCCTGGTCGAGCCCGGAAGAAAGCCGGCCGATAAAAGACCCTCGCGTTCTGCTGGATCCTCGGTGCCATCAAGTCACTCTTGATCACCTTAAAATCCACAATCCAAAACTTGGTCCCCAGCGCCACCAAGAGTCCACATCCGACCGATAGCCAGGTTGAGCGCCGACGTTCTCGTAAGAGAAACGCGAACCCTCCCGCCAAGACAAACGCCAGGACAGAAAAGGGTTCAAAACTGCCACGGGTAAGCAATCCCACCAGGGCCAATCCGACACCGATGGCAACCCATTGCCAAGGGGGGATCTTCCGTGGGGTTGTTTCTCTGGTCATTCAACGTAAGGGCTCGCGGGACAACACGATCTCTTTACCAGCGGCCAGGCCCACCAGATGGAAAACGCCGGCGCCAACCCCGCAAAAGTCCTCTGCGTGGCGGTGCCTCTCTGCGCTGACCGACTGTTTCCAGCGCGACGAAAACTTGCTGACCGAATTCAGTCGCGCGTGACTCGGATTTCCACGCGAGGTCTCCCCTACGCCGGCTCCGGTACCACACACTCGCAACTGATGAGGAGCCGCTCGCCATCTCGCCGCGCCCGAGGCGCGCACATATCCACGTCCACCGGACAGGGGCCATCGCAGTCAAACGCCCAGCCCCCGCCTTCGAGCTGGATCTTCGCGAGATGGCAGCCTGCCGGCTCGTCTTCTCCGGGACACCCGCACCACTGACGCGTGTTGTCTGCGTTCGCCTGGGGCGTACAACGGTTCCCATTAGGGCAGACCCCGTTACACAGCAACTCGCCCATTTCGCGCCGTCCCTCGACGAGGGTAATGACCCCATGCCCTTCACAGGTTTCTGCGTCGGTTCTTGGCCTGTCGTCTTCTTGACACCCACTCACCACGAGCCCGAGTATGAGACATGGTACGACGAACCTGGCCATCCTGTTCCTCCGGTTTGCTCACCTGCACTCACGCGTTTCCGTGCCTCACGTGCCCAAGATCTGAAACAGCGCTAACGCCAGGCGGGGATCCTGGGTGATGCCCAGGATCATGGAATGGCGGGCGAGCCGGAAGCGCCCGCCCGGATAGTTGTGCGCGTCCTTGATGCGCCGACGGGCATTGGGCACAACCGGATCGTTGCGGCTGCCCATCGTGTACACACCACCTGGCACGCGCTGGAGGAGCCGACGCTGGCGATGGGGTTGCGTGATGAGGTCGATGAAGACCGAATCGGATTTCGGCGCCATCGCTTCTGCCTGCTTGCGGATGCCCTCCGACCAGGCCGGCCGAAACCACTCATCAATCTGGGTGCGTTTGACCAGGCGAGCGGCGGGCGAGCCGCGAAACGGCGTTGCCACCGTGATGAGCCGATGGACGCCATCCAGCGGCGCCGTCTCGATGAACTTCTGCACCGCCGGTTCTGAATCCTGCGTCCGATCCAGCGTGACCGCGGCAATGAGATCCAGCCCGCCCATGCTATGCCCCACCACGTCGTATTCGGTCTCGCCTGTGGCGCGGATGCGGGCTTTCAGCAGCTCGGCAAACTGGAAGAAGTTCTCGTAGTAGTAGGTTGGATCAGCCTCCCAGGTCACGGCTTTGATCTTGCCCTTGCGTGGACCGGTCTGATAGCGCTCGATGACCAAGTTCGCTTCGTCCTTGACCAGCTTCACGAAGCGCGCCGCGCTTCGATCGACCGGAACCACGATGGTCTGCACCCAATCCTGGATGGTGTACTCCCACCCGGGCAGACGATCGGCTCCGCCTTCGACGTAGGGGTCGGTCCAGCACAGGCATCCCTGATCGGTCCACCCTGGCACAAAGAACACCGGTCGTCTCAGTCGAAGAGGAGCCAGGCGCCGCAGGGCTTCGCGAGCGGCGGTCTTTTCAAGGCTGACTTCCGAGGGAGCCATGGGCACCTCCGGAGATGTGTTGGACCAATCCTCTCACGCGAACGGCTCGCCATTTGCGCTACTTGGTCTCGCGGATCTTCTTCAGCAAATCCTCCACGCCAATGAGCTGCTCCAACTTGCGCCCCTCGGTCGCCAAGAGAATGTCGAGTTGCTCTTGGTGCTTCTCATACTGGCCGCGCGCCTTGTACCTGGCGATGGCCAGCAGATCCGTGGCCCGCGAATAGAGCTGCCACTTGCCTTTCGGATCCACGATAAAGTCCAGCGCCACCGCCAACGCAATGAGCACCGAAAAGGTCGTGGCGAGTGTGGGATGATGGCTGACGACGAACGGCAACAGCACCGATGGCATCCCCGCCACCAATCGCGTCGCATAGTAGAAGCGTCGATGCCACCGAGAGGCCTTGAGATACTCCTGGTGTTTCTGCTCAATCAAGTCCTCGGGGGGAGGGAACTGGCCACCGCCGCCGCCAGCATGTCCAGGCTTGCCAGACGAGCTTCCTCCCGGCATGTCGAGCGGTCGAACCCCTCCGTTGCTCATCGCTCCTCCTTCGTTGAGAAAGGCGGCCGGCTCCAACCACAGTGGCCAGGCCCACCAGATGGAAAACGCTGGCACGAACTCTGCGAAAGTCCTCTGTGTGGCTGTTCCGCTGGTGCTTTAGTCAGGATCAAACAGCCTAAGAGCAAAAGTTGACGCGACCGCGTCGTCCTCTACAACGAGTCTCTGTTCTGGCAGCTCGTCAGACGGACCCTTGCATCCCGTACGTGATTTCTTCGAATTGAGTAAACCGTGTACGTCAATTCCCGCACTTTCATCCACGAGGTGCAATATCGATTTGAGTCGGTTGAATACGAACACGCACTTCATTGTAGATGTCGATACCGATTTCTTCCGCAATCTCGAGTGTTATGGCGATTGCGTATGGCACAGCTTCCTCGAGAGTTCCAGCGTCTGAACGGCAGCTGACGAGGATCTCAATGTTGTCGCCATCAACGAAGGCAGATGCACGGTCACCCTCCAAAATTTCATGCTGTACCGTTCCACGCTGGACAGCTTGCCAGTTCGCCTCCTGACGATCTACCTGTAGAGGAGTAGACGGTGAGTTAAACCATAGAGCGGCACGACGCCAAGCCTGATGCGTCGGATTCACAGGTGTAAACCATGCCAGGGTAACGATAAGTCGTTTTCTTCCACGCTTTCCACTCAGCGATGGTGGTAAAGGTAACCGATGAATGTGCGCTTGGTCGACTTGAAGCTGTCCACCGCCAAGTGCCGTGACCTGGAACTGCGTACATCCCATCACTCGCGTCGTAGCCACAGTTCCATATCCAAGGAGGCGCGTCACGTACTCCTTAAATTGGCGGCTATTCTGCGGTGTCCGAAGAATCTGCTCCAGAATGTCACCGGCATTGCCCCAACTCGCCGCATGAACAAGTAGTGCTTTAAGCCATAAGGCACGAGGAACATTGTCAATAAGAGTCCCCCCTTGCTCGCTTCTCAGGTCATCAAGGACGTTATAGAGCTGAGAGGAGGCCCGACTTGCCAAAGCGGTGGCGTTGCTCGTACCGCGTGTATAGAGAAGCGAGTCCGCCTCGCCCGGCGTTGTGCCTGGAGAAGCGGCACGATGCCCAGGCGGAAGACTTAGTGTGTAAATATCAAGCAACGCATTGCTCGTAACACGCCCATTTTCCAGAAGTACAACACGACCACCTGGCAACAGAACGTCAGGCTTGATGGCACGCCTGTAACCCATTCCCTGTGCGTTGACTATGCTTGGCAGTCCTTCATCAATAAATGGCTGGATTGCGCGGGGTACCGGCGTGGCTGAAGATGAATCGTGGTGAACCGCTCCAACTGTGAGTACATTGACGGCCTCTGCAGGTGACAAAAGTCGACGGTGGCGGGCATCTGCTGCCACTGCCCGTATAACACGGTCCTGGATATCCTGTGGTGACAACCCCGTAAGCTGTCCATGTGGCACGTTCAGTTCGATCCCGCGCTGGTGATTGCCAGCACTCACTATGAAGAGCACGCGATACTTCCAGGAGAGCCAATCCAAAAGACGTGCCAAAGGGCTCAGCGCGCCCTCGAAAAGCCGATCACGGATGCCGATGGATAAATTGATTACGCAGATCTGTGGGGCAACGGCTGGTTCAGCATCTTCGCCTTCAAATAGTCGTCTGACAGCACGGTATACTAAATCTATCAGCAACTTGTCCTCCGGTGCGGTTTCCTGACGAGGTTGTCGCCAGGCGTGATGATCAGGCCGAAGAATCGGTCGCACATATAGGCGACGGTTCAACGGTGCTTCGCCCGCATCCAAATCACCATGGAGGATAAGCGAAGCCATCGTAGTTCCGTGTTGGCGCTC
Organism: Candidatus Omnitrophota bacterium; assembly: GCA_030697665.1. GTDB lineage: Bacteria > Omnitrophota > Gorgyraeia > Aquiviventales > Aquiviventaceae > JAUYPJ01. The sequence goes on from JAUYPJ010000146.1 coordinate 19,182, forward strand.
TACTGCCGGATACTGCTGTTCATAACCATCAGGGTCATCAACGGTCAACCGGCCAGCGAGACGACGGTGGTTCTGTAGTGGAAGACCATCCAAAAGAGCAACAACTGGATCGCCAAGTTGATCAGGAGGAGTCGGCACCGTACCTGTATCCGAGAAGCGGGTATCGTCCCTGACTATACCGGACATCTGTCCTGTTGCTCGAAAAAACTGGATCTGTTCACACTGAACCAACGCAGTATCTCGTCCCGCCTGATCAAGAACTTGCCGCACAGCGGCCACCGGCAGACGCACCAACAGTGCGTGATACGAAATTTCTTCGATGGTTGCCTCATGAAGAACTTGTCCTTGAAGGGCAGATACCAGGTTGGCCACACGCCCCCTTGCAGCTTGACGGCGCTGGGCACTGCCGCGAAACCAGAGCTCTAGCTCACAGGGAATCACCTCTTCGTTATGAGATACCCTTTCTTGCCAGTCTGCGAGTACACCCGTTTCCTCCAAACGGTCTCGAACTCCCCAAGGCCGCACATCTCGCAATTTGAAGAATAAGTCGGTCCACTTACTGAAACCATAGGGCAGCGCCTGTCCCTGTTTCCATGATTCCCATAGTGAGAGCATCTGTCGGAGTGCCTGCTGATTTGTGAAGACCAGGAACACACGTCCGCGAAGCGCCTTGTCGAGGCGTGCGGTCCCATCAGGAGCTGCAACGAAAAAATCGTCATCCGGAGGGATGTCTTCTTCTTCGATCTCACCAAGCCACTCCAAACCAGGAATGCCTCTCACCGCAACAATGAGGTTGTCAACGGCCCCCACCGTCTCGAGCACAATGACTTCTTCTGGTAACAGTCCAGCTGCTTCAGTACGAAGCCGTGCACTCCGAGCATCAAACGCCCGCTGAAGCGATGTGAACAATGGGGTGAGGCGTTGTGTCTGTCTATCTCGTGATGGTAGATGAGGAGGCGCCCCACCGCCAGTTTTCTTGGAACGAGAAGCCGGCTGACCTGGCGTGGGAAGGATAAGTAGCGGCCGCTCAGGCATTGAGGTTTTCATCCTTATTCGTCCGGGGTAAGGTAAACCGTTCCCCCAACTGCGCTAGACGTTCGCTGATAATTCGCCGGATATCACCCTCTGGAAGGGAAAGGACGTATCGTCGCTGCACGTCGAGACCAAACTGCTCAATCTCTGAAAAGCTCAAACCTTTTAGTTGTTTCCCAATTATGCTGTACGAGTCGCCGATGTTAACGCCGAGACGCTGCTCAAACCGCCTGAACCACTCCTCGACTTGAGATTGCGTGGGTGGAGGCAGCCGCAAGCGAAGCTGAAAGCGCCGCCACACTGCGCGGTCCAGTAGTTCTGGATGGTTTGTAGCCGTCACGACGACAACATAAGAGGGTAACGCGTCTACCTGCAGAAGCAGCGAACTCACAACACGCTTGATTTCACCTGTTTCATGAATGTCGCCACGCTCCTTGCCGACAACATCGAACTCGTCGAGAAAAAGAACACAACGACGTGTCCTGACTTGCTCAAACAGTTTTGCCAACCTAACCGCCGTTTCCCCAAGGTAACTTGCGATCACGCCCTCATATCTCACGATCAAGAACGAGACAGCCAGTTCTGTTGCTAGCGCTTCTGCCAAAGAGGTCTTTCCATTTCCAGGAGGTCCGGCAAGAAGCACCCTATGTCGTGGTTCAAGATTGTGGGAGCGGAGAAGGTCGCCCCGATTCTGCTCCTCAATAAGCTCTTTGCAGGCCGATTCTACAGAGGTTGGGAGGATGAGGTCCTGAAGACGACGACCGGATTCGATTTCATGGAACAGATCTGTGGGCTGACCATTCCTTACGCCTCCAGACAGAGAAGTACTGATCCCGCCGTCGTTCTGTGCGAGGTGGGCAGCAAGGCGGTCTGCCAATATATGATGTTGTTTGGATCGTTCTTCAGTGATGAGGGCTTCGATGGCCTTGCGAAATGATGTCTGGTCACCCTTCGCCCCTGCTCGCACAAGATTAAGCAGTAGATCTGCTCGCGCCATGCTTGTCCTCTCTCATGGGAAGGCTGGTTGATCTATAGGTATAGAGGCGGTCTATTGTGCTTGAAGCCAGCCTCTCAGTGAGCGCTGCGTCCATTATAATAGTCCTGCAACTTTGGAACATCCACCAATTCTGCATACCTTTGTCGGTAATGCGGAAATCAGACGTTCCACATGTGCCAGCCCAGATCAGCTAGGCGGGGTTGTTTGGGTAGTTTCCGGGGCTCTCCCTACTGTGGGCGTTGACTTGCCAAGACTTCTTCGAGTTCGTCAAGTATGCTGGAGGCAGATGTCACAAACATCTCGAGGTCCTGAACACGGATGACCTTCTCTCCAGACTCATCAAATCGGAGTGGAACTGGGAAGTCACCCAACTGCGCCTGCTCAATCCCCATCTGAAGGAGGCCAATGGCGCCGATGGCTCTTATCACGGAATTGCCATCAACACCTGGCTTAGGCCGCGACGTTATGCTGTAAAGCTCCCCATCGCGGCTCCAGCTTCCGCGATCGAACAGATCGTGGGCGCCTTGCTTCAGACGCGCTGAGCGCTCAAAGATCGCCGACAATCCAAGACTGAGCAACTCGGCCTTGGCCGACTCGCGCAGGTCCTTCAGGGCGGTGAGGGTGATGTTTGTTGATGAGGTGGCCGCCAGGGCTCCCCGTTGGTGCCCCGATTCAGCGATCAAGATACCGCGGTCAGCCCCCACGTCTTCAACGATTGCTTTGAGAGCCAGGACCTTTTCCTTTGGGATGCGACGATCCCAGAGCTTGCATTCGATCACCCAGGCCTGCTGAATTCCGAACCGGGCGAACCGAACCCACACGTCAATATCGTGTCGCGCTCGCACACCCTGGACAGATGCATCGGTTTCTACGATGCAGCCGAGCTCCCGGAAGAACCGCGCTGCTTCTTCTTGATACAACTTCCAATTCTTCGTCTCCGAAGCACTGCCTGACTTGTTCATAATAGACGCTGCCGAGCGATGGCGTTTCAGTCTCATCGGAGCGACCGCTGGCTCACACTTCATGAGGGATATGGGAATAGCGTTCGAGGCCTTCCCAAATCTCACCCAATGCGCCCGAGCCCCTTGACGGAAACTGGGGATACTGCGAAACGATGAGGACGTATTCTCCCCTCGGAGCATCACCTGCGTTGCCCGCATAGTAGTAGGAGAAGTTGGTCAAAACCAACGCATTAAAAGGTTCCGGATTGTCAGAGGAAGGCTCTCCCCATCTAACCAGCATAGCCTTAACGTCGTCTACCCAAGGTTTCTTCTCCGTTGGAATGCCGGGCGTTGGCATCACATTCAGGTCGATGAAGATCAGATACGGCATGTTGTTAGGCCGCTGAGCACACGCCTTTCTGAATAGCCGCCCTACATCTCCCTTTACCAAATCCTCTGGGTCTGATTCGCCTTTCTCGTGGATCACGCCCATCCTCCTTCGACTTTTGGCCTCGACGCCAATCTCTTCGCCTGAGTATTTGTTCTTGGCAATGAACTCGCAGTGCTTCTCACTTTTGATCTGCTCATCGAGAAAGGTGATCTCGTAGCCTGCACGGGCGATGACGGCAGCCACCGCCACTTCGTATCGCGCTCCCTGAAACTCCTTGACGTTCTTGAGCTTATGCACTAGGAAATCGGGCAGTCTGTTGATGGTCTGAAGGCAATATGCATCATAGGCAAATTGATGGAGGGCTAACACTTCCCCGCTTGGCGCAGCACTCCATCTATTTTCAGCCTCCTTGTTGTTCTCTTGCTGATGCAGCTTTTTCCACTCGCTGTAAGACTCAACCCATCGAATCAGGATATGTCTATCAGTCTTAGGCAATGTCATTTGTTCTTTTCGCCAATCTTCTCCAAAGGTTGGCAGCAAGACACGGTAGATAATAAACTCATGGAACGTCTCATCGAGAGGGCGGTAGTGTACTGTGTTCCAAATAGCCCTCCAACGACGCCCATCCCAGACTATGCTCGGAACGAGATGCAGGTGGGGTTCTGGTAGATTCTGCTTCTTGCGCTGTAGCGATTCAATGATGCGGGCCATCTCTTCCTGCGATGGAAGCGGTCTCGCCTTGTACAGGCAACACTTTTTGTACTTCCTCTCGCTTCCGCATGGGCAGGGGTCGTTCCTGCCGATCTTCGGTGCAAAATGTCGTGCCGTAACTTCCATTATCGCCATCAATTTTCTCCGTTTAGAAAACCGAGGAGGTATTCCAACTGCGCCGACCCAGATCAGTTAGAGGATTGCGAACGCGGATCCTTTCAGTCGAAGTTCCTCGCTTCGTTGCTCCCAATCAGGCAACGCTCGTTCAAGAAGTCGCCGGAATCCGTCTCCATGATAAGGCTCTCGCAGGTGGACCAGCTCATGGACGATCACATAATCGATCAGACGTTTCGGTAGTTGCAGCAAGCGCCAATTGAAGCAGAGGGTGAGAGACTTTCCACAGGAGCCCCAGCGGAAGCCGAGATCTCGGACATCGATCTTCGCCGGCGACACGCCGGTTCTTCTCACCAATGACGCCGTTCGTTCGGTCAACCACATTCGGCCGTGTTGAATGTACCAGTTGCGGAAATGTTTCGCGGCGTTGCTCATGGCGTCTCTCTGTAGCCAGAACCGGTTGCCATCGAAGCTGAGCGATTCTGGTTGTTGCTTCGACACCTTCAGACGGTAGCCTCGCCCGAGATAAAAGAAGTTTTCGCCAGTCGTGAACTCCGGGATGTAGCCCCCTTCTCCCATCTGTTCTTTGCGAGCCAACCGCCGGTGCACCCACAGGAGTTTCGATTGCGCCCACTTCGCGACCTTCTGCGCATCAGCATCGACAGGGCAGTTAAGAATCAACTCCGCGCCACGACCGACCATCAGCCCCAGCGTTCTTCGGCGGAGGCTGTGTCGGACGTGAAAGGTGAGACCGCCAATTTCCAGAGTATCGTTCATAGCCGCAGGAGGTTCTCGTGGTTCTCCTTGGCGAGCGCGACCAGTTGCTGCGCCAGGTCACGTGCTTTGTGAGGTGGACAGACGCCATCCGTATCGAGGTCCCGCACCAACGTCCGAGTCAACAGGTCGCGCATGGCCTGGTTCTTCCAGAAGCCGACCTTTCGTACTTCCTGACGGATACGCTCGACTATTCCCAGCGTGACCGTGAGCGCGGCTTTCCGCTGAGCCTCCGTCAATTCCCGGTCCTTGCCGCATTCCTCCAACACCAGTCGGACGAACGGCACCTGCACCTGAGAATCCAGGTCGGGGAAGTCATTCCGGTCACCCCGCTTCAACTCCTCGATAAACCTCCTCAACTCACGTTCCAGGGCGTCCCAATCGTCTTTGAACCGCTGGAGAATCTCCTCAAGCTTCTCACTCATCTTCCGCGCGTAGGCCGGATTCTGATTGGAGAAACCGATGATGTGGTAGCGCGCGGCGTGCTGCATTTGCGCGGCACGGGCGCGGCTGCTGGTTTGTGCCTGGAGCACCCTCTCGAACTCGTCGTCCGTGATGGTCATCGGGGGAATCTTCGGGTCCACGCCACGCGCCGACACATGGGCATTGATGAGCGCCCGCACCTTCTCCGCTACTCCGAGGAGATTCAGCACCGGGTCGCGATAGAGGTTGGCCGCCACCTTGTTGATAAAGCCGAGCAACTTCGCATCTCGGAAGACGTCGCCGGGGACTTCTGGTCGGTGCTCCAGGATGTTTAGCGTCTCATAGAACATCCGTAGCTTGTTGATGAAGTCGGCACGGATCTTCATATCTTCGAGCAACTGTACGCATCCGTTCACCTGGACCTGCAGGTTGGTGATGCCGCGATCGGTGAACACCGCCACGGCACGCGCTCGGCGGTCGAGCAGCTTGGGCAGTTGCACGCTGATGTCGGTGAGCGTGCATTCGATATCTTCGCCGTCATAGTCCTTGAGCGCCTCGTTCAGGTGCCGCGCCACCCCGATGTAATCCACCACATAGCCGCACTTCTTCTGGCCGCAGGTGCGGTTCACGCGCGCGATGGCCTGCATCAGGTCATGTGCAACGATCTTTCGGTCCAGGTAGAGCACCTGCTCAACGGGGGCGTCAAACCCCACGAGCAGCATGTTGTTGACGACGAGGAATGAAAGCGGGTCGGTCTTGTCCGTCTTCGCCGGCGTGAGCTTACGTTTGAAGCGCTGGATACGCTCATCCTGCTTGTCCTCGTCCGTCCAGTCCCACCACGACTCTGGGTCATTATGGTTGGCGGAAAACACCGCAGCGATTTCCAGCACCCGTAGCTTCGGTAGCTCGCGATGCGCACAGACCAGAAAGCGCGTGTTCGCGTCGAGCTTCTCCACCTCGTCGTCGGGTAACGCCAGTATCGCTGCGGGAAGTGCTTCCAGCTGCGCCACCAGCGCCCGCCGCGCCTGCTCCAGCTGCTCGACGTAGGTAACTGCCGCCTGCCGGCTTGTGGCCACGACCTGTGCCTTGTAGCCCTCCGGTAGCACGACACCGACGTAGTGTCGGAGCATGTCGGACGCCTTCTGCTCGATGAGCATCGGCGCCTCCAGCACGTCGCTTTCAGTCGCATACTTCGCTTTGATGATGGCCATCTCGTCAGGTTCGTAGTCGCGGAACATGTCCTCAAAGAGTTCATCCAGCCCAGGTGCGTCCTTTACCAGACCATCCGCCGTGCGACCTTCGTACAAGATCGGCACGGTCGCGCCGTCCAGCTCGGCCTCCGGCAGGAGATACTTGTCGATGAACTCGCCGAAGATCTCGCGGGTCTCGGTCTTCTCCTTGCTCAGGATGGGCGTACCGGTAAAACCGATGATCGCGGCGTTCGGTAGCGCCCTCCGCAGGTTCCGGTGCAGGCTGCGCGTGTGCGAGCGGTGTGCCTCGTCTACCAGCACAAGGATTTCCTCCGACTCGTTCAGGACCGGAAACTCCTCGAAGTAGATGTTCTCCTCGAAGGTGACCTCCCTCTCGACCACGAGCTGGTCTTTGCCGGGTTTCTTTTCCTTGCGGACGATGGTCATCGCTACCTTGTCGGCGGCGTCGCGCTGGGCCATGTCCTGATACTTTTGCAGCATGGCGAAGACGATGTCCGGTGTCGTTTCCTGTAGGATGCGCTGGGTGCGCGCCGTCGGCGACTCGCGCAACTTTGCGTCGTTATCATCAGGGCGCAGCGTTTCCCCGGAAAGCCGCGCCGTCTCGCGCAACTGCCTTTCGAGGTCGGTGCGGTCGGTAATGACCACCACCTTAAAGCGGTTGAGCCGCTGGACCATGCGCATCTTGCGCACGAGGAACACCATGCCGAGGCTCTTGCCCGAGCCCTGTGTGTGCCAGATGATACCTCCCCGCTCGTCTCGGGCTGCGCCCCGGGCGAGGGTACGACCTTCCTGCAGGCGCGCCACCGCTTTGTGAATGGAGCGGAACTGTTGATAGCGCGCCACCACCTTGCGCGTCTTACCGTCTACCTGCTGGAAGACGGTGAAGTTATGGATCAGGTCGAGCAGGTGCGCCGGACGCAACATGCCGGCTACGAGAATCTGCTGGCTGTGTAGCGTACCACCCATACCTCGGAGCGGGGCGGGGCGCTGCTCCGGCTTGCGATAAAAGAGCGGGGTGCCGGCGCGCTCGGCTTGCTCCGGCCCCAGCGTTGCCAGTTCCTGCGCCGCCTCAACCTGTTCAGGTGAGGCCGATAGGACGCCCAACTCCTCCGCCACTGTGCTCAGCGGCACCGGGCTGGTGTCCGCCCATTCCAGATACGCCTCCGGCGGCGCGCCGATGGTGGCCGCGCGAGCCTCAAAGAAGTTGCTGGCGAGGAGGAGCTGGTTGGTGTGAAAGAGCCGCTCCACACCCTCGTTCTCAGTGTAGAGCGTGGGAAGCAGCTCCTTGTGCTGATTCGAGTAGCGCAGGAGCTGGTTGATAGCTTCCTGCAACGGGTTCTGGGTGCCGGGACTCTTGAACTCCGTCACCACCACCGGGATACCGTTGACGAACAGCACGGCGTCCGGGATGACATGGCCGCGCCCACTCGTTAGTTCTACTTTGAACTGGTTGATGACGAGCAAGTCGTTGTTTGTTGGACTCTCGAAATCAATGAACCGCACCGGCTGCGGGCGTCCCTGGTTCCAGTCTGATAGGCCGTCGGCCACGGTCCCCTTGAGCAACAACTCCGTCGCCGACTGGTTGATCTCCATCAGCCGGTGACCGGCTGCCTGTTCCAGATCGCGGATGGCGCGGGCGATGCGCGCCTCATCCAGCCACGGCTGGCCGTCACGCAAGTTGAGCTTGCGCAGCGCCGCCGCGAGCCGGCCCTTGAGCAGCACCTCACGAGAGCTAGTTCGCTCGGTCGTCTCCGGCAGATCGGGATCGCCCTCGATCCACTGCCAGCCCATGCGTTCAAGCTGCTGGCAGAAGGGCTTCTCGACGAGGTCGTATTCCCACTGGATCTTACTCACGGAGCGCCCTCCGTGGCGAAAAGCGAATCCGGCACGCGGACGCGGCCGGTGAGCAGGTCGGTCATGAGGCCGGATTTCAGAGCGTTCAGCTTTCCGAAGACTCCGGATTCAGCATCGATGTCGTTGTTGACCGAGCCGATAGCCGCAAGGATCCGCTCTTGCTCAGGAATACCAGGCAGTGCGACGACAATCTGCTCCACGATGGCGGTGTTGATGTTTGCTTGCGTTCCTGTCTGACCAGCTAGCGCGATCCTCTGGCGATTGTGATTCAGGAGCATTGCAAGGAAGTTAGGCGTGACGCCTCCCTCGTGCTGATCGAACACTACGAACCCGTCGTGAATGCACGCCTCCATCCCACAAACAATCGCCAGCCCGACGGTCGCTGCGATACTCATCAGCACCTGCTCGGGGTAGACGTTCACGCTGCGTTCGACGCCAGACGGCGAGAGTCTCTGCTCAGTGGCCAGCAGTCGATGCGATGAGCGTGTGACATCTGCGATGCGCACCCACCCAGGACCAACATCGGTAAACCAATGCGGGTCGTCGATAGGCCGAGGGCTAGCACCCCGCCGAATCCGAGCCACATCGCCAAGGCGCGTTACCGTCCACTCCCTTGGAATCCGCCCCAGCGGGGCGTTTTGGAACTGCTCGGGGTGGGCGATGGGGTCGCGGAGCTGGCCGTGGTCGTCGAGACCGCGGGTGAGGAGGTCGTTGAGCAGGCCAGCGCGCACCTGCTTGAGCTTCGCAATCACGGCCTCCGTCTTTGCAATCGCGTCGTCCACCGTGTCCAGCACCGCCGAGATGCGGGATTGGTCAGGTGGATCTGGCAGTGGCGCTTGGACTTCGTAGACGTCGTTACGGTTGAGTCCAGGGACCCCAGTTGCGGCATCGAGGCGCTTGAGATTGATCAAGCTGAGAAGCCAGTAGATCCAGCGCAGCGATGCTCCGTCCTTCGGCACCACGTAGTAGGCAGTATCGATCGGCCAGAAGGGCTCAGGACTCCAGCATACCCGCCCAACCGACCCTTTACGGCCCACCACGATGCCAGAGCCTTCGATCAAGTAGCGTGAGTGCCGTCCAACAACCCCGTTCGACCCAAAGACGGGGAAACCCACGCCTGTGCGCAGCGCCTCCGGCAACGCTGATCCGTACTCCAAGCTGAGCACTGCGCCAAGCGGTGCCTTCGGAAAGTGGCGTGGCGTCTCACTCATCAATACCCCAATTTCTCGACGAGGTTATCGAGGGTGCTGGTTAGCGCCCCACGATCGGCGCTCAACGCGGTTAGCGTTACCCGATACTTGCCCCATAGCCCTTCGATGAAGCGCACCAATTCCTGCCGCTTCTCGCCCACGGCGGTATCGAGCCCGGCCTGCACATCCTGTGCGAAGAGTTCGAGCACGAGGGTGCGCTTCCCGTCGTCGCGTATCACGGCGCAACGGGCCTTGAGCTCGTCCACGAAGGCAGCGGTCAGCTCGCGATAGCGAGCACGAGCCGCGGCGAGGTCGGTCTTAATCATCTGCTCGTAGGGCGCGAGCGCCGCTTCGATTTGTGCGAGCTGGTCGAGCACGGGCTGGAGCGCGACCCGGGCCTGCGTGGTGGCGCGGCGGTCGGCGTCGGTGGCGCGGGCCTTGGCGGCGGCGGTCTCCAGCTTCTTGAAGTCCTTGAGGGCGTCCTTATGCTCGGCCTTCAGCTCGCGCGTCTGGCGGTCGAGGTCTTTGGCGTAGTTCCAGTTGGCCAGTTCCTCCTCGTCGGCGTCGTCCGGGGCGTTACTCTGCTCGAAAGCTTCTTTCTTACCCTTGAGCCGGGCGATGTCGGCGCGGGCCTGGGCGACCTGTTCCAGGTAGTCGGCCATGGTGTGGCGGATGAGCTTGTGGCCGAATGGGTCGAAGGTGGGGCCAGCGGCCTCATCGTCCTCTACCGCATCGGAAATAGCATCCACCCAGCCGTCGATCACGCCGGGGAAGCCGTTCTCAAGCAGGGTCTTGAAGTCGGGCAGCGTATCGGTCCACCAGGTGGCGATGACGCCCGCGAGCTTGAAGCGGTCGAGCACGGCGAGCGGCGAGAGCGCGGCGACGAAGGTGTCGAGAAAATCGGTGCGCACGGCGTTAAGGTCGCGGCGCGCGGGCAGGCCGGCGAGGCGCGGCGCATGTGCCGCCCACCAGGCGGTAAGGGCGTCGCGCAGGGTCTGGGCACGGGCCTGGACTCCGGCATCGTTATCGATGAGCGGGCGGAGCGCGGCGCGGTCGGTGATCGCGGGGGCGAAATCGAAGTAAACGGTGTCGTCTGCCCGCGCGGCGAAGACGCGGGATGCGTCGAAGCCTATCGCCTCGAACAGCGCCCGCTTCGCTTCCACTTCCGCCACGGGTACGCCGCCTTGTAGATGGGCGCGCACGTCGTGGGGCTCGGGCGGCGGGGAGTTGTCCACGTAGCGGCGGATATTGAGGTTCCAGTCATTGGCCGGGCCGCCAATCTCCTCCAGTGGTACGCGTCGGGCGTAGCCAGGCACGTCCTCAAAGCGGTCGAAGGTCGAGACGATCTTCTCGACATGCTCGGGACGTAGGTAGTTCTGCGCGCGGCCGGCGTAGAACTCGGCATCGGCATTGATGAACAGCACCTGGCCGCGGCGAGCTTGTGGCTTGTTCGGGTTAGGCGACTGGCCGGTGAGGTTGGGGCGCATGACCAGGATGCAAGCTGGGATACTCGCGCCATAGAAGAGGTTCTGCGGCAGTCCGATGATGGCCTCGATGAGGTCCTGTTCGAGGAATTTCTTCCGGATCTCCTTCTCCGCGCCGCCACGGAACAGCACCCCATGAGGCATGACTGTGGTGACTATGCCGCCCGGCTTACAGACGGCGAGCATGTGCTGGGCGAACATGAGGTCGCCTTTCTTGCCTGTGGTCGGACACCAACCCCACCGGAAGCGCTCGGGGAATTCCATGTTGCTCTTCGTGTAGTTCTGGCTGAATGGCGGATTGGCGATGACGCGGTCAAAACGCTCCAATTCGCCACCCTCGCGGTGCATGGGGTGAAGCAGCGTGTCCTGGAGTTGGATGTCGGCTCCCGGCACGCCGTGCAGCAGCATGTTGAGCTTGCAGATGGACCAGGCTGAGGCGTCATTCACTTGGCCGCACAGGCGCAGGTCAGTGGGGTCTCCGCCGGACTGCTCGATGAACTCACGGCTGATAATGAGCATGCCTCCTGAGCCGCAGGTGGGATCGTAGACGCTCAGGCCGGGCCGCGGATTGAGGATGCGCACCATCATACGGATCACGTCGCGCGGTGTGAAAAAGTCCCCGCCCTTCTTACCCGCCGACTCGGCAAACATGTTAATGAGGAACTCGTAGGCCGAGCCGAGCAGATCGGAGAACTGGAAGTCCTCGTTGCGTAGTGGATAGCGGCTGAAGTGGCGGACCAGGTCCTTGCAGGCGTCATCGGAGACGATCCGCTTGTTGCTCTGCATGCGCATGAAGCTGATGTGGTCGAGGACATGCTCGAGCGACTCGTTCGCCTCACTCAGCGCGCCAAGGGCCTTGTCCAAGATGCTGCCATAGGGTCCGGATGCGTCACTCAGGCGGCTTTGCAGGTAACGCCAGCGGGAGCGCTCGGGGACGAAGAAGCCGTCGTAGTAGTCGGCGTTCTCACCGTATTCGGTTTCCGCCTCCTCCTTGACCATGCCCTGTTCAACTTTGCGGCCGACGATCTTTTCGCGTTCGGCGTCAAAGACATCGGAGCAGCGCTTCAGGAAGAGCATCCCGAAGATGTAGTCCTTGTAGGTCGCGGCATCTAAGCCCTCTTGGCGAAGCCGATCGGCGGCCGCGTAGAGGTGACGTTCAAGCTTGGCGAGAGAGAGCTTGGGCATTGGGCGGAGGATATTTCCTTTCCGAGCGATTCGCAGAGAGCATCTTCTTGATGTGATACTCGTGGATCTGGCCGGGCTTCATGTGGCGATTGAGCCAGCGGTTGACGGTTTGGAAGGTGACGCCGAGCTTCTTGGCGAGCTGCGGTTGGCTGAGCCTGTGTTCAAGGCGGTAGGTATTGAGCTGGTCAATGAGGTCTTGAGGCATGGATTCATCGCTAGCATATAACGAGCTATAACTCCTGTCAAGCTAGGCAGTTGTCCCCACTCAACAAGTGGACACCAATGAAGCTGATGGCGCTACTCACACGTCTTGCCAGGCGTCGCAATGCCTCCGGTAGGGACAACTCGGGCAGGTGAAGTTGGGGTTGGGATAGAACAGGCTGGACTGGATCCCTTTGGCGACGTAGCCCAGGAGCTTAAGGAAACGGGTGTGGTCGGCTGGCTGGCGGGTGGTTTCCAGCTGGAGGATCTTCGGAGTCTTGGTGCGGACCGCGACGTCGAGACGTAGCGACGACTCCGGCTGGCCCTGGGTGGTCTGATGCGCCAGGGAGTAGGCGGTCAGTTGGAGGTCCTGCGCCACCTGCTCAGGGCTGGGGGCGCGCTTGGTGGTCTTGTGGTCGATGACGCGATCCTGAATGTCCACCAGGTCGATCTTGCCTTTGAAGGTATAGGGGACGTTGGCGAAGGTGAGCTCAAAGGGCTGCTCCACCGCCTTGGGCTGGATGGTGGGGGCGACGGTGGGATGGTAGACCCCAAGAATGTTGATCCCTTCGTCCTTGATCTGCCCGGGCTTCTCGTCCTCGTCAAAGGCCGTCTCCTTGGCTTCTTGCTCCCAGGCGTCGCTGAAGGCGTCGGTGACGTGGCTCAAGGGCAGGTCTTGTTGCGTGGCGATCTTCTGCGTGAAGTTGGTTTCTAGGGCCGCGTGGACGGAGCGGCCCAGGGTGAGCTCGCTGGATGGCGGCGCTGGCAGGCGCTTGATGTAGCGGTAGAAATACTTGAGCGGGCACAAGAGGTAGAGCTTAACCTGGCTGACGGACAGATGGTCAATCATTGGAAGGCCCTCCCGGGCCCCGACGGGAAAAGCCGCCGGGGCCCTGGTGAGGCGCTCTGGGATCAGAGCGCCATGAGCTCCTCGATCTTCCCCGACGCCTCACCCATCGTGAGGTCGGTGAAGTCATCGAACCGCTTGCCCTTCTGCCGGGCCAGCCGCCTGAGGAGGCCCAGCTGCTTGCTGGTGGCCGGCAGGGTGGGGTCTTTGATCTGCGGCTTGCGGCCGTTCCCGTTGGCCGGAGCCGCCGGCGGGGTCGCCACTGGTTGCGGGACGGTGACCGTCGTGGCGGGCTGCGGCGACGGCTTGATACCCGCCAGCTGCCGCTGGACCGCCTCCTTCGCTAGGCGGAAGAGTTCATCCACCGCCTGCGGCGCATGCGCCGAGGGCACGTCGCCCATCGTCTCGAAGGTGACGGAGTACATGTCCCCGTTCGCCTTGTAGCCGTAGTTCGCCAAGATCCGCATTGCGAAAACCCTCCTGTGTTGTGTCCACTGTCTGGTTGAAACGCCATACCTCCCGTCGTGCCACCTGAAGCTGCGCCCGTGTCGCCTCACCTCCTTTTGGCGCGCAACCCGTGCCGCCGCTTGATGGGGACGGCGGAGCGACCGCGTCACGATGAGTCTGCCCGCCCCCCACAGGCGGATGACCGTGTCGAGGAGCCGGAAGACGGGGGCTTCAGCGCTCATCGCCCCCTCCGCGCCACCAGCCCGAGTCGGCGGTAGAGCCGCTGCGTGGCCTTCGCGTAGGGCTGATGCTCCCGCTGCACCAGCGCCGAATAGCAGCGCGCGCAGACCATGAGGCCGGCGTGCCCGGCGACGACGTAGCGGCTCAGGCCCTCGGCGGGCTGCCGGCAGAGCCCGCAGCGCAGCATCAGCGCCTCCCGCCGAGCTGTGCGGTGCGGGTGAGGCGCGCGACGCCACACCGCGCACAGCGCCAGAGCGACCGCTGCGAGCCGTCCGGCCGCAGCCACCAGCCGGCCCGCTGCCAGCGGTGGCCAACGACCCAACACAGGAGGGCGCGCATTATTCCAACGCCTCCTGATACCCGCACTCGATCCGATCCCTGCAGGCGAGGTAGACCTCGCCCGTCGGACGGCGGACAATCCGGCTGTAGGAGCCGCACTCCGGGCAGCGGTGGAGCGGGTGCCACACCCGCTCGCGCTGCGAGGCGCCGCCTGGCGCCCTGCCTGCCTGACTGTGTGCTGTCTCTGCCATGCTGGCCTCCCGCGCTTTTCTCAACAAAGGCGGGGCCGGCCCGCCTCCCAAGCCAAACCGAGCGGAGCGAGGCAGCGAGGAGCGCAGCGACGAAGCGTGAAATCGGAGGGCTCCCGCCGAGATGTTTGGGGCCCCGCGAAGCGCCGCAGGCCCAGCACTAATTCGCCGTCGTGTTACCAGCCCGACGAATTAGTGCTGGGGGGACGAAACATCTCGGTGGGATACCGATTTTTTGGCGCAGGGCGGCGGGGGCGCGACCCTAAAGGCCCCGCCGAAGAAAAGCGCGGGAGGCTGGCAGAGACAGCCGTGCAGAAGGCGGGCAGGAGGAGGCGACGAGCAGCGGAACCAGGCGGCGAGCGGGGTGAGGCGTGAGCACCTGCAACCGCAGGCGATTAAAAATCCTCCGCATTTCGCCCAACGAGCGCGACGACGGCGGCGGTAGGTGTTTGTCGTGCTGCCGCCGTCGGCGTGCGATGTTGAGCGGTTGGCGACATGCGGAGGATTGTTCATCGCCCTCGCACGGCAGGAAGACCGTCGGGCGCAGGAGCCTGGGCAGGAAGCGGGGGGAAGATGCGCAGAGGAAAAAGACGTGAAGCAGGAGGAAATCAGCCCGTATGGAAGCTGTGGCGAGCGGGGAGCGAGCCCGATCTTATCGTGTGGCACGACCTGCCCGACTCACCACGAGCGACCGCGCAAGAGGAGGCCGGGAGGTGAATTGCGCGGGGCTGAGGCGTCACGACGCAGCACCACGGTGCGCCTTGCCCACAAGGCGAGCCATGGCAGAGGGGCAGCCCGGTGGCGAAGCCACGGCATTGAACGCGAGCGTCAGCGAGCGTTGAATGCCGAGGGCTGCCCAGCCACCACGACCCGCCCACAGGCGGGTGGTGGTGGCTGGATTCGAGGGGTCAGCGAAGCGAGGAGAGGAGGCGGGCGAAGCAGCAGCCCCAGCCCGACGGGACAGGAGAGTTTAAGACGGCGGCCGGCGGGCTGGGCGCAACGAGCGAGGCAGCCTGTGTGGCAGCGTCACGAGTCCGGCACGCCAAACATTATTCCGTTGATTATCGCGAGCGCCCCCATTATTGGGCGCTCGCCCTCGTTCAACCGACAACATCATCCCATTATCCAACGGTAGCTACTGCACGACCTCACGAATGCAATTTGCGTGCGGGGCTGCCGAGCGAGGGGCGCGCCCCGCGAAGCGGGGCGGCTGCTGCGGATCAGTCCACCGGACGCGACGCGTCCACAAACAGCCGGATCGCCTCGGCGATGTGCGGGAGGGTCTGTTGCAGACACGTCCACGAGCAGTAGGATTCCCCTGGGAAGACGTTGTAGCGGCCCTGGCCCAGCAGGATGGGTTGGCCGCAGCGGTAGCAGGTCACCAGGATCTCTTCGGTCTGTTGCGTCTGGTCCATCATCAATACTCCGGCTGGTGGCCAAGCCACGATTGATACCAGTCCCCGGCGAAGATCTCATCCAGCTTCCTGGCGATCTCCGCATCTTCAACCAGGAGCATCAGCTCCTCATTCCGTGCCAGCCCGTTGTAGGACCAGTTGACTGAGCCGGCGAACAGGCGCTTGCCATCAACGATTGCGAGCTTCCGATGCATCTGCGCCGGCTTGTTGACGGGGAACCACTTGACCTCCACGCCGTGCACTTTAAGGCGCTCCACGTGCTTCTGATTGCTCGACTGGTTCGGATCCAGGATTACCCGGACCTGGACGCCGCGGGCCTCCGCCCGTTCCAAGGCGGTGACGACCTCATCATCCGTCAGGACGTACATCTCCACGTCGATAGAGCGCTGCGCTCCGTTTAGGAGTTCCAGCAGCGCCTCCCGGATCTCCCGATCCGTGTAGACGTGGACTTCGCCGGCCCAAGCCGGCGCTCCAGCCAACAAAAAGGCCGCGGCGCACGCCACGGCCAGAACACCCCGCCTCTGCCTCATCGGCCACCCTCCGTGTTGGCCGGACAAAAGAAGAGCGGGAAGCGTCAGGCAACGCTTCCCGCGACTTCTTCCTGGGCTTCGGCGAGCTCGAAGATCGGCTCGCGCGTGAAGCTCAGGTAGACCTTCTTTTGCCCGGCCCGCTCCGTCCTGACTGCGATGGGCACCGACAGCCAGAGCACGAAGTCGTGGCCGACATCAAACTGGCTCCCCGGGCAGGACTCGAACCTGCGACATGCTGATTACAGGATGCCCCTGCGTTTCCGCAAGGCCTGGACTATCTCTTCACCATCCCCAATGAGGGGTACAGGTGGCGGGCGCTTAGTCTCTGCACCTTCCTTGCAACTCGGTTG
>JAUYPJ010000011.1 GCA_030697665.1 Candidatus Omnitrophota bacterium
CGGTGAAGATCGCCATCTCGACGCGATCCGCCGCTTCTCGCTCAGGATGCACCATCTCAAGGCGCCCATCCACGAACCCCTCGACCGACGATGACGGCCGATAGTCCATGCCGGCTTCCCAGACGACCCGATCTTGGCCGACGAGGATGCTGCGGACTGATTGGGTCCCGGATTCCTCCTCGTAGGCGAAACGCCCGCGCAAGCGCCATCGGCCGCCTCCAGGGCTGGAGACGTGCGTCAGACCCGTCGTGAATCGGCGCGGGCGCGTCCGCGCCCCCGTCAGGGTCTCTTCGAGAAAATGCCACTGGTGGCCGACGTTCGCGCTGAAACCCCAGAACAAGGGAACGAACAGCCCGAGGCTCAGGACCTCCTGGTCCGTATCCAGGGACGGCGAGGTGACGTTCCGGGTCTCCTGATGCTCCACTCGACCTGACAAGGCGATGTTGCGGACCCCCGGAACGACCACGCCCGCCGGAAGGCGCTGGATGAGGGAGGTTCCCATCCGTAGCGTATCGCTCGGGGCCAGCGTCCCGAGCAGGCGTTGTCGGCTCACAAAGCTGGAGAGCTGCGTCTGGTCCCAGGGGCGCCAGTCGACGTCCAGATCGGCGTCAAGATTGAAGGCCCCCGGCTCGGCTGGATTCTCCAGAAACCGCGTCTGAAACAGGTCGGCCCGTCCTCGAAGGGAGAGCTGCTCGGTGATCCGTCGGCGCGCCTCCAGGAGCAGCCCTCGTTCTCCCTGATCTGCGCTGGGGCCTAGAATGGTCTGGAACTCCTCAGCGACGTCGCGATAGGACAGGCGAACGGCCTGATGCGGGGCGTGCCATGAAGATCCGATCGTATACCCGACGGCCTGTTCGCTGACGGCCAGCTCGTGGTCGACGGACCAGGGTTCCCGCAGCTTCAGGTGGCCTCTCAGATCAACCACCTGAGAACTCTGCGTGACTCCCCGGTCCTCTCCAAAACCAAGCAGGGCGGTGGCAGAGCCGCTCCACCATGACGCGGGAGGGTCAAACCCGAGATGGACCCCTGACAGGAACGCGTCTCGATCAGCGTCGAACCCTGTGGTCGGCCGGCCAAACGTGCCGACCCGCTCCTGACCCCACGCCGCCGCAACACGCCACGGCGCAAGACCCTGATAGTCGAGTGTGGCGCCGCGGTAGCTGAAGGGTGGCGCGGCGAACGACCCCTGGCCAAACGGCAGGGTCGCATCGCCGGCGGTGAGGCGCAGATCCTGGAGCGGCCCCAGGTGCCCGTCAGCGAGTCGAACCCACCACGTGGCAAGATCCTCAAACGCGTTGACGCGCTGGAACTCCACCCGCGAGGAGGTCTCGCCCACAGGAGTCTCCAGTTGGTGGGTGATCACGTGGCGGAAAATCGTGGTGGTGGTCAGGTCCGTCTCTGACAACGTGGGGCCTTGATGGGTGAGCTCGTAATTGACCTGATAGCCGACCGTGAGCGCCTTGGCATGCTCGACCGCTTCGTGAATGGCCGCCTCGCGGGCGACCATGAGCGGACGCACGGGCAGGATCCGGACACTGTGGGACACCCGACCTTCCGCGCCCCAGAGGTGCAGAAAGGTTCGTCCCGCGGCTGTTGGGCGCAGCACCACGGTGTCTGAGCCGACCCGTTGAACGTCCAAGAGCTCCGGGTGGCCGACCAGCACCCGTTGAATCCCCGCCACGCTGAGCCGTTGGCGCTCACCCACGACCAGCTCCAGCACCCGCTTCGATGCCCGCCCGAACGCATCGGTCTCCTGGGCATCCACCCCCGCGGCAACACCGGCCCAGCACACCGCCACGCTCAACACCGTCAACTCGGTACGCCACTCGCTGAGGGGCCCTGCGCCCATCACGGCACAGCCCACGGCGCCTCTTCAACCAAGATCAGGCCTTCCCCGCAGTCATAGGTGATGACCACCGTGTACGCCCCAGGCTCCACGGAGCCCCGCCACTCGGTCGTGATCGGCGCCGACACGCCGGGCCACACGTAGCGGTGCGGCAGGTCCCCTCGTCCCATGATGAGATCGCCTGGGGCGACGATGTGAAACGAGCCGTCACAGGCCAAGGAGAGATTGCCTTCATTCGCCAGCGTGGCGTGAATCGTCAGGGGGGAAGAGGCCGTGGGCTCCTTGACGCTGAGGGACGACAGGCGGCCCTCGTGCCTGCCCGTGCCGTTCACTTCCACGAGCACCAGGCTCCCCAGCCGGGCGGCGTACCTGACGCTGACCCCTGTTCCCTGGACCGGCCCCTCGGCAATCGTGGATTCAAAGAACAACGCGGCGTAGTAGCCCCCGTCCAGCGGCTGGCCCTGGGGGACCCGGATGGTGTAATCCACCACCCCGCGACCATGGGCGGGCAGTTCCAACGCCTGAGGAAACACATTCACCCACCCTGCGCACGATCTGGGTAGGCTCCCCGCGACGGCGAACTCCTTGCTTCCATCGCCCGCGTCACTGTAGCGCCAGTCTTCGAGGTAGACCTTCACGCTGAGCGGCCGGGCGTTGTGATTCTCGACCTCGATGGAGCCTTGGATTGCTTCCCCGGGAGCCAGCATGTGCTTCACCGTGGGCCGATTCGTGCTGAGACTCACGGCATCCGCCTGCCCGGCCCACAGCCACAGCCCGAGGAGGCCGCCCCACACGCGCAGGCTCTTTGGCATGGGGTGTCAATGGCCCTCACGGATTGACGGTGAGGGTCCAGAGGACGGTCGTCGAATAGTTTCCTGCCGGTTGATCCGGTGGAACGAACTCCGTGGCTCCATTCGCGGCATCGTTCGTGATGCCATAGGTGGATGAAATGGTGGTCCCTGCCCCGCCTGCATCGGAGCGATACCAGAGCGTATCCGTTGAAGCGGCGGTCCCCTGGGTTCCCACCGTCGATCCGGACGGCAACGGCTCTGAGGGATTGCCGCCAACGCCATTGAGCGGTGTGAAGATCCACGCTCCATCCGGAAGCGTATCGGATCCGCTGGTCAATGTCCCGCCCGTCTGGGTGACGGTATACGCCCTTCCAGAGGTATTCATCCCGCAGAACACCTGGAAGTGTCTCAGCGAACGCTGCGCAGCAGGACTCCCATCCGGATTGGTGGGACGATCGAGCTGCCCAAAATCCATCGTTGAGACCTCTCCTTGATCCACCCCGGACTCGAACCGAACCATCGAACAATCGAGACTCTCCATCGGCTCGACCTCGGCGCTCACCGACACCGGCCCCGAGGTCGCCGCCCACCCGGCGGCCGGCCCAAGTCCCCAGATCGCACAGATCAGCGCTGCCACTCGTCGACTCATTGTACCCCCCTCCTTCCTGTCACTCAATGGGCGGTGCGCTCACTCACCGGGTCATGCCCCCCGTCCGCCCTCGCACGGGAGAACCCCCCTCCTCACCTTGACGAGCAGTGTGCCAGGGTGCCCATGACATGGGGGTGACGTTCCGATGACAAGATGTTCATGGAGGGACACCGCTGGCACACGTTGCTTCGTCAAGCAAAGCGTGCGGGGTGGGGGAGCGGGGACTACCGAGGGGAGCGGACGCGGCGGCGTGGAGGAACCGGCGGGCGCTCCTAAATGCGCCCACGAACGCAATTGAACATTGCGCATTTACCCCGAGCGCTAGCGAGGAGTAGCCCCTCGTCGCATAGCTCCTCGGGGTCAATGGAACCACCCCGAATGTTACGGTGCATGGGTGGTTCCATTTAGAGGGCGTTGAGGAGTTCCCGCATGAACGCCGGCAGATCATCCGGCGTGCGGGAGGTAATCAGGTTGCCGTCACGCACCACCTCTCGATCGACGTAGACGGCCCCGGCGTTCACGAGATCATCTCGAATCGCGGAAAAGCAGGTCGCGGTCTTGCCCCGGAGCACGTCCGCAGAGCAGAGCACCCAGCCCGCGTGACAAATCGCGCCGATCACCTTGCCCTGACGGTGGGTATCTTTGACCAGTCGGATGACCGCGGGATCTCGACGGAGCAGGTCCGGCGCATAGCCGCCCGGGACGATCACCCCGTCGAACTCATCAGCCGACACCCGGCTCGCCTCGGTATGCGGCCTCAGGGGGTAGCCGTATTTCCCCTTGTACTCCGGCTTGCCCGTCCCCACGAAGACGACGTCCACACCCGCTTCGAGGAGCCGATAGTACGGGTACCAGACCTCCTGGTCCTGGTAGAGATCCTCGACCAAAATGGCAACCCGCTTGCGGCGTCGCATGACCCCAGCTTACCGAAGGCCCCGCCCATCGTCAAGGTGCGCGCCTGTCGGCGCCACTCGTCCACGGTCAACGGTCGACAGTCCATAGGACATGAGCACACTTGATGCCGTTTTGATCTGTGGGCTATGGACGGTGGTCTGTGGACGGCTGTGCGGAGGCTACGGCTTGATCTCCCGCCAGGAGATCAGCGTGGTCCGGGACTGGTTGGAGAAGTCGGTGCGCGAGGTGAGGGCTTCGTCGCGGTGGATCACCGCGTTGCCCGTCAGGTTCACGACGTCGGCGACGATCGCCCCGAACATCTCGGCGTTCCCGCTGATGGTCAACGTCGCCTCAGGTCCGTAGATCGCGCCGTAAAACTTCGCCGAACCGCTCACGGAGCCCTCGAACCGCGCGCCGGTGGAGGTGATGAGGATGACCATCTTCGTCGGGTCGCCGGCCACGCCGACGCTCGCGCCGCCGCCGCTTGAGCTGTTGCCGCCGAGTCGGAGGTCGCCGGTCAGGTAGAGCTTGACGGGGCCGTCGGCCGTGAGCTGGCCGCCCCCCCGCACGTCCAGGTCGTCGAAGCAGTAGGTCCCGTTTCCCAGCGGCCCCCCGCTTGAAGAGAGCGTGACGGTCCTGCGCCCTTGAACCTCGAGGTCGCTGCACGTCAGGCCCTGGGGCACGCTGATAGAGAACAGGGGAAACGGCTGGGGCTGTGACACGACATCTTGGTCATCGCTCGGCGGGGAGGTGCCGCCGGTGATGAAGGCCGCGTTGTAGCCGCTGACCACCGAGATGGGATCCGCCACGTTGGGGCCGACCTTCACCTGGCCATCCACGAAGATGCTGCCGTTGACCGCCACCCCGCCCTGGGTGGTGGCGTTCGTTCCGACGTCACCCCGATGGCCGACGTTCACGAGCCCATCGTCGTCGTCACCGTCATTGTAGGGCCCTCGCCGAGAATCGTAGCTGTCCGTCACGGCATTCCCGCTGATGTTGACGTTCTGGTCCCCGAACAAGGCGAACTGAAACAGGGAGGTCGGGGTGAGCTGGAAGACCGCCTCGACGTGCCTGGGGAAGGCGGGGTCCCGGGCGCTGATGCCGTGGGTGTTCACCCGCCACTGGAGGCTGCCGACGGCGGTGGGCGGGGCGTCCATCGTAAAGGTCCCGGTCGGCAAGGCGCCGCTCGTGACGTCGTCCGTGACGTCGCTCGGGGTGCGCAGATTGATCGCCGCCTGGTCGACCGCCGCATCCGCCAGGTGCAAGGCGGCGAGCTGCGATCGAGACCGCTCACTCAGTGACGCCTCGGAGACCCCCCGCATCAAGAGCGTGGCGCTGACCATGGTCACCGAGAGAATGACGCCGAGGGTGATCACGTAGATCATTCCACGCTGGTGCGTCCCCCTGCGCCATGTGCGCATGATCCATCCTCCTCGGGTCACAGGAAAGATAAGGCGCTCTGGTTTGAGTATATCTGACGGGGGCAAACTGCGACAAGCGCAGGAGGGGGGCTGAGCCGGCCTTGGGGTCAGCTGAGCGCGTTGATGGTCGCTTCGAGGTCGTTGGTGCGCAGCACCAGGGCCCCCGTCCCATTGGCGGTCGAGGCCGTGCAGTAGGCATACTCGATGTTGATGCCCGCCTCGGCCAGGCGTTGCGCGATCCCCGCCAACACCCCGACCTGATGGGGGACGTCCACCCAGATCACCTCGCGGCGCTGCACCGTCGTGTGCATCTTCGAGAGGACGCCCTCGGCCTCCCGCGGCTTATCGACGATCATGCGGAGGATGGCGTGGTCCACCGTATCGAGGATGGAGAGCGCGAGGATGTTGACCTGCGCCTTGGCCAGCCCCTGGCAGGTATTGGCGAGCGTGCCGGGACGGTTATCGAGGAAGACCGCCAACTGCGTCTCGATGCGGATGCTCATCCCCCCACCTGCCGGTGCCCCGCCAAAAGGCGGGACGGCCAGCGACGAGGAGCTTGTGCCGCACCGCTGGCCAGGCGGCACGCCTCCCCCCACCGCGTCCGACTCATCTGGGCCTCCATGCCGTGCCGCCTCCGGTAGGTGGGGGGATCATCCCTGCTGCCGTTTAAAGCGTTCCCATGCCGTTAGCGCGGCGCGTTGGGAGGCGTACCGGCCGCTGAAACACGGCACGCCCTCCACCATCACCACCAGATGCCACGGCTCATCAGGATGCGCCTCGCGCTCGATCGTCGGAACAAAGCATCGGCCGCGAAGCGTCCAGGGCGCTATGGTCTTCTGCGCTCGCTGCGCATCTGCGGCGTTCAACCGCTCCAGCGTGGCTCCCGCCTGGGCCACCAGTTGCCGCAAGGACGGCGGGGGATCCACAAACTCCACGCCGACATCGTACAAAAACGGTGGGCTGTCGCGCAGGTCGAGGCGTTGGACCACCCATGCCACCCGGCCGGTGCACTCGACCGACCGTGGCCCCCGCACCGAGACGGTGCCATTAGACAACAGCAGATGGACCAGCGAGCGAATCTCCAGGGTGCGCCGGAGCCTGAAACAGAGGCCGCCTCCACTGACGTTGACGCTGTCGGCAGGGACCGGCCCGTCCGGATGCAGGAGTTGGATGGTCAAGCGAGGCGGGCCATCGGTCCGTGGGAGCTTGCGGCGCTCTTCTTGGAGCGAAGCCTTCATGGTGGTATTGTAACCCCCTTCCCTGCGCGCCGCAACTTCACGGTGTGGAGGATCTCCTCCGTGTGGCCGTCCACCTTCACCTTGGGAAAAATCCGGGCGATGCGACCGCGCTCATCGATGAGGAACGTCGTGCGTTCGATGCCCCAGTACGTGCGGCCATACAGCGACTTCTGCTTGAACACGCCGTACGCCTTGCAGACGGCGGCGTCGGGATCGCTGAGCAGCGGAAACGGCAACCGAAACTTCTGCGTAAACCGCTGGTGAGAGGCGACGTCGTCGCGGCTCACCCCCAGCACCACAGCCCCCCGCCGGGTGAAGCGGGAGAGGTGATCTCTGAAGCTGCACGCCTCCTTCGTGCACCCGGGGGTGTCGTCCTTCGGATAGAAATAGAGGACCACCTGCTTGCCACGCAGAGCCGACAGACTCAGTGTCTGGCCATCTGTCGCCGTCAGCGAAAAGGGCGGCGCAACCGCTCCCACGCGCAAGGACTCGCCACGCATCGTCACCCTCCTGGCTGGTGCTTAAATTGCCTGTTCACACGAAAGCACGGAAGCGCCACGGAAGCACGGAAACGGCTCCTCGAAGCCTTCTCCGTGTCTCCGTGGAATTCTGTGGCCTCCGTGGTGTCACGAGCCTCCCGTTTCCCGCAGGGCTGCGACGAAGGCCTCGAACATCGCGGGGTTGAAGCCCCCCGTCGCCGACACCCCGTTGATCACATAGGTGGGCGTGCTGCTCACCCCCACCCGCGCGCCTTCTGCGATGTCGCGTTTCACCGCCGCCAGCCCCTCCCCGGAGGCCATGCACGCGCGGAATCGCGGCAGGTCCAAGCCCAACTGCGCCGCGTCCGCCTCAAGGCGCTCCACCCGGTAGGAGCGGCCGTGCGCGAAGAGGCGGTCATGGAAGGGCCAGAACGTTCCCTGGAGATGGGCGCACTCGGACGCGGCGGCCACCTGACAGGCGCCGGGATGGACCATCCGGTTGATGCGATCGTTGCAGCTGGTGTCCAGGGGATAGTGCTTGAAGATGAACACCGCATCGCGCCGGTGGCCGGCCAGGATGATCGTGTTCATCTGGGAGGCGCGTTGGCAGGCCGGGCAGAAGAAATCGCTGAACTCGACGATCTGCAGCGGGGCACGAGGCGGCCCCAGCGTCGGATCGCCCTGGACATCCAGCGTCACGCGAGGCTGCTTGGCGAGAAACTCCAGGAACTGCCGTCGGACGCTCCCGAACGGCCCCTGGCTGACAAAGAGCGTCGCGGCCTGCAGACCCGCCGTCCCCGCGAGGCCCACAAGGACGAACCCCCACACCAACCCGGCGGACGGAGTGCGACGCCACGACCACAGGGCGCCCCACGCCGTCCCCGCCCGCCGCAGCAGCGATGACCACGGGCCCTGGAGCGAGCGCCAGGCGATGAAGAGCAGCAGCCCATTGACGAGATAGGTCAGCGCGCAGAACACGCAGTAGAAGCGGATCACCGCGACCATCACGATCACGAGCGCCAGATCTATGGCGAGGAAGAGGAGGGCAAGGAGGGTGATGAGGCTGAGCGCGTGCTCGGCCCACTCGGCGGACTGCCACCCTGCGAGAGAGAGGCCGATGACGGTCACATAGCCGAGGAGGCCCCACAGCGCCAGCGGCATCCCCAGCACCGAGCCCCAGGCGCCCGAGGTCACCGCATGGCAGTTCAACAGCCCGCTGCCGCAGACCGGTCCGCCGAGCAGCTCCCCGCGCAGCAGTCCGAGGTGGAGATAGAAGAGGTAGCCGCACAGCCCCGCCCCGATGAGACCGAGGAGCAGGCACGCCGCCAGGCCGCGTGACTGTCGCATGACGCTATTTAATCGGGAATTGCCCGTCAAGTCAATCACCGCGATGATCGGGTACTGCCTTACATTGCCTGTTCACACCACGGAATCACGGAAGCGCCACGGAAGCACGGAAACGGCTCCTCAAGGGTTTCTCCGTGTCTCTGTGGAATTCTGTGCCCTCTGTGGTGTCGAGGTGGATTTAAGACACTGACGATCGAGGACCGCGACCGACGCTTGATAGACCTCCTCCACGCTCAACGACGTCAGGCAGAGGAAGCCGATGTCGCAGCGGTGCGCCAGACACGTCACGCACCCGACCTCCTTGTGGAGGATGACGTGCCCCTGACCGATCGGCCCCCAGCGCGCCGGCGACAGGCCCCGTTGGTTGCGACCGAAGAGGTCCACCACCGTCGTCCCCACCGCCGCCGCGACGTGCACCGGGCCGGAGTCGTTGGAGATCAGCAGGCGACACCGCCGCAACAGCGCCGCCAGCTCCCCGAGGCTGAGCCGCCCGGCAAGGTTCACCGCCGGCCGGCGCATCGCCTGCGCCACCCGCAGCGCGTAGAGCACGTCGTCCTCGCCGGCCACCAGGCACACGCGCACGCCCCGCTCCTCGATGAGGCGGTCGGCCACCTCGGCGAAGCGCTCCGGCAGCCAGCGCTTGGAGACGCAACTGGCCGACGGATGGACGGCCACCAGCCGATCGGCCGGCTGGATGGCAACCTCCGCCAGCAGCACGTCCACCCGCTGCTCGGCCTGCGGGTGAATGCGAATCAGTGGCTCAGGAGGCGGCGGCGGAATGTGGAGCCCCCCAGGCCCGATGGCGGGGTCGAACACCCGCAGCATCTCCAGGGTGTAGGCGGCTTCATGCTGGACGCCCTCGTGCTTGCGATGGGGGATCCGATGGGTCAGCAGCCACGCGCTCTTGCGGTCGTAGCCGATCCGCACCGGGATGCCCGCCAGCCACGTGATCCAATGCGAGCGGTTGGTGGGATGCAGGATGAGGGCGGTGTCGAACGCCGTGCGTCGCAGCCGGCGGGCAAAGCGGATCGTCTCCGTGAGACGACGGTGGCGGCCGTCTTTGTCGTACAGGATCACTTCATCGAGCGCGGGGTGACCCTCGACCACGTCACGGCACGCCGGACGGACCATCGCCGCGATGAACGCGTGGGGAAACTGTCGGCGGAGCGCCTGGAACACCGGCGTGGAGAGGACCACGTCGCCGATCCGGTCCAGCCGAATGACGAGGATCCGCCGAGGTGATGGGAGGGGCGAGGTGAAAGGTGAAAGGTGAAAGGTGAAAGGTAACGGGGGGAGACCTTTCATGGATAGTTGCCTTCGCTCGACTGTCCCCATGTCCCGCTCGCTTCTCCCTTTACCCTTTTACCTTTAACCTTTCACCT
>JAUYPJ010000014.1 GCA_030697665.1 Candidatus Omnitrophota bacterium
ACTCCTCAATCCGAGTCGAATGGTCGGCATCCATGAAGAGAATGAACGCCCCACGCGCCGCCAGCACACCGCTCCGCACAGCACCCCCTTTGCCCTGATGATGCGTCTGAACAAGGCGCAGGTGGGATCCCATCCGTCCCACCAATCCTTGCACCTGCTCTTTGGTGTGATCGGTGCTGCCGTCATCGACGACCAGAATCTCATGCGTAATGCCGCGAGCGGCTAAATCATCGGTGATGGCCTGGACCGTCTGACAGATGATGGTCTCCTCGTTGTACGCAGGGATGACCACGGAGAGCTCATAGGCTGCTGGCAGAGTCATCAATTCCTGGGGGAGCTTGGGAACAACATATTGGGATCGAGGGGACGGGGCCGTCAGGCGTGCCGCACTTCCCGCTTGTAGTCCACATAGCCGACCCGAAACCCCAGATACATCTTGCATGGCGACCAGGTAGCGCTCCCGCTCCGGCATCGTCAGCAATAGGTCCTTCAGCCGGCGATCCATCGCGCTGAAAATCCGACGTTCGACGGAAACTCAATAGGGTCCTGGAGGTCAACATCGATCAGCACCACCACATCCCGGCTGGCGAATTCGAGGCCCGCAAAGTACGCGGGGTGTTGCCCGAAATTCCTCCTTCCCTGAGCACTCCACACCACGGAGCCGGAGACGCGGGACCGCGACCTCTAACATCTGCTGCACCCGGTGGGTGTAGGTGTGCCGGGCGAGCGTCTCCTCATACCCGGCTTCGGCGATCCGCTTGCGCTCCGCCTCGCGCGATAAGTAATGATCAATCTGCTCGAGCAACTCTCGTGGTTGGCGGTAGAGAATGAAGTGAGTCCCGGGGGTCAACCCCATGCGCTCATGGGTGTGACCCGGTACCTCATTGAGCATGAGCAGCGCCCCGCAAGCCATCGCCTCGAAGCACCGCATTGTCAGCGTGTCCTGGGCCGGACAATAATTGAAGACGATTTTCGACGCGCTGTAAATGCGCGCCATGTCGGTGTGCGCGGCACCTCCGATCCAATGAGCCGGGTACCGCTCACGAAGAATCTGCAGGTAGAACTTTCGCGGCGACCCTCCGTCGGTTCCCACAAAGCCGACGTCATAGATCCGCTCACACGAGATCCGGCGATGAATAGCCGGATCACAGGCGCCCCCGCCCACCCAGACCGCAGGGATGCCGGCCGCCTGAAGCCGTTCAGCACCGCAGAACATCGCACAGCACACCAGATCGTACTGGTGCGCCCCTGTGAGCAGCTTGCGCATGGGGCCTTCCAGGTGCGTATCGGAGACCCAAAACACGGATGGACGGCATTGCGGGGGAAGCCCATCTTCGTAATGATCGCCATCGTCAATCCGCACGTACAGATCCATGCCCTCGGGGACCTCCGGTGCCAGGGAAAAGGTCCATGCGCGCACCTCGTGTCCCAGCTCGTGGAACGCTCGGTGAAAGTACTGCCCCCAGGTGTCCGGTCGGACGGTTTCGTAGATCAATGCGACTCGCATACACTCATCCCGCTGCCGGCACGCTTGACGCTCGCCCCCAGGAACGCGGGCGCCGCCGCGTCAAAGTGAAATCCGTCAGGCGTCTCAATCAAGCGATGCGTCCGAAATCCCAGCGCTCGAGCCAGGGGCCCCAGGAGAGCCTTCGTGCGAGGCTTATCCACGACAAATGCTTTGGGAACCTGGTGGAACGCCCCCCGGAGAAGCCGCAGGGCCACCCGGAACCTGTAGCCGCCGAACGCGAGCGCCGTGAGCGTCATGCCTTCTGGCACCGTGATCAGCCCCAAGAGCTGCGGATCCACGGACCCGCGGATCAGCACCGCCACATGGGCCCCTCGCTTGATGGCCTCAAGTGAGAACAGCCGCATCCCACGCCAGCCATCTTCCACCGCACAGATCACGTGGGGAGCCCTCCCGGCCTTGCTGGTAGGGGTCATGCCTTCCTCCACCGGTGGAAGGTGTACCCGCTTGGCAGGGCTAGTCCGTTGGAGAGGATGCAAAAACCCGCCTTCTGGTACAAGGCCAACCCCACCCGATTGTCGAGTTGTGTTCGAATTTCCACGACGTCAGCGCGGGAGACGAACCAGCGCAAGGCGGCCCCCAGCAGCTCGTAGCCCACTCCCCGCCCCTGGTGGGCAGGGGCAACCGCCATCAGATCCACAATGCCGATGGCGAACCCCAGCAGAGCCTTGGACGCGTCGTCGATATTGCAACAGATAAAGCCGCGCAGGCCCTGCGAGTCGACCGCTACCAATACTTGCGCGGCGCGCCCGCGGCAATTGTTGGCGATCCAGCGGCGGTTCAGCTCACGGTTTGCGGCCAAGGACAACCCGGGATCATGATAGGCCCGGCCCAAGACGAGCGCGGACGCTGCCACGCGCTGCAGGGCCGGGATGTCGCTGGCGCTGGCCTGCCGGTTGCGCCCCTGCGGCGTGCGCGGCAGCGGCGCGGTCACGGGTCGCATGAGGGTCACGGTGGCATCCACGAACCAAAACCCCAACGCGCCCAAGGCGGCCGCCACGCCGTATTCGTGGTGATCGATGCGAACGCTCAGATGCCGGACGCCGCGGTCATCACAGAGGGCCACCGCAGGAGCCAGGACCGCCTCCGTGACACGATACTGGCGCGCCGTTTCCGAGTCGCCGGTGACCACGCTCATGCGTGCCATGGGCATGCGATAAATGTCGGAATCCCAGGGCAGCGCCTGCGGGATGGCCACGGCCCTCAGACGCCTCCCA
>JAUYPJ010000037.1 GCA_030697665.1 Candidatus Omnitrophota bacterium
CAAGCGCGCCCGATTCAATGCTGGTGCCCCACAGGTTCTGGTCGATGCTGTACGGACGCCGCGTGGAGACGTCGATGGGGATCCGATGGCGCTTGGCGTAGGCGATCTCCTCCTCCCGCGAGCGAAACGACCACTCCCGCACCGGGGCGATGATCTGCAGGGTGGGATCCAGCATCCTCGTGGTCAGCTCAAACCGCACCTGGTCGTTGCCTTTGCCGGTGCACCCGTGGGCGACGGCCCGCGCTCCGGTTCGATGGGCGACGTCCACCAGGTGGGTCGCGATGAGCGGGCGCGAGAGCGCCGTCGCCAGCAGGTAGTGGCCTTCGTAGACCGCATGCGCCTGCAGCGCCGGCCAGCAGTAGTCCATCAGGAACTGCGCGCGCAGATCCCGCACGATGACCTGGGAGGCGCCGGCGATCTTCGCGCGGCGGATCGCAGCGGCCCCTCCGGTCGTCCTTCCTGCGTCGGGACTCGCTCCGCTCGCCGGCGGCTCGCCCTGCCCGACGTCCGCCATGAAGGCGATGACGCGATCCCCTCGTTCCGCCAGCCACTTCACGCAGACGGACGTATCCAGACCGCCTGAGTAGGCGAGGACGACGACTCGACTCATCGCAATCGTAAGGTGAAAGGCGAAAGGTGAAAGGTGAAAGGGAAAGCCCAACAATCCGCAATCCGCAATCCGCAATCCGCAATTTCCAGCGTCATCGTCATTTTTTCCTTGCGAGTAACATGAGGAGGAGCGCCTTGTGGACGTGGAGGCGGTTCTCCGCCTGCTCAAACACCAGCGAGCGGCCGCTCTCCATCACCCCGTCCGTGATCTCTTCTCCGCGGTGCGCCGGAAGGCAATGCATCACCCGGCAGCCCGGCTTGGCGTGCCGCAACAACGTTTCGTTGAGTTGGTAGCGACGGAACGTCTTGAGGCGCTGCCGGCGCTCCGCTTCCTTGCCCATGCTCACCCACACGTCGGTGTAGACGACGTCGGCCCCGCGCACCGCGACGCGGGGATCGCGCTCCCACCGCAGCGAGGCCCCGTGCCGCTTGGCCAGCCGGAGCGCGCCCTCCCAGACGGCGCGATCCGGCCGATAGCGTGGAGGCGTCGCGACGACCGCATCGACCCCCAGCATGGCGCAGCCCTCCACGAGGGAGTGGAGGACGTTGTTGCCGTCTCCGATGTAGCTCAGCGTGATGCCCTTGAAGCGTCCGAACTGCTCCTTGATGGTGAGCAGATCCGCGAGCGCCTGGCACGGGTGCATGAGATCCGAGAGCCCATTCACGACCGGGACGCGGGCATAGGCGGCGAACTCCTCGGCGTCGCGATGCGCAAACGTCCGGATGACGATGCCATTGACGTAGGCGGAGAGCACCCGCGCCACATCCCGAATCGGCTCCCGCTGGCCGAGCTGGATGTCCTCCTGGCCCAGGTAGACGACCGAACCGCCCAGCTGCAGGACGGCCACCTCGAACGCCACGCGGGTCCGCATGGAGGGCTTCTGAAAGACGAGCGCCACGATGTTGCGGTCCAGGGCCTTGCGTCCCACGGCGCGACGCCGCTTGCACTCGCCCGCCGCGCGCAGCAGCTCGCGAACCTCCTCAACGCTGAGGTCGGTCATGGTGAGGACATCACGCTTCATCAATTAACCGTCTGTTCGGTCAAGTCCGTCTGTTCGGTCAATTCGGTCAGGTCCGTCTCGTCGGTCGGACGGACCCGACGGAATTGACGGAATTGACCGAATCGACCGAGAAGACCGATTCTAAGATTGAGAGGGCGCGGTCAAGTTGCGCCCGGGTGATCGTCATCGCCGGCAGCAGGCGCAGCACCGTGCCTTGCGTGCAGTTGATCAGCAGCCGCTTCGCCCGGCAGGCCTCCACGATCGGCCGGCCGTCGCCCGTCAGCTCGATGCCCACCATGAACCCACGGCCCCGCACCTCGCGGATCAAGGGGACGCGCTGCGCCAACGCCTCCAGGCGCGCAAAGAGATGGCCGCTGAGCTGCGTCACCCGCTCCAAGAGCCGCTGTTTTTCCATCGCCTCGAACACCGCCAGGATGCAGGCGCAGCCCAACGGGTTGCCGCCATAGGTCGTCGCATGGGTGCCCGGCGTGAGGACGTCCGCCACCGCCCGCTTGGCCACGACCGCCCCGATGGGAAAGCCGCCCCCGAGCGTCTTGGCGAGGAGCAGCAGGTCGGGCTGGATCCCGCTCGGCTGGTAGGCGAACCACGCGCCGGTCCGCCCCATGCCGGTCTGAATCTCATCCGCGATCAGCAGCAGGCGATGATCATCGCACAGCCGGCGCACTCCCCGCAAGAACTCCGGGGACGCCACGCGCACCCCGCCCTCCCCCTGGATCGGCTCGATGAGGACGGCGCACGTCTTGGGCGTCAGGGCGCCGCGGATCGCGTCGAGGTCGTTGAACGGCACGCAGACGAACCCTGGCACCAGCGGCTCAAAGCCCTGCTGGTGCTTCGGTTGGCCCGTGGCGCTGAGCGCGGCCAGCGTGCGGCCGTGGAACGACCGCTCCATGACGATGATTTCGTAGCGGCCCTTCCCCCACCGGCGGGCCAGCTTGATCGCCGTCTCCACCGCTTCCGCCCCGCTGTTGGAGAAGAACACCTTGCCGTCGAACGACACCTCGACCAGCTTCTTCGCGGCCCGCCATTGCAGCGGGTGGTAGTAGTTGTTGGAGACGTGGATCACGCGGCTCGCCTGTCCCCGGATCGCGCCCAGGACCCAGGGGTGGCTATAGCCCAGGCCGCTCACCCCCCAGCCGGGAAACAGGTCCAGATACTCGCGCCCCTCGACGTCCCAGACGCGGCTGCCCTTCCCTTTCGTCACGACGAGAGGGCTCCTGACGTACGTGTTCATGACGTAGCGGTCGTACTGGTCAATTACGTCTTGAGTTGTCGAGTATCTGGTCATGTCCGTCAGTTCGGTCAGGTCCGTCTGTTCGGTCGGGTCCGTCTGTTCGGTCCGACCGACTAGACGGATGTGACGGAATCGACCGACAGACGGTTATCGAATCAGTTCCGTTCCGATCCCCCGCTTCGTGAAGATCTCCAGCAGCATCGCATGGGGAACCGCCGCATCGATGATGTGGGTTTTTTTCACCCCGCCCCGCAGCGCGTCGATGCAGGCCTTGACCTTCGGGATCATGCCTTCCTGGATGACCTGACGCTCCAGGAGGATCGTCGTCTCCCGGATGGAGAGGGTCGAAATCAACGAGCTGACGTCGTTCGGCTGCCGGAGGATTCCCCGGACGTTCGTCAGGAGAACGAACTTCTCCGCCTTCAGGTGCACCGCCACTTCGCTGGCGACATGGTCCGCATTGATGTTGTACAGCCGGCCATCCGGTCCCTTGCCGACGGGCGACAGGACGGGGATGGCCTGGCGCAGGAACGCCTCGCGCAGCGCCCCGGTGCGCACCGTCTGGACGGAGCCCACGCAGCCCAGTTGGTGGGCGCGGGGATGGGGTCGGGCGACGATGACGCCTCGATGCGCGGTGATGCCATCAACACACCCGCCCAGCGTCTTGACCTGGGCGGTCAGGCGGCGGTTCACGGCGTCCAACTCCCGGCTCACGATGCGCATCGTTTCCCGATCCGTCACGCGCATCCCGTCGATGAACGCGGTCCCCTTGCCGGCCGCGGAGAGCTTGCGCGTGATCATCGGCCCGCCCCCGTGCACCAGCACCGGGTGGATCCCCACGGCGCTGAGGAAGACCAGATCCTGCAGGATGCCTCGGATGGCCGCCGGATTGTCGATGGCGCTGCCGCCGTACTTGGCCACGATGACCTTGCCGCGGAAGGCCTGGAGATACGGCAGCGCCTCGATCAGGATATCAGCTTTTCGAATCGACTCTTCCATAACCTCGCTGCGCTCGGAGTAGTCAGTCATCAGTCAACAGTAGTCAGTGATCCGTCCACTGCCCACTGACTACTGCCTACTGACTACTGCCTACCTTTTTGGTTCTCCTTGAGTTATGTCGGATAACGGGCGTTGATGCGGACGTACGCCTCGGTGAGGTCGCACGTCAGCATCCGGCCGCGGCCGCGGCCGGCGTGCAGGTGGATTCGCACCGTCACGCGCGGCGGCTTCAGCAGGGCGCGGGCGAGCGACTTGCCCACCCGCAGCGCCACCCCGCCGGAGACCACCGGCGTGGAGCCGATCGCCACCTCAAGAGCGGATGGATCGAAACGCGCGGGCGAGGCCCCGACCGCCGCCGCGATGCGGCCCACGTTGGGATCGCCGCCGGCCAGCATGGTCTTCACCAGCGGCGAGCAGGCGACCTGGCGCGCGCAGGCCTGGGCCTCATCGTCCGTCCGAGCCCCGAGGACTTCCACCTCCATGAGGCGCGCCGCCCCTTCGCCGTCCTCCACGATGAGCGTCGCCAGCCGCTGCGTGAGCGCCTGGAGCATCGCGGCGAATCGACGGGAGCCGGCGCTGCTGGCGCGGATGGTAACCCGCGCGCGCCCGCCAGCCAGGGCGAAGACCGTGTCGTTCGTGCTCATCTCGCCGTCCACGCTGATTCGGTTGAACGTCCGGCTGGCGGCCTCCCGCAAGAGACGGCGCAGGAGCTCTGGCGCGATCTCCACGTCAGTCGTCAGGACGCACAGCATGGTCGCCATCGACGGGGCGATCATCCCGGCGCCCTTGGCCATGCCGCCGATGCGGCACCGCCGGCCGGCGATCGTCGTCTCCAAAGCGGCCTCTTTGCCGCGCAGGTCGGTGGTGAGGATGGCTTGGGCCGCCGCCTCATGGTGCCTCCGGCTGAGCGCCTGCGCGAGCTGTGGGATCACCCGGAGGATCCTGGGAACGGGCAGCCGCCTGCCGATGATGCCGGTCGAGGCGAGGAGGATGTCCCGCTCCTTAAGCCCCAACGCGCGCGCCGCGGCTCGACCCAGGGCACGCGCATCTTCGCCGCCCGCCGCCCCGGTGAGGCAGTTCGCGCAGCCGCTGTTGATCAGGATCGCCCTCGCCACGCCGCGCCGCAGCCGTTGCCGGCTGATCAGAACCGGCGCGGCCAGGATCCGGTTCGTCGTCAGGACGCCGGCGGCGGCGGCCGGGGCATCCGAGACGATGAGGGCCAGATCGGGTTTCCGGCCCCGCTTGATCCCTGCGCTGACGCCTGCAGCTCGAAACCCTGCTGCCGCCGTCACCCCTCCTGGGATCCAGTTCATCATTCGCGACCAAAAGACCAACGTGAATTTCGGATTCCGGATTTCGGATTTCGGATTTCCAGTTCTTGATCAATCCGCAATCCGCAATCCGCAATCCGCAATGTCCCGTGGTGTTTCATGACAGGAGCCCCGTCGTCTCAGGCCAGCCCATCCGCAGGTTGAGGTTTTGGACGGCTTGTCCCGCGGCCCCCTTCACGAGATTGTCGAGGACAGCCGTGACGATCAGCCGCCGCCGGGGGCCATCGACCAGGAAGGCCAGGTCGCAGTAGTTGGTTCCCTCGACGTCGCGGATCCTCGGCCACTGGTGCTCCGGTCGCAGCCGAACGAAGGGGGCCTGACGGTAGCCGTTACGGTAGGCCTCCTCCACCTGTTGGCGCGTGACGTCACGGCTCAGCCGGAGATAGATCGTCGAGAAGATTCCCCGGTTGAGCGGGACGACGTGGGGCACGAAGCACAGCGACACGGCGCCGTCAGCCCCGCACGCGGCAAGCGCCTGCTCGATCTCAGGGGCGTGTTGATGCGCGTTGACCTTGTACGCCCAGAGATTCTCGTTCATCTCGGCGAACAACAAGTCTGGCTCCGCCTTGCGGCCGGTGCCGGTGAGGCCCGACTTCGCATCGACGACGATCCCGTCACGTTCCACGAGCCCGGCGCGCAGCAGCGGCGCGCAGGCCAGAATGGCCGCCGTCGCATAGCAGCCGGGGTTGGCGATCAGCCGGGCCTCGCGGATCGTCCGGGCCTCAAGCTCCGGCAGCCCGTAGGCCGCCTCCTGCAATAGCGCGGGCTGCGTATGGGTCTTGCCGTACCAGCGCTCGAAGATCGCGGGGTCCTTCAATCGGAAGTCGCCGGCGAGGTCGATGACGATCCGTCCGGCTTTGAGCAACGTGGGGACGAGGTCCATCGACATCCCGTGCGGCAGGACGAGCAGGGCGATGTCGCAGGACCGGGCGAGGCGGTCAACGTCCAACGACTCTATCGCGAGGTCGAGTCGGCGGGCAAATCGGGGATAAAGCTCTGAGGCAGGGACCGGGCGTTCCCGCTTGGCTGAGGCCGCCAGGCAGGTAAGCTGGACCGTTGGATGGGTAAGGAGCAACCGGATGAGCTCTTCGCCGGCGTAGCCGGTTGCGCCGGCAATGGCCACTCGCACGTCTGACATCTATGAGGTTGAATCATCATCTTATCACAGAATCACAGTCCACGAAACCACGGAAGCGCCACGGAAGCACGGAAACGGCTCTTCGAGGCTTTCTCTGTGTCTCCGTGGAATTCTGTGTCATCTGTGGTTATCGCTTCGTCCACTGGAAGCGCGCGCGAGCGCCCTTGCGCCCGTATTTCTTGCGCTCCTTCATGCGCGGATCACGGGTTAAGAACCCTGCGCCGCGCAGGGCCGTCCGGTAGGCCGGGTCGAGCTTGGTCAGCGCGCGGGCAATCCCTAACCTGATGGCGCCGGCCTGACCGCTGAGGCCGCCTCCCTCAACGGAAACGAGCACGTTGTACTTCCCCAACTGATGCGTGAGGAGCAGCGGGGAGCGGATCGCCAATCGCAACCCTTCGCGCACGAAGTACCGGTCGTACGGCTGCTTGTTCACGAGGATGGCCCCCGGGCCGGGCACCAGCCGGACGCGCGCGACCGACTCCTTGCGCCGCCCGGTGCCCATCAGGGTAGCCCCCTGCTGGATCGGCTCTGCCGGGCGCTGGGCAGGCTGTTCCTGCACCGCCGAGGGGCTGGTCGAGGTCTCACCCATGGGCATCCGGCATCCTGATCAACGCAGGGCTGACAGGCTGTAGTTGCTGGGCGGCGTGGGGATGAGCGGGACCTGCGTAGATCTTGAGCTTGGTCAGCATCCGTCGGCCCAGCGGCCCATCCGGCATCATGCCCTTCACCGCCTGTCGCAAGACGCGCTCGGGGTGCGTCCTCAGCACCTGCTCTAGCGTGCGCACCTTGAGGCCACCGGGGTAGCCTGAGTAGCGTTGGTATATCTTCTGCGCTCGCTTGTTCCCTGTCACGGCGATTTTCTCGGCGTTGATCACGACGACCCAGTCCCCCGTATCCAGAAAGGGTGTGTAGGTCACCTGGTGCTTGCCGCGCAGGATGAGGGCGATCCGGCTTGCGAGACGTCCCAGCACGTGGTGCTGCGCGTCAACGAGGAGCCACTTCCGCTTGAGGCGTTTGACATCGGGGAGCGTCGTCGTCATGAGGCTGACGAGTGTAGCACAGGCCGTCGAGGGGTGTCAACGTCAATCCACAGAAGCACAGAGGGGCACAGAAACACAGGAGATTTCTCGATGAACCCGTCTCTGTGTTTCAGTGGAATTCTGTGGCCTCTGTGGTGTCATCTTTTATGACGGAAGATGAGGCGGAAGCAGAAGAGGCAGAGGGCGATGATCAGCCCCCAGGAGACGATGAGAAACGCCCATCCAGACGGTCTCATCGCTGCAGCTCCTGGATGCGCCGGCGGGCGTGCAGCGCCATCCGCAAGCTCAAGGCCAGCGCCGCGAACAGACCGATGAGCATACAGCGGGTGGCCAGGACGTAGGGGCGGTTGGCGGGATCCACCCCGCTCATGCTGATGGTCGCCTTCGCGTTGTCATACAGCCAGAACCCCAAGATGAAGAGGAGGTAGGCGGGGGTGACGTAGCGCAGGACGAATTGAAAGAACCGGGGCAGCCGCAGCTCCGCCCCCCGATGGATTTCCCGCCAGCCGCGCTCCAGCCCGAACGCCCAGCAGAACACCAGGACTTCCAGCGTGCCGAAGAGCACCAGACAGAACGTGCCGCCCCAGAAGTCCATTTCGTCCATCGCGCCTCGCCCCAGCCACCAGATGGCGGGTTGGCTGAGGAGGAGGCTGATGAGCCCGAAGACCAGCACCGCTTTCGCGCGGGACCAGCCGTACACGTTCCGGAAGAACGCGATGACGGGCTGCGCCAGCGAGATGGAGGAGGTCAGCCCAGCGAGGAATAACAACAGGAACCAGATGCCGCCGAAACACTGGCTCCAGGGAATCTTGTTCAGCACGAGCGGCATGGTGACGAACCCCAGGTTGAACGCCCCGCCCTTGGCGATGGCGGCCATCTGGTCCGGCCCAAAGAACGCGAAGGCGACCGGGATGACGAGGCAGCCGCCCAGGATCACCTCGGCGAACTCATTCATGCCGACGGCGGTCAGCGACGAGAGGGTCACGTCATCGTCGCGGTTGAGGTAGCTGGCGTACGTCAGGATTGCGCCGATCCCGACGCTGAGGGTGAAGAAGATCTGCCCGGTCGCCGCGAGCCACACGCGGGAGCTCCGCAGCGCCGAGAGGTCCGGGTTCCAGAGGGAGCCCAGCCCGTTGAGGACGCTCCACTCCGGACGGGCGGGATCCGGGGCGCCGAGCCAGAAGATCCGCGCGACCAGGACGACGGCGAACAGGAACAGGAGGGGGAGGCAGACCTTGGAGACCAGCTCAACGCCCCACCGAATGCCGCCCGCCACAACGAGCAGGTTGAGCCCCAAGGTGACCAGGAAGAAAAAGCAGGCGCTGCCCACGTTGGCCACGGAACCGCCTGGGGTCAACCCCTGAAACGCCCTCAGGAAGCCGCTCATCGACGCCTGATCGGTAAGCGACCCGTACGATCCGGCGAGCGAGAAATAGCTGAAGGCCAGCGTCCAGCTTTCGATGTAGGTGTAGTAGAGGAAGATCACCCAGGGGCCGAACACCCCCAGCAGCCCCACGTACCTGGCCCCGCGCCAGCGCCATATCGCCGCAAACGCCCCGGCGGCGGTGTTGTGTCCGTGCGCCCCGCCGTAGCGGCCGATCGTCCACTCGATGATGGAGAGCGGGATACCGAGGAGCAGCAACGCGAGGAGATACGGGATCATGAAGGCGCCCCCGCCGTGTTGCGCCGCCTGCACGGGGAAGCGGAGGAAGTTGCCCAATCCCACCGCGCTGCCCGCCACCGCCAGGATGATGCCGAGCTTTGACCCCCACCGCTCAGCCGTGTGCGGGCGCGTACGTCGTTCAGTCATAGCGCACCTCGACGAGCGCGAGGCCGCGGGCCGGCGCGGTCGGCCCGGCGAGACGGCGCTGCCTGGTGGTGAGGAGACGGCGGATGGTGCCGGGAGGCCGGTGTCCTCTCCCAACGTCGATGAGGGTTCCCACGATGCTGCGGACCATCGTGTGCAGGAAGCCGTTGCCGCTCAGCTCAACCCATACCTCCTGGCCCCTTCGTTTCAGGTCGGCTGCGGAAAGGGTGCGGGTGGTGGCTGTCGGGCGGCCCCCTGCGCGGGCAAACGCGCGGAAATCGTGCCGCCCGAGGAGCCTCGCGGCTTCCCGCCGCATGAGCGCGAGGTCCAGCGCGACGCGCACCTGATGCACGTAGGGGCGGATGAACGGCGGGACGACCGCTCCGGTGAAGAGCCGGTATCGGTACCGTTTGCCCGTGGCGCTGAAGCGGGCGTGGAACGTCGTATCCGCTTCTTCCAGATGCGTCACGGCGAGATCCGGAGGGAGCAGCTGATTCAGCGAGCGCAGGAGACGCCCGCACGGGATGCGGGCATGGGTGGTGACGTGGGCGACCTGGGCGAGGGCATGCACGCCGGCGTCGGTCCGTCCGCTGCCCACGACCCTCACCGGCTCTTGCACGATCCGACGGAGTACCCGTTCAAGTGTGCCCTGAATCGTCGGCTGCTGCTTTCTGCCTTCTGTTGTCTGCCTACCGCCTCCTGCCTTCCGCCTTCTGGCCTGTTGAACCTGCCACCCCGCATACCGCGTCCCATCGTAGGCGATGGTCAGCTTCAACTTCTGCATGGCTAGCGTATAGCGTTCAGCGGGTAGCGTACAGTTCTCTCTAAACGCTGAACGCTCTACGCTGTACGCTGAATGAGGAGCTCGGCGATCTGGACGGCATTCGTGGCGGCCCCCTTGCGCAGGTTATCCCCGCTCACCCACAGGGCAAGACCATGCTTCACGGATTCGTCTCGTCGGATGCGTCCCACCAGGACGTCATCCCGGCCTGCGGCGGCGATGGGCAGCGGATAGGCGTGCCGGGCGACGTCATCCACGAGCCGGACCCCAGGCGCGCGCCGCAACAGCGCCCGCGCCCGCTCGACCGTCAACGGGCGCTCGGTCTCAATCCAGATCGCCTCGGAATGCGCGACGAATACCGGCACGCGCGCGCACGTCGCCGAGAGGGCCAGCGCCGGCTCTCCCAGGATCTTGCGCGTTTCCTGCGCCATCTTCATCTCTTCTTTGGTGTACCGGTTGCTCAGGAAGCGATCGATGTGCGGGAT
Organism: Candidatus Omnitrophota bacterium; assembly: GCA_030697665.1. Lineage (GTDB taxonomy): Bacteria > Omnitrophota > Gorgyraeia > Aquiviventales > Aquiviventaceae > JAUYPJ01. The sequence continues at coordinate 10,444 of JAUYPJ010000037.1, forward strand.
GACGTTGAACGCGATCTGCTGAGGGAGAGGTGTGAGGTGCGAGGTGCGAGGTGCGAGTATGGGTTTGACGGTACACTGTACACTGTTCACTGTACACTGGCGCAGCGCCTGCCGTGTTTCATCGTAGAGCTGCGCCATCGCCTTCGCCCCCGCCCCGGAAACCGACTGGTACGTCGCCACGATGATGCGCCGGATGCGCGCCGCGGCGTGGAGCGGAGCGAGCGCGACCAGCATGATGATCGTGGAGCAGTTGGGGTTGGCGATGAGCCCCTCGTGACGGGTCAGCGCCTGAGGGTTCACTTCCGGCACGACGAGCGGAACCCGCTCGGCCAGCCGGAACGCGCTGGAGTTATCGACGACCACCGCACCCCGCCTGACTGCTTCCGGGGCGAACGCCAGGCTGCGGACGGCCCCCGCGCTGAAGAGCGCCACGTCGATGCCGTTGAAGCGGCGGCCGTTGAGCGGTTCGACCGTGTGCCACGAGCCGTTGAATGCGAGGCGACGGCCAGCGGAGCGAGCCGAAGCGAGCAACCGCAGCCCCTTGACGGGAAACCGCCGCTCCTCGAGGACCTTGAGCATCTCAGTCCCGACCGCGCCGGTCGCCCCAACGACCGCGACGTTGTATCTCTTCTTCGCCATATTTACATTAGTCCATAGTCGATAGTCCGTAGTCCATAGTTAAAGGAAAGTCACCGTCTGACTATGGACTATTGACCATGGACTATGGACTGGATTTGTGCTGTTCCAAGAAACCGACGACGAGATCGCCGACTTCGCTGGTGGAGTAGCCCATCTGCCCCGCGGCGAGGCTCTTGAGCTTCGTGGCGGTGACCTGCATGACCGCCTGCTCGACGGCGCGGGCGGCCTGAGTCTCCCCGAGCTGATCCAGCAGCATGCCGCCGGCGCAGATGGCGGCGAGGGGGTTGATCACGCCTTGTCCGGTGTACTTTGGGGCCGAGCCGCCGATCGGCTCAAACATCGACACCCCTTGCGGGTTCAGATTCGCCCCTGCGGCGATTCCCATGCCCCCCTGGATCATCGCCCCAAGGTCCGTGATGATGTCGCCGAACATGTTGTCGGTGACGATGACGTCGAACCATTCCGGGTTTTTCACCATCCACATGCAACAGGCATCCACATGGGCGTAGTCCGTCGTGACGTCGGGGAACTCCGAGGCCACCTCGTTGAAGACCCGCTGCCACAGCTCATGCGCGTACGTCAGGACGTTGGTCTTGCCGCAGAGCGTCAGTTTCCGACGCCCCGCGCGCTTGCGCGTGAATTCAAAGGCGTAGCGCACGCATCGCTCAACGCCGCGGCGCGTGTTGACGGAGGTCTGCAGGGCGACCTCTTCCGCGCTCCCGCGCCGCAGGAAGCCTCCCACGCCGGCGTAGAGCCCCTCGGTGTTCTCCCGCACGACCACGAAGTCGATCTGCTCGGGGCCTTTGTCCTTGAGCGGGGTCCACACGCCTGGATAGAGCTTCACCGGGCGCAGGTTGATGTACTGATCCAGCTCCACGCGCAGCCTGAGCAGGATCCCCCGCTCCAGGACGCCGGGCTTCACGTCGGGATGTCCGATGGCGCCCAGGTAGATGGCGTCGACGTCGCGCAGCTCCTTGAGCACCGTATCGGGGAGCGTTTCCTGGGTCTTCAGGTATCGCGCTCCCCCGAGATCATAATCGCGCCACGCCAGGTGAAATCGCCCGCGCGATGCGACCGCCTCCATCACCTTCCGGCCCTCCCGGATGACTTCAGGGCCGGTCCCGTCGCCGGGGATGACGGCGATGCGGTAGGTGCGCGTGACCACCGGCGCGGCAGACGGCTTCGGGGCGTGGCCCATGGTGGACTATGGACTATGCCCGCCATACTGCGTGGCGGGTCCGCCATGCGTTGTGGCGGAGACTATGGACGTTGTGACGAGTCCTTCGGAGGGGCTCGAGGCGCCGGCATACGCCTTTTTCGGGATCCGGCCGGCTTCATACGCCAGCCGTCCCGCCTCGACGGCCAGGCGCATGGCGCGCGCCATCTTCACCGGATCCTGCGCGCCGGCGATGGCGGTATTCATCAGCACGCCGTCCGCCCCCAGCTCCATGGCGACCGATGCGTCGGATGCGGTGCCGACGCCCGCATCGACGATGACCGGGACCGACACCGCGTCAAGGAGCAGTCGGATGTTGAGCGGATTGAGGATCCCTTGCCCGGACCCGATGGGCGCCGCCAGCGGCATGACGCAGGCAGCACCCGCATCCTGCAGCTTTTTCGCCATGACCGGGTCGTCATTCGTGTAGGGCATGACCACGAAGCCTTCTTTGACGAGGACACGCGTCGCCTCCAACAGTTGCTCGGTATCCGGCAGCAGCGTCTTCGGATCGCCGATGACCTCGAGCTTGACGAGATGCGACAGCCCCGCCTCGCGGCCCAGCGCCGCGGTGCGAATCGCCTCCTGGGCGGTGTAGCAGCCCGCCGTGTTCGGCAGGAGGTTGATGCGGGAGCGGTCGAGGTGGTCCAGCAGCGACTCCTCCCGTGGCTGCGCCAGGTTGAGGCGGCGCACGGCCACCGTCACCAACGCCGCCCCCGAGGCCTCGATCGCCTCGCGCATGAGCGGCAGCGACGCATACTTGCCGGTCCCGACGATCAGGCGCGAGAAGAGCGTCAACGGGCCAATGATCAGCGGACGCTGGGTCATCTGAGGTGACTCCATTTAGGTGCCCACCAGGGAGACGGGGGGGCGAGGGGCGTCAATGACCGTGCCCTTCCCCACGACCACGACGCCGGATTCCGTCACGGAGAACCGCCGCTGGTCTTCCTCGGCGTGGTAGCCGATCTCCGTATACCGGGGGATCACGACGTCCTTGTCGATGATGGCCCGACGGATCTTGGCGTAGCGCCCGACGTCGACACGCTCCATGAGGATCGACTCTTCGACTTGCGCGAAGCTGTTGATCCGCACGTCGGGGGAGAGCACGCTCCTCCTGACCTCTCCTCCGCTGATGATGCAGCCGTTCGAGATGAGCGAGTCGAGCACGGTGCCCACGCGCCCCGTCGCTTCATCCGCAAACACCGTCTTCGCCGGGGGCCACTGCTCATGGTAGGTGCGGAGGGGCCAGTCCCGGTCGTAGAGGTTGAACAGCGGGGTGACCTGGACGAGATCCATGTTCGCCTCGTAGTAGGCGTCGAGCGTTCCGATGTCCCGCCAGTAGGTCGACTCCGGGTTGCGCTCATCGCTGAAGGTGTACGCCAGCACGCGGGCCGTCCGGGCCAGGGTGGGGATCACATCCCGGCCGAAATCATGGTGGCTGTCCTGGCGCTGCGCGTCCTCCATGAGGGCCTGCTCAAGCGCCAGCCGGTTGAAGAGGTAGATGCCCATCGAGACGTAGCACCGCGTGGGATCTCCGGGGAGGGGTGTAGGCACCGCCGGCTTCTCCTCAAAGCCGACGATATGGGACCCCTCATCCACTTCGACGATCCCGAAGCCCTTGGCGCGCTCGCAGGCCATCTCGACGACGCCGACGGTCGCGACGGCGCGATGCCTCTGGTGAAACTCCAGCATCCGGGCGTAGTTCATCTTATAGATGTGGTCGCCCGCCAGCACCAGGATGTCATCCGGCTGCTCCCGCTCGATGGAGTAGATGTTCTGGTAGACGGCATCGGCCGTGCCGAGGTACCAAGTGTCCCCGGTCCGCTGCTGCGCCGGGATGACGTCGATGTACTCGCCCAGCTCGCTGTTGAAGATGTTCCACCCCATCTGGAGGTGCCGCTGGAGCGAAATCGATTTGTACTGGATCAGCACGTGGATCTTCCGGATGCCGGAGTTGATGCAGTTCGAGAGCGTGACATCGATGATCCGGTAGATGCCCCCGAAGGGCACCGCGGGTTTGGCCCGATCTTTCGTGAGCGGATGCAGCCGCTCCCCCTTGCCTCCCGCCATGACGAACGTCAACAGCCGGCGCATGTCGCTCACGGTGAAGGCGGCAGGGGACGCGCCAGCGTCAGCACCCCCTGTCGGATGAGCATGACCCCGAACGCCGTCAAGACGAGGTTCGCGATCTTCGAGATGACCTGGGAGCCTTCGCGGCCGAGGCGCGGCATGAGCCAGTCGGAGCCGCGCAGCATCGCCCACACCAGCACGAGGTTGACGAAGAGCGCCAGCAGCGTGATCGGCCAGCCGTGCTGATGGCGGACCAGCACGATCGTCGTCAGCACGGCCGGGCCGGTCAGGAGCGGCACCCCGAGGGGCACGACGCCGGGATTCGCCGAACGCGCCTGCCGGGGGCTGTCCGGCACCAGCAGCTCGCGCAGGCAGAGCACGATCAGGATCGCCCCGCCCGCGACCATCACATCCACGAGCTCAAGGCCCATCAGCCCGAAGATGAAGCGGCTCACGAGGAGGAAGGCCAGCGCCACGAAGAACGCCGTGAACACCGCTTCGGTGACGGCGAGCCGGCGTTCTGCGCCTCCCAGCCGGTGCACTAACGACCAGAACACGGGGAGCAGCCCGACCCCGTCAAACGCCACAAAGAGGGGGATGAACGCGTGCCAAAAGGTTTCCATCGTCACGCTATTATAGCCTGCGGCATCGTCCACCGTCCAACAGATCACACCACGGAACCACGGAAGCGCCACGGAAACACGGAAATGTCTCCTGAAAGATTTCTCCGTGTCTCCGTGGCATTCCGTGGCCTCTGTGTCAAGGGGAGGCGTCGAGGTCGAGCGCAGCCGCGCGGATGAGGAGTTCCGTATAGGGGTGGCGAGGGTGGCGGATCAGCTCTTCCGTGGGGGCCACGTCCAGCAGCCGGCCGTCCCGCATCACGGCGATGCGCTCGCACAGCCAGGCCACCGCCCGGAGGTCGTGGGAGATGAAGAGGAGCGCCATCCGGCGCTCCCGGCGGATGGCGCGCAGCAGCTCGAGGATGCGCACCCCGACGGACAGATCGAGCGAGGCGATCGGCTCATCGCAGATGAGCGCTTCCGGCTCCAGGGCGAGCGCCCGGGCGATGCCGACTCGCTGGCGCTCTCCTCCGCTGAGCTCTCTCGGGAGCCGCCGGCTGTACGCCGCGGGCAGCCCGACCGTCTCCAGGAGCTCTTCGATCCTCTTGCGGCGCGCACCGCCGGAGGCCAGCCGATGGATGAGGAGCGGCTCGCTGAGGATCTCCTCCACCGTCATGCGGGGATTCAGGCTGTTGAGCGGGTCTTGGAAGATGCACTGAACCACCCGCTTGCTCGCCTTGAGGGCGCCGCCCCGGAGACGTCCCAGCGGCACGCCGTGCACCCTGACCTCGCCGTCGCTTGGCGTCAGGAGCCCCATGAGGAGCTTCGCCAGCGTGGTTTTCCCGCAGCCCGATTCCCCCACGAGCCCCACCGCGTCGCCGGGCTCGAGGGCGCAGCTCACCTGATCGACGGCCCGGATGGCGCCGCTCCATCGCTGGAGGAGGCCGCGGCGTTTCGGGTAGAGCTTGCTCACCGTGATCGCTTCAAGGACGGCCGCCATCGCCCTCACCCCTGTGGAAGCCGCAACATCGAACGGCAGCGGAGAAGCTCTTGGGTGGCCGAGTGATGAGGCTGACCAAGGATCTGGGCCGCCGGGCCGAGCTCGACGAGAGCGCCATGCGCCATCACGCCGACGCGATGCGCCAGCCGTTCCACGACCGTGAGGTCGTGCGAGATGAGCAGGACGGTGAGGTGAAGCGTTCGCTGGAGGTCCCGCAGCAGCCGCAGGATCTGGAGCTGGAGCGTGACATCCAGCGCCGAGGTCGGCTCATCCGCGATGAGGAGGGCGGGCCTGGCGGCCAGGGCCATCGCGAGGCAGACGCGCTGCTGCATGCCGCCGGAGAACTCATGGGGGTAGGCCCCGAGCCGCTCGGAGGCCGAGGCGATCCCCACCCGATCGAGCCACTCGACGGCCGCCTGACGGGCCGCCGCGCCGGAGATCCCGGCATGGTGCTCGATCGCCTCGAGGAGCTGCGCGCCGATCGTGAGGACCGGATTGAGCGACGCCGACGGATCTTGAAACACGTAGGCGATCGTTCCTCCGCGGATACGGCGCAGCGCGTCATCGGACATCTCCAGCACGTTCTGCTCCTGCCAGAGGACGCGCCCGGCGACGCGGGTGGCGTGGCGCGGCAGCAGCTTCGTGAGCGCCAGCGCGACGCTCGTCTTGCCGCAGCCGGAGCCGCCGACGAGCGCCATGATCTCTCCCGGCTCGAGGGTGAAGCTCACCCCGGTCACGGCCCTGGTCGCCGCGGCTGGCTTGAGCCCGACGTACTCGACGCTCAACTCTTCAACCGTCAGCAGTGACATTAGTGCAGTCCATAGTCCATAGTCGATAGTCCATAGTTATTGAGGTTCGGATAAAGAATGGACACGGTGACGACGAAGGCCTTACAGCTTTTTCTTCTTTCACCATGGACTATGGACTATTGACCATGGACTTAGGTGCGGGAGAGCCAGTTGCGGATGCCCTCCCCTAACAGGTTAAAGGCCAACACGGTGGTGAAGATGCACAGCCCGGGACTCACCGTCAGCCACCAGGCGACCCCAAGGGCGATGCGTCCCTCATTCAGGATGTTCCCCCAACTTGGGGTGGGGGGCTGCACCCCAAGGCCCAGGTAGCTCAAGGCCGACTCCGTCAGGATGGCGCCGCCAACCCCCAACGTCGCGTTCACCAGGATGGGCGCGATGGCGTTCGGCAGGAGATGCTTCATGATGAGCCGCCAGGACGACGCCCCCAACGCCCGGGCCGCCAGCACAAACTCCCGTTCCTTCAGGCTGAGGATCTCAGCGCGCAGCAGGCGGGCCACCCCCATCCATCCGGTGAGCCCGATCACCGCCATGATGGTGTAGATGCTCGGTTCCACCAGGGCGATGACCGCCAGGAGCAAAAAGATGGAGGGAAACGCCAGCATCGTGTCGACCAGGCGCATCAGCGCGGCGTCAAGCCAGCCGCCGTAGTAGCCGGCCAGCGCCCCGACGGCGGTGCCCACGAACACCGCGATGCCGACCGAGAGGAAGCCGATGAGGAGCGAGATCCGCGTGCCGTAGATCAGACGGCTGAAGACGTCGCGGCCGAGCTGATCGGTCCCGAGCGGATAACGAGCGGAGGGCGGCAGCAGCGCATCCGAGAGGTTAACCGCCAGCGGATCGTGCGGGGAAATCCACGGCGCGGCCACCGCGACGACGGCCAGGACGGCCAGCGTCATCCCACCAACCAGCGCGAACCGGTTGCGCATCATCCCACAACCTGGCTGCCTGCGCCTGCGGCGCAGACGCGGCGGGTGCTTCCCCTGCCGTGACACGTCCCCCACCCGCCGCGATCGCGGCGCTGCAGTCGGTCGGTTCCGCGGCGTGCGCCGCGACAGCCAGATTGTGGGATCACAGGCGTCCTCCGGCGCGGATGCGAGGGTCCGCGACCGCATAGGCCACGTCGGCCAGGAGGTTGCCCAGCAGCGTGAGCACCGCCCCGATCGTCACCAGCGCCATGATGATGTGGTGGTCCCGCTCCATGACCGCGTCGTAGAACAGTCGCCCCATCCCGGGAATCGAGAAGACCGTCTCCATGATGACGCTGCCCGCGATGAGGTCCGGCAGCGACAGGCCCAGGATCGTCACGATGGGCAGCAGCGCGTTGCGCAACCCGTGGTGGAACAGCACCCGGCGCTCCGGCAGCCCCTTGGCGCGGGCGGCGCGGATGTAGTCCTGGCGCAGGACGTCGATCATGTTCGAGCGCGCGTAGCGCGACAGCCCGGCCAGGCCGACCGCCGTCATCACCCCCACCGGCAGCACCAGGTGCCAGGCCATATCCAGCCACCGTGGGATCAGTCCCATCGATTCGTGATCGAGCGAATGGATGCCGGAGACCGGCAGCCAGCGCAGATGGACCCCGAAGAGGGCGATGCCCAGCAGCGCCAGCCAGAACCCGGGAGTCGAGTAGCCGATGAACACGAGCACCGTCGTCAGCCGGTCGAAGAGCCCGCCGGGCCGCACCGCGGCCAGCACTCCGAGGGGCACCGCGATCCCGAAGACGAGCAGCAGCGCCGCCACGTTGATGGCAAGGGTGATCGGCAGCCGCTCCAGGATCTTCGCCGTCACCGGCCGGCCGTCGCGGAAGGAGCGGCCGAAGTCGAAGCGCACCACCCGACGCAGCCACGTCAGATACTGGACGTGGATCGGCTGGTTGAGGCCGAGGAGCTCCTCCATCCGCTGTCGAGCTGCAAGCGAGGCCTTGGGGTTGAACTGCATCGCGGCGTCGGTGGGCTTGCCCGGGGCAAGCTGCATCACCCCGAAGGAGATCACGGTGATCCCGACCAGGACGGGGATCAGAGCCAGCAGTCGGCGGAGGACGTAATTAGCCATTGAGTCATTGGGCCATTGAATCATTGGGCCATTTAGCCATTGTGTCATTGAGCCATTGCAACATTGTAAGTCAATGATCCAATGAACCAATGAACCAATGAACCAATGGCTCAATAGAATTACGGCGTCATGCGCCGGTATCGTTGCTCTCCTTGCGGCACGTGCCAGTCGATCAGGTTGTAGGAGATCCCGATGGGCGCGGGCTCCACGTTCTGGAATCGGCGATGGAGGATCGGCAGCGCGTCGGAGACGAACAGGAACGTGTAGGGCTGATCCTCGGCCAGGTGCCGGTGCACCTGCCGGTAGATGGCGCGCCGCGCGGCCTGGTCGAACACCCGCCGGCCCTCCTCCAGCAGCCGGTCCACCTCCGGATTGGCGTACCCGACGAAGTTGTACTCCCCTTCCTGGGTTTTGGAAGAGTGGAAGAGGTCGTAGAGATCCGGGTCGCGCGAGAGGCTCCAGCCGAGGAGCACCGCCTCGAACCGGCGCTTATCGATGAACTCATGGACGAATGCGCTCCACTCGATGATGCGGATCTTCATCTCCACGCCGAGCTCGCGCAACTGCCGCTGCGCGAGCTCCGCCACCTGGCGCCGCACGTCGTTGCCCTGGTTCGTGAGCACGGTGAAACGGAAGGGCTGCCCCTCCCGGTCGAGCCACCCGTCGCCGTCATGATCGATCCATCCGGCCTCAGCGAGGAGGGCGCCGGCCGCCTCCACGTCGCGCCGCGCCGGCTGCACCGACGGGTCGTAGGCCCATGATTCCTGGGGATAGGGCCCGGTGGCGACCTTGCCCAGCCCGAACAGGACCCCGTCGAGGATCGCCTGTTTGTCGATCGCCAGGTCGAAGGCGCGGCGCACCCTCACATCCGCAAACCGCGCGTCGGCGAGGTTGTAGCCGAGGTAGACGAAGCCGAAGGAGGGGTAGCGGAACTTCCGGTAGTGCGCCTGGAGGTACGGGGTGTCCGTCTGCCGTCGGTACTGCAGGGGCGAGAGCCCGGCGAGGTCCACGTGGCCGGCGAGGAGCTCCCAGAAGAGGGTGGCCTGGTCCGGGATCACGCGGTAGAGGTAGCGGTCGATGTGCGGCCGGTGCTCGAAATAGTCCGGGTTCGCCGCCAACTCGATCAGCTCCCCCGTTTTCCACCGGAGGAATCTATAGGGCCCGCTTCCCAGAGGGGCGCGCAGGTACCGCGTGGTGTTCAGCTCTTCGCGCTCGAGGAGATGCTTGGGCATGATCCCCATCATCCAACTCTCGAGCGCTGGGGCGAACGGTTCCCGGTAGCGGATGCACACCGTCCGCTCATCGAGCACCTCCACCGCATCGACAAGCTCGTAGCTGCTCGAGTAGGGCGTCAGGACGTTGGGATCGATGAGCTTCTCGTAGGTGAACCGCACGTCGTGGGCCGTCACGGGGGCCCCATCGTGCCACCGGACGTTGGGCCGCAGGACGAAGGTGAGGGTCAGCCCATCCGGGCTGACGGTCCACGATTGGGCGAGATCGCCGACGATCTCAAGCCGCTCGTTGTACTTGAGCAGCCCGTTGAACAGCAACCCCACGATCTCCCCGGAGGCGCTGTCCGTCGCAAGGATGGGCAGCAGGCGACTGGCGTCACCACTGGACGCGACGACGAGCGCATCCCCCGGTTCAGGTTGGCCGTGCGCTGCGGGTGAGGCTAGGAGGGTGACGACCAGAAATGTTGCTGCGCAACATTTGGTCGAGGGTGGAGGGTCAAGGGTGAAGGGGATCGAGCGACGGAGCACTGCCTTCACCAGGCTGCGGAAACATTCCTCACTCTGCTAAATGGAACCACCAATGCAACTTGACGTTTCCAGATGGTTCCATTTACCCCGAGGAGTATTTGCGACGAGGGGTAACCCCTCGCTATCGCTCGGGGTAAATGCGCCCCCAATGTTAAGGTGCATTCGTGGGCGCATTTAGGGGCGCTGGAGCCGAAGGAGCGGAGGCGTCTGCCGGCACCGCCGGCTCGACGGGCTGAGACGGCCCGACGGGAGCCGCAGGGGGTTGATCGGGCAACCCTGGGAGGGTCAAGGGCAACTGCTCCGGGATGGCGGGGAGCTGGTCGATGACCGATCGGCCTCGCGCCGTCGAGAGGATGGCCAACGAGAGGCACGTCACCATGAAGAAGCCGGCCCCGACCGCGGTGATCTTCGTCATCATCGTGTTGGCGCCTCCTCCGAAGAGCGACTGCGCGGCCGCGCCTCCGAGCGCTTCGCCGAGCCCCCCGCGACCGCCCTGCAGCAAGACGATACCGATCAAGAGCAGCGAGAGCACGACATGGATGACCAGCACCAATCCGTAAATCATCAGTCTCTCTCCTATGGACTATCGACTATGGACTATGGACTGCCTTAGCGGCCGCCGCCGATTTCACAATCGCGCTGAAGGCCTCCGCCTTGAGGCTGGCTCCACCGACGAGCGCGCCGTCCACGTCGGCCTGGCGGAGCAGCTCGGCCGCGTTGGCGCCGTTCACGCTCCCGCCATATTGAATGCGGATGGACTCAGCCGCCTCCGCCCCGCGCCCCTTGGTCAGCCACTCTCTGATGAATCGATGCGCCTGCTGCGCCTGCTCAGGCGTCGCATTGCGCCCTGTGCCGATGGCCCAGACGGGTTCATACGCGACGATGAGCCGCGGACAGTCCCGCGACTCGCACCCGCCGAGCGCCGCGCTCAACTGGCGCGCGAGGACTGCAACGGTCTGATCCGCCTCCCGCTCGGCGAGCGTCTCGCCGATACAGAGGATCGGCGTCAACCCATGGGTCAGCGCGGCGAGGAGCTTGCGATGGACCATCTCGTCCGTCTCTCCGAACACCGTCCGCCGCTCCGAGTGGCCCACGATGACAGAGCGGCAGCCCGCATCGACCAGCATCGGGCCTGAGATCTCACCCGTAAAAGCCCCTTGCGCCTCCCAAAACATATCTTGAGCCCCTAACCCGATTGGGGTGCCCTGGAGCGCCGAAGCCACTGAGGCAAGCGCTGTAAACGGGGGACAGAGGACCACGTCGACATTCGGCCAGGGGTTCAACGCTCCACGAAGTTGCTGCACGAATTCGACCGATTCCGCGATTGTTTTGTTGAGCTTCCAATTTGCAGCGATCACAGGCGTTCTCATTCCCCGCGACTCACACCCGCGTGTCTGCTGGTCTTGCGTCGGATTTGTCTCTGAGGGTGGTAATCCCGGGGAGGCTCTTACCTTCCAAAAATTCAAGGGACGCCCCACCCCCTGTTGAGATGTGACTCATGCGATCGCTCAACCCGAACTGCTGCACACACGCCGCCGTGTCCCCCCCGCCGAGAATGGTTGTCCCGTTCAGTTCAGCCAACGCCTCAGCGATGCGCCGGCTGCCCTGGGCGAAGCGAGGCTGCTCAAAGACGCCGACCGGCCCATTCCAGAGGACCGTTTTGGCCTCGGCCAACGCCTTGGTGAAGGCGTCGATGGTGGACGGCCCGATGTCCGCCCCCAGCCAGCCGTCAGGGATATCCGGGGTGTCGGTCGTCTTCGTGGAGCTGCCGGGATCCAGCGAGGTGGTGATGATGTGGTCGAAGGGTAGCAGCACCATCACGCGTTGCCGGCCTGCGCGGCTCAGGAGCTCCCCGGCGAAGGCCACCTTGTCCGCTTCGAGCTTTGAGGATCCCACGCTGCGGCCTTGCGCCTTGAGAAAGGTGTAGGCCATCCCGCCGCCGATCACGATCCGATCAACCTTGTGCAGCAACTGTGTCAGGACGCCGATCTTGTCGGACACCTTGGCGCCACCGAGCACGGCGATGAAGGGCCGGGCCGGGTTCGTCAGGGCCTCACCGAGATGGGCGATCTCCTTTTCCATGAGGAGTCCTGCAACGGCGGGCAGGTGGCGGGCCACGCCAACGGTTGAGGCGTGCGCGCGGTGAGCCGTTCCGAAGGCGTCGTTCACATAGAGCTCACCGAGGCGGGCCAGCCGGGCGGCGAACGCGGGATCGTTCTGCTCTTCTTCCGGGTGGAACCGCAGGTTCTCCGCCAGGGCGACGTCCCCGGGACGCAGGGCGCTGATCCGCGCGTCCACCTCAGCCCCGATGCAATCCGGCAGGAACGCCACCGGCCGCTGGAGGAGCGCTTCCAGCCGGGCGGCCACCGGCTGCAACGACAGCGAGGGCGCTCGGCGGCCGTCGGGACGGCCCAGATGGCTCATCAGCACCACCGAGGCTCCCTGCTCCAGGCAATAGCGGATGGTCGGCAGGCTCTCCCGGATCCTCGTCTCATCGGTGATCCGGCCCGTCGCGTTGTCGAGCGGGACGTTGAAGTCCACGCGGATGAGCACCCGCTTTCCCTTCACATCCACGTCTTTGACCGTGAGCTTCATCACTACTATTGTGCCATTGTGTCATTGGATCATTTGAGCTTTGACAATGGCTCAATGATTCAATCACTCAATGACACAATAGCCAAATGGCTCAATGGTTTAATCGCCGAGGCCTCGCTTCGCCACGTACTCGATGAGATCGACGACGCGGTTGGAGTAGCCCCATTCGTTGTCGTACCATCCGAACGCCTTGACGAGCTGCTTGTCGATGACCGCGGTCATCGTCGCGTCAAAGATGCAGGAGTGGGTGTTGCCGTTGAAGTCCCGCGAGACGAGCGGCTCGGTGCAGTACTGGAGGATGTCCTTCATGGGGCCCTTGGCGGCCGCCTCGAAGAGGCGGTTGACCTCTTCCACGGATGTCTCCTGTTGGACCTGGCACGAGAGGTCCACGATGGAGACGTTGGGGGTGGGCACGCGGATCGACAACCCATCGATGCGGCCTTTGAGCTCCGGGAACACCACCCCCACCGTTTTTGCCGCGCCGGTCGTGCTGGGGATCATCGACAGCGCAGCGGCCCGGGCCCGCCGGAGGTCCTTGTGGGTCAGATCGAGGAGCCGCTGGTCGTTCGTGTAGGAGTGGATGGTGGTCATGAAGCCCCGCACGATGGTGAAGCGCTCATGGATCAGCTTGGCGATGGGCACGACGCAGTTGGTCGTGCAGGAGGCGTTGGAGATCACGTGGTGCTTCGCGGGATCGTACGCCTGTTCGTTGACGCCGAGGACGATCGTCAGATCTTCGTGCTTCGCCGGGGCCGTGATGATGACCTTCTTGACCCCTGCGGCCAAATGGCCGGCGGCCTGCTCCTTGTCTGTGAAGGCCCCTGTCGATTCCACCACAACATCCACTCCCAGCTCTCCCCAGGGGATCTCGGATGGGCTCTTGCTCGTGAACATCTTGAGCGGCTTGCCGCTGACGGTGATGCCGTCCGGGGTGGCCGCGACGTCCGCATCGAACGTCCCGAGGATGGAATCGTACTTGAGCAGATGCGCCAGCGTCTCGGTCGGCGTAGGGAGATCGTTGATGGCGACAAACTCGATGCCGCTCCGCTTGAACCCGGCCCGGAAGACGTTGCGTCCGATGCGTCCGAAGCCGTTAATGCCGATCCGAACCGTCATGACGTATCCTCCTCTGGTACTCAATCCGCAATCAACAATCCGCAATCCGAAATCCCGTGGGGGATTACCCTGGCAGCGAGACGCCTCGCAGGACGGTCGCGGCCCGCTCCGGCGGGGTGGGGTTGATGTAGAAGCCGGTGCCCCACTCAAAGCCGGCGGTCCTGGTCAGCTTGGGAATCAGCTCCAGATGCCAGTGGTATTCCTCGCGCTCGCGCGGCTCGATGGGCGCGGTGTGGATGATGAAGTTGTAGGAGGGGTTGCCCAGCGCCGTCTGCACGCGCCGGAGCGTTTCCCTGAGGATCCTGGCGAAGTCCGTGATCTCCTCATCGCGGATCTGGGCGAAATCCGCGTGGTGCGCCTTCGGGAGGATCCAGAGCTCAAAGGGGAAGCTCGAGACGAAGGGGCACAAGGCGAGGAAGGAGCGGTTGTCGCAGATGAGCCGCTCGTCTTCCTGCAGCTCCTGGTGGAGCATGTCGCAGTAGGGGCACCGCTCCCGGAACTCGAAGTACCGCTCGGCCCCCCGCAATTCTTCCTGCACCCGCTTCGGCACGATGGGCAGGGCGATGAGCTGCGAATGGGTGTGCTCGAGCGAGGCGCCGGCCGAGAGGCCGAAGTTCTTGAAGATCAGCGTGTACTTGAGCCGCCGGTCCCCGCGCAGGTCCAGCGAGCGGACCTTGAAGGCGGTGATCGTCGCGGCGACCTCCTCCACCGACAGGTCGCTCAGTTGGCGATGGTGATCCGGCGTCTCGATGATCACTTCATGAGCGCCGACCCCGTTGCACAGATCGAAGACGCCGATCCCCCGGCGGTTCAACTCCCCTTCGATCTTCAAGGCGGGGAACTTGTTGGAGACGACGCGCAGCCGCCATCCCGGGCCGTTTGGGGCGCTGCCGGGCGGACGCACCGCGTAGATCTCCGGCGGCGTCATGGCCTCATGGCCGTAACAGAATGGGCAGAGGCCCTGCCCCGACGCATGGGGCTCGACCTCAAAAACGTCCGGTCCCATCGGCTCGTCGGTGTCGATGATGTTCCACCGCCCGATGACCGGATCCCGGCGCAGCTCAGACATCAGTAAGCCAGTGACAGGTGACACCGGTGACATGTGACAAGCGATACGTGACAGGTAGAGATGACTTGTCACTTGTCACCTGTAACTTGTCACCTGTCATGTCTTGTCGCTCGTCACTTCCACAGGTGTTTCACGCAGATATTGGGCGGCCTCCTCAGGAGGGGTGGGGTTGATGTAGAAGCCGCTGCCCCACTCAAAACCCGCCACGCGGGTCAGGCGCGGGATCAGCTCGATGTGCCAGTGGTAGTCGTCTTCGATCGTTTTCCAGTAGCCGGCTTTGCCCCGCCCGTGCCTGAAGGGGGCCGTGTGCAACAGGCAATTGTAGGGTGGGTCATCCAGGACGCTTTTTAAGCGGGTCCATACCTGTTTCATGACGCTGGCCAGATCCTCCAGCTCCTGCGGCGTGATGGCGCCGATATCGCAGGCGTGCCGCTTCGGGAGGATCCACAGCTCAAAGGGAAAGCGCGAGGCGAACGGGCACAGCGCCACGATGTGGGTCGAGTTGATGACGACGCGCAAGGGACTGGCCTGTTCTTGGCTGAGCAGGTCGCACAGCAGGCAGCGTTCCTTGTCCTCGAAATACCGCCGCGCCCCGAGGAGCTCCTCCTTGACGCGCAGGGGGGTGACGGGCGTGGCGATCAACTGGGATCGGGCGTGCTGGATGCGTCCCGCCCCGGCCGTCTGCCCGTAGTTCTTAAACCACAAACCGTAGCGGAAGCGGGGATCGCCCTGGAGGTCCGCGATCCGCTTCATGGACGCCTGGAGCGAGAGGTGGATCTGCTCGACGGCGAGATCCGCGGCGTTGGCGATATGGTGGGGCGTCTCGACAATGACTTCATGGGCGCCGATCCCGTCCATGAGGTCAAACATCCCCTTGGCGCGACGGCCGAGCTGCCCCTCGATGCGCAGGACCGGTTTGATGCTGGGGATGACGCGGACGCTCCAGCCGGGTCGATCGGCCTGCGAGCCGTTGGCGCGGATGGCCATGATCTCCTTCGGGGTGTCCTGCTCCTTCCCTTCACAAAAGGGGCAGTCGGCTTGCGGGAGCGGCTCGTCATGCGGCGCGATGAAGTCCACCGGACGCCTCGCCCGCTCCGTCGCGATGATCACCCATCGCCCGATCAGCGGATCTTTTCGTAACTCAGGCATCGTTTCAGTCCATAGTCCATGGTCCATAGTCCATAGCCAAACCAGGCGCCACTATGGACTATCGACTATGGACTCTCCGAGGATTTCTCCAACGTGCACGTCGTGGCCGGCACGGAACGCCTGAATGCCCATGCGTCGGCCTCCAGCAGGCTGCACCTCTGCGACCTTCAAGACGCCGCGCCCGGAGGCCACCACGAGCGCCTCTGCATCGATGCGGAGGATCGTGCCAGGCCGGGTGGTTGCCGGGGGCAGCGTCGTCTCCTCCAGCGAGGCCTTCCAGATCTTGAGGGATCTGCCGCGCCAGGAGGTGGCCGCGCCCGGCCACGGGGTCATGGCGCGCACCAGCCGTTCAAGCGTCGTGGCCGGCTGATCCCAGTTGATCCGGCCATCGGTCTTCGTCAGCTTGGGGGCGAGCGTGGCGCGCGACTCATCCTGCGGCACGAAGGTCGCCCGTCCTTCCGCGACGGCATCCAGGACGCGCAGCAGCTCCTCGGCGCCGAGACGGCTCAGGCGGTGACTGAGTGTTTGGGCGTCTTCTCCCGGCTCGATGGCGACAGACTGTTCTGAGGCGACGTCGCCGGCATCCATCCGCTCGTTGAGCCGGAAGATCGTCACCCCGGTCGTGGTCTCGCCATTGAGGAGCGCCCGCGCCACCGGCGCGGCCCCGCGATACCGCGGGAGCAACGAAGGGTGGACCCCGAGCATCCCATGGGCAGGATCGCGCAACAGCTCGTGCGGGATGAGACAACCGTAGGCGACCACCACCCCCGCGTCCACGTGAAGCCCGGCGAACGGCGCGCCGTGCAATCGTTCAGGCTGCGCCACCGGCACCCCAAGCCGGATCGCGATGTGCTTGACCGGGGAGGGCGCCGGCTGCAACCCTCGGCCCTGTCGCCGGTCAGGCTGCGTCACGCACAGCGGGACGACGTGATGGCTGTTCACCAGGCGCTCCAAGCTCGGAACCGCGAAGGCTGACGTCCCAAAGAAAATCACCCGCACAGGTTACCTCTGCCCGGCCGCCGCGCGCGGCGTTTGGAGCCTCCAGCGGCGACACCACGGGAGGCGGTCGAGGAAGAGCCGGCCTTCCAGGTGGTCCTGCTCATGCTGCAACACGATGGCCAGCAGCCCTTCGGCCTCGACGACCAGCGGATCGCCCCGCGCGTCCTGGCCCACCATCCGCACCCGGGCCGAGCGCCGCACGCGTTCCCACACATTGGGCACGCTCAGGCACCCCTCCACGATCGCGGTCCGTCCAGCGGTGACGCCCATCACTGGGTTGGCCACCACGAGCTCTCGACCGCGCCGGCGGGACGGATTCGCGACGAACAACCGCACGTCGCAGCCGATCTGCGGCGCCGCCAGCCCGACCCCCTCGTGGGCGTACATCGTCTCAAGGAGATCGGCGGCGAGCCACCGGATCTCCTTGCTAAATCGCTCAATCGGTCGCGCGTGACGCCGCAGGAGCGGGTGCGGCTCATGGCACAACGGCTGCACGCTCATGTCCGTCTATTCCGTCAGGTCCGTCTGTTCCGTCGCGTCCGTCAATTCCGTCTGACGGGCCGACCGAACCGACGGGACTGACCGAATCGACCGACATGCTATTCTAACGGCGCAGCCGGAAATTGCAAGCTGACGCACCACGGAAGCACGGAAGCGCCACGGAAGCACGGAAATGACTCCTCCGTGTCTCCGTGGATTTCTGTGTCCTCTGTGGTATGGTATCATAGTTACCATGGCTCAGACGGACGTTCCCACGAATCTCCAACCCTATTTTGAGAAAGGCATCCAGGCCTACACGCAAGGCAGCTATGAGTACGCGATCGACCTGCTGGGCTTCGTCGTCCGTCAAACCCCTGACGCCACGGAGGCCCGTCGCTACCTTCGCTTAGCCGTTCAAAAACAGTTCAGCCTCTCTCCTCCCTCCGGGGTGTCCCAACTGGGCCTGGCGTTGTTGACGCTTCCCTTGCGCTCGTGGGCCATGCTGGCTGAGCTTCAAGGACAGACCCGCCAGGCCATCGCGTTGTATGAGCGGCTCTTGATGACGGCTCCCCGCTCCAAGTCGATCCTCATGCGGCTGGCGGCGGTGCTGATGCGCAGTGGATTGGACGACGCCGCGGTGCAGATCTACGAGGAGCTGCTGGTGGTCGACCCGAACCATCTGGGCGCGCTCCGAAAGCTCGCGCGCCTGGCCATGAAGCGCGGCAACGATGCCCAGGCCCGCCAGTGCTTCGAGCGCATCCTCAAACTCCACCAGGGGGATCTGGAAGCCCAACAAAGCCTGCGAAACCTCGACGCGCTCGGCACCCTCAAGAAAGGCTTCTCCACCTAGTGCTTCGAGCAGTCCATAGTCAATAGTCCATAGTCGATAGTCAGAGCAGGGTTTGCTATGGACTGCGGACTATGGACTATCGACTGCTCCGTCCACATCCGTGGACGGAGCACTACAGGGGATCCACGTCGACGGCCACCGGCATCCCCTGGAACCGTCGCCCTGCCTGCAGCGTGCTCCTGAGGAGCGCGACCATCGGTTCAACCGCGCGTCCTTTGAGCAAGAGGCACATCCGGTAGGTCTGACGCCGGCGAAAGAGGCGATGGGGCGCCGGCCCCAGCAGCGTCAACCGATCGTGGGGCGCCGCGCGGCGCAGCGCCACGGCCAACGCCTCCGCCGCAGCCTGGACGCGCTGGCTGGATGAGCCCTGAAGCGTCAGCTCCACCAGATGGGTGAACGGCGGCAGCCGCAGACGCCGGCGCATGCCGATCTCCTCATGGTAGAACCGGTGGTAGTCGTGTCGCGCGGCGGCCTGAATGGCGTAGTGGCTTGGGCAGAACGTTTGGATCAACACCCGCCCCGGGCGAACCCCTCGACCCGCTCGACCCGCCACTTGGGTGAGGAGATCGAACGTTCGTTCCCCCGCCCTGAAGTCCGGAAGGTTCAGCGCGGTATCCGCTGAGACGACCCCCACGAGCGTGACGTGGGGAAAGTCAAATCCCTTGGCGATCATCTGGGTTCCCACCAGCAGCCGGATCTGCTGCGCCTTCATCGCTTCGTAGAGCTCATCGTGGCTCCCCCGGCGCGTGGTCGTATCACGGTCCATCCTGGCAATCGAGGCGGTGGGAAAGTATCGGTGGAGCTCGGATTCGACCCGTTCGGTCCCCGCGCCCCTGAAGCGCAGGTCTCCCTTCCGGCACGCCTGGCACACCTCAGGGGGCGGCTGATGGAAGCGGCAGTAATGGCAGATCAGCTCGCGGCGGCTTGCGTGATAGACCAGCGGGACCGTGCATCGCGCGCACCGCGCCACCAGGCCGCAGGCATGACACCGGACCACCCTGGCGAACCCTCGGCGGTTCAACAGCAGCATCGCCTGTTCTCCGCTCGCGAGCGTCTCTTCCAGGGCGCGCTGCAGGAGAGGGGAAAGCGGCTCGGAGCGGCGTCGCGCGGCCCACTGCTGCCGCATGTCGATCACGTCCACCTGCGGGAGGGAACGGCCCTGCACGCGCTGCGGCAGGCTGACCAATCGTCCACGCTTGTGGGTGGCGGCGTAGTAGCTTTCAACCGACGGCGTGGCGCTGCCCAGGAGGACGGCGGCTTGCGTGAGAGAGGCGCGGGTGAGCGCGACCGTCCTGGCGTGGTAGCGGGGATGCTCCCCCTGCTTGTAGCTCTGGTCGTGCTCTTCGTCCAGGATGATCAGTCCCAGCGTCTGGAGGGGCGCAAAGACCGCCGAGCGGGTCCCCACGACCACGCGGCACGTCCCCTCGGTGAGCTGACGCCACGTCGACGCCCGTTGCCGCAAGGTGAGCCGGCTGTGCCAGGCGGCGACGTGCTCCCCGAAGGCGTCCCGAAAGCGCGCCAGCGTCTGGGGCGTCAGCGCGATCTCCGGCACCAGGCAGATGGCGGACCGGCCGAGGGCCAGCGCCTGGTGAATCGCGTGCAGGTAGATCTCCGTCTTGCCGGAGCCGGTGACCCCATGGAGGAGGACCATCCGATGCCCTTGCGGCGTCTTGAGCGTGGCGGTGATCGCGCTGAGCGCGCGGCGCTGATCCGCCGACAATTGTCCCTTCAGCAAGGGGGGCAGAGGGGCGAGCCCGCCCCGGCCATCACCAGAGGCGGGCCGGGGGGGCAGGCCCGCCCCGACAGTCGTGAAAGGCGGGCCGGGGGGGCGTGGGGCGTGGGGAGAGACGGCCGCGAGACGCAGTTGGGTCGGCACCATGGTGGCGAGCGCCTCCCCCAAACTGCAACAGTAGTAGGTTGAGAACCACGCGGCAAGCGTCCACCGCTCATGGCTGATCACCGGTGTCGGATCGATCAGCCGCCGAATCGTCTTCAGTTCTTTGATGGGGCTCGTATCGCCCACGCCCAGCACGAACCCGAGCCGCTCTTGCCGGCCGAAGGGGGCCAGGACCCGCATGCCCGGCTGCACGATTCCCTCGAGCTCGGATGGGATCAGGTAGTGGAACGACCGCTCCAGCGGGATCTGAAACGCCACCTCAGCAATCATCAGCGGAGTCCATAGTCCATAGTCGATAGTCGATAGTCCATAGTGGTCGAGTGTGCTGGCATGGCTTTGGCTATGGACTATGGTCTATTGACTATGGACTGTTTTCAAGAAGCGACTTCACGCGTTTGAGATCCGCCCACGCCAGACGTTTCGCCGACGGGTTGCGGAGGAGATACGCCGGGTGGAAGGTCGGCACGACAGGAACGCCACGATAGTCCCGCACCTGCCCCCGAACCGCGCTGATCGTCACCTGCGGGCCCAGGAGCGTTTTCGTGGCGACGGCGCCCAGGGTGCAAATGACCCGCGGCTGCACGAGGGCCAGTTGTTCTTCGAGGAACGACCGGCACGCGTCGATCTCTTCCGGCAGAGGGGTCCGATTCGCCGGCGGGCGGTCCTTGAGGACATTGCAGATGTAGACCTCCTCCCGTTTCATGCCGATCGCCACAATCATTTTGGTCAGGAGCTGTCCGGCTGCGCCGACGAACGGACGCCCCTGGAGGTCTTCCTCGCGCCCCGGCGCCTCCCCCACGAAGACGAGCTGGGCGTGAGGGCTGCCATCGCTGATCACCGCGTGGGTGCGGGTCCGGTAGAGCGAGCAGCGCCGGCACGCGACCACGGCGCGGGCGAGCTGAGCGAGGCGGTCCAGCCGTGTTGCTTCTGGTGTGAACTGTGGACCGTGTCCGCCAACTTGCTTGGCGGATCCGCCATGTCGTGTGGTGGAGACAGTGTCCGCCAGAGGCGGATCCGCCTTCGGCGGAGACTGTGGACCGGTTGTAGTGACGGGCAGGGTCCTCACGCCAAGGGTCCGCAGCCCCTCGACGTGCAGCGTCAGCGCCCGGATGAGCGCTCGTCGGTCATCCATCATGCCGGTCCTCTGCCTACTGCCTACCGCCTACTGACTTACTCAGCAGCGGTTTGATCACCTGCTCGACAATGGCCTCGGCCGCATCGGGGCGGCTCAGGGCCTGTGCGGCGTGGCGCATCGACGCCAGCCGCTCAGGATGCTGCAGCAGCTCCAGGACGTCTCGAGCGACCGCCGCCGGCCGCGTGGCCAACAACGCGGCCCCATGGCGGAGGACGTGGCGCGCGTTCCACCACTCGTGCCCAGGAATGGCGAAGTAGAAGATGAGCGGCACGCCCCGCCCCAGTACTTCCGCAACGGTGAGCCCCCCGGCCTTCGTCACCACGATGTCGCTGAGGGCCATCGCTTCCGGGATCTGGTCGATGAAGCCGAAGACCCGCACCGGCATGAGGGAGCCCTTGGCCTTCCGGAGGAGCCGCTCGACCATCCGGGCGTCCGCCCCGCACACGACGAGGAGCTGCACGCGACCGGGCAAGGCCTGCTCAAGCCCCATCAGATGCGTGACGACCGCTTCAAACGGCCCGACGGTGTCGCCTCCACTGGTGACGAGCACGGTCCGTCGCGCCGGGTCAAGTTGGAACCGCTCCATGAGGCGTTGTCGGTCGAAGGGGGTGCGGCAGGCGCTTGCGATAGGGATGCCCAGGGCGTGCAGCCGTTCTGGAGAGATCCCGCGCCGCCGGGCCGCCGTGGCCGTATCCGGGGTCGCGCAGATATACGCATCGGCCGACGGCGCCAGCCAAAAACGATGGGGATACAGGTCGGTGATGACGACCACGAGCCGTCCGGTGAACTGCCCGGCGCGCTTGCAGGCGCTGACCAGGTCGGCGGGAAAAAAGTGCGTGGCCATGACGAGGTCGGGCGATTCCCGGAGGAGCCGCCGGATGATCCGTCGCCCCACAAGGCGGTTCCACGCTCGTCGGAGGGGCTGAACGCAGGCATAGACCGCCCGATGGTCCAGCAGCCAGAACCCCATGCCCCAGAGCGGTCCTGCGTAGCGCACCAGGCTGTAGTACGTCAGGGGGTAGAGCCGGCGCCACCAGCGCGGAACGTCCTCGAGCGCATCGCGGCATTGGACGATCGCCTCCGGGAAGGCGTGACGGATCGCCTGCGCAAGGGCCTCAGCGGCTCTGCGGTGGCCTGCACCGGCGCTGACATACGAGATGAGGATGCGGATGGGGATCACGTGGGTGATGAGTGACGAGTGGTGAGTTCAGAGCACGTGGCGTCTCACCTCGTCACTCGCCACTCCTTAGCAGGGTGATGAAACAGTGGCGCGACAGGCAACAAGCGACAGGCGAACAGATGCCCATGGTGTGCTGGTGCTCCATGTCGCGTGTCACCTGTCACGTGTCACCCAGGAGTTGTTCCGCAGCCTGTTAGGACGGTTCTTTGAGCCGACGGAAGAGGTCGTAGTAGCCGGAGACCTTGGCAAAAAAACAGACGGGGTTGGCGTCGCGTTCCGTCACCTTCACCCGACGCAGCGCGTAGCGGTCGATCGCCCCGCCGGCGAGCGCGCGATTCGTCGTGCACGCCGCCAGGTAGCCGGCGCGCTTCACAATCGCCTGGGTCTGGGAGGTGAACCCGCCGACCGGATAGCTCAGGAACCGGACCGCTTGCCCTGTTCGCTCTTCGATGACGCGCTTGGATTGGAGGAGCTCTTCGAGGAGCCGGTCTTCCGGGACGAGCGGGAGGTAGCTGTGATGCATCGTATGGCTGCCGATCGCGAAGCCGTCACTCGCCAGTTGGATCAGCTGGTCCCACGTCGCAAACCCCGGCAGCCCCACTTCGGTCGGCGTCACGAAGACGGTCGCGGGAAACCCGAACCGCTTCAGGAGCGGCCACGCCACCGTGCACGTCTCCTCGTAGCCGTCATCGAACGTCATGGCCACGCTGCGACGGGGAAACGGCGCCCGCTGCTCCAGACGTTGCACGACCTCCTCAAGCGTCAGGACCCGATACCGGTGGCGGGCGAGGAAGGCCAACTGGCGCCCAAAGGCGTCCGGGGACACCGTGGGCACATGGTCCCCCTTGAAGGGGCCGACGCGATGGTAGCCCAGGATCGGAACGTGGTAGCCCATCACGAACCCTCAGGTTCACGCGGATCGCCGCGGATCAACGGCGGATGTCCGCCGATCACGTCGGCACGTGGCTTCTCGGCGATCACCAGGAGGTAGCGGGCGCACAGGCCCCCCTCCGCAGGAGAGAGGCGCATCTCCAGTTGGAGCCACTGCTCCTGGGCCTCCCGGCCAAGGCACGACGGGTTGAGGCCGGTCAGCCACGCGGTGCAGTCAATGGGCCACATCGCCACCCACCGCAAGCCCAGTGAGCGGTAGAGCGCTTTGAGCTCGTCCTCCGTCTGCCAGTTGTAGTAGGCGCTGTCGCGAAAGGGCCCCTCTGCCGTCTGCAGCACCGTCACGGCGGCGCCGACGTCGTGCTGCCGGATCGCCTCGAGCACGTAATACCCCTTCGAGCGATGCGACGCGCAGAGCAATCCGCCGGGACGCACCGCTGAGGCCATCGCCTGGAGCATGGCCCGGTAGTTCGGGGAGAGGTACAGGACCTCCGCGCAGACGACGATATCGTAGCGCCACTCCGGGTGGCGATGCAAGAGGTCGATGAGATCTCCCTGGATGAGCTCGAGACTGACGCCGGCCTCCTTCGCGTGCTCGCGGGCGCGCCGCAAGGCAAAGCCGGAGGTGTCGATGCCGGTCACCCGGTAGCCGAGCTTGGCCAGGGGGATGGCAAGGCGGCCCGCCTGGCAGCCGGCCTCCAGCACGGCGGCGGAGGCGTCAATTCCGGCGGCCTCGGCGTGCCGCCGGATCCGCTCCAGGTAGAGCCGCGCAAAGAGGGCCTCGTTGTTATCGGCGTACATATCGTAGTAGTCCGGATCGTAATCCGCCACCGCCCGGAGGATCTTTCTCACGGTCCGCTGCATCCGCTATCCCACCCTCTCGCCTCACGCCTGATCGATCCACGGCAATCCCAGCACCCGTGCCAGCTCTTTCGCCCGATGGGCGTTGGTGTGCTCTTCCAAGACGAACGCCTGCGCCCCACGCGCCTTCGCCAGACGCTCTTCGGGGTGAGTCAGATAGTGGTCCAACTTGTCACGCAGATCATCTCCTCCGGAGGTGAAGACGACATACCGGTCGAGGAGGTCGAGCGACGGCATACGATCAGAGAGGACGAACGCTTCGCAGGCCAACGCATCGAAGAGCCGGCCGCTCGGCATGTCGTCTTGTCGTTGAGGTTGCGTATGATAGGAGAGGAACACCCGACAGGAGCTGTGCGCCACAGGACCGAACTTTACGGGGAGTCGCCCCCGGGCGAACCGACGAAGGATCGCCGGCTCAGCGCGCTCCCAGCCGGAACCCCAGATGGCCAATCGGACGCGGGTTGCCGGGAGCATGTAGCGGGCCGCGTGCTCCCCTGAGCGCCCTTCCGAGTAGTTGCCGATGAAGCACACGTCAACGTCAAAACGCGGATCGGCAGCGACCGGCCGATAGAGCGTACAATTCGTGCAGGCGATGGGCAGATAGATCAAGCCAGGGAACCGCTCACAGAGCAGTTGTGAAGCGCAGAAGACGACAGCAAACTGCTCCTGGAACCGCGGGATCAACGCCGACCAGCCTCCGTTTTGGAGCCACATGATTTTTCGGGCGCATGTACGTGGGAGCGGCGGGTAATCCGGCCACAAGACAATGACGAGATCCGCCACAATCGTTGGGGCCTCCTTGGCATCGTAGAGCTGCCAGCTGCCGATCTCCGGACAGTGTCGGCTTAATGCCTCGCCAAGCTCCATGGCGACGAATTCATCTCCGGCCACCCGCAGGAAGGGGCTGAAGCGCGAGATCCGGTGATTCAGGCAGATGCCCAGATGTAGGAGGCGACGCCGTCCTCGTCGCACCGTCCACCGGTGAGGGACCGCGGCCCGCAGCGCCCAGTGCGTGAGCTTCCTGGCGACCTTCTTCATCTTCATCCACAAAGTCGGTTAGCGAATGATCTCCACGTTGGCGTATGGATGGGTCGTCATCACTTCAGGGAGATCGGAGGGTTCAGCCCGTTGGGCGACCGGAAATTCCTCCGGGACCATCGGGTGGATGTTGCGCATCTTTCGCTGAGAAGGCCAGGCGAGCCAGACCCGCTCGAACCAGCCGTCGTGGACCTGATCGGCGACCGAGAAGGTTGAGATCTTCTGCCGCATCTTGGCCTCCGACCTGGCGTACGAGAAATGGTAGAACACGCACCGCTCGGGTGGAACGAGGTGGCGTGGACCTGGGCTGTTGGTCTTGTTGTCTCCGACGAACCTCGTCTCATGGGGAAACGGCAGGCCCAGGATGCGCCTCGCGCGATGAATCTTAAAGACCCTCCAGGGCGTCCACTTCATGACGTCCGGCGGGATGCGGTAGGCGAAGCTCCTCCAGAAGATAACGCACTTGATGTGGAACGTGCCCGCATCGGGGTGGGCACGGATCTCATCCAGCAGCGCATCAAGATGGTCCGGCCGGTACACCTCGTCCCCATCAACCAGAAAGTAGTAGTCGAATCCATGCTCGAGACAGTACGCCATGCCGGCCTGGCGATGCGCCACCTCCGTGGCCCATGTTCCGGTCTGGACAACCACGTTCGGATCCTGCCGCGCCAAGGCTCGAACCATGTCCTCTGTCCGGTCAGGAAGAAATGGAGCCGGCTGGAGTGACCCGCTGCGATTCCATGGCTGACGGTTCACGTTGACCACCACCTGGTCAACGTGGCGGCGTACCGACCGAATCGAGTAGGCGATGTACTCTTCCTCGTTGTACACGGAGTAGACGGCGGCGATTTTCATCCCACCACCTGGCTGTCGCGGCGGGTGGGGCGAGATTCACGGCAGGGCATGAACCCGCCGCGTCTGCGCCGCAGGCGCAGGCAGCCAGGTGGTGGGATCATGCGCGCCGAGGGACCGAGCGCTCCCAGACCTTCGCCCACTTGAGCAGCTCAATCCCTGCGTAGAATTCGGCGAAGACCAACCCGTGGAGGCCCTCACGGTAGCCAGCCTTCTTGACATAGCTCTTCCAGAACGTCTTCCAGGGCCTGCGCCAGATCTGACGCCTCAGATCGCGCTCAGCCTGCGGCCCGAGCCTCCGGAGGAGCTCTTCGGCTTGTAGCGTCGTGTAGCGGTTGTGCCGCGCGACGAACGACGAGAGATCCTCGCATGGATGGTGTTCCACATCGGCCGCCAGCTCCCCCACCGTCCCCCGGATGACCGGACGCTCGTGCACCACCCCTTCGTACACGGCCCGGTCCCGGCGCACCAGATTTGGAACGGTATAGTACCACCCGCCGTAGCGCATGGGACGATTGAGCAACACGCTGCGACGATAGAACGAGAAGGCGGCATGAGGGCTCTGGGCTTGAAGCAGCCGCTCCATCGAAGCACGAAACCCCGGCGTGACGACGTCGTCGGCGTCGATCTGCAGGACCCACTCGCCATGGGCGTGCTGCATCCCCAGGTTGCGGTCGGTGGCAAAGCTGCCGTCAAACGCATGGGACACCACCGTCGCCCCAAACGACCGGCAGATCTCCGGCGTTCGGTCGGTGCTGGCGCCATCCACGACAATGATCTCGTCCGCCCAGCGCACGCTCTCGAGGCATCGGGCGATCCGTGGCTCCTCGTTCTTGGTCAGCACGACGACCGAGAGGGTCTCCCGCCCATCAGTTGGGAGCTCAGAACCTGTTATCTGTGGATGGGTTGTCAACGTTGAACGCTGAACGCTGAACGCTGAACTCGATGCCCAGTACTTGGCCCACTTGAGGAAATGGACCCAGGCGAAGAGCGCAGCGAAGACCAGGCCGTGCATTCCCTCGCGCCAGCCCTGCTTTTTGACGTAGGATTTCCAAAACAGCTTGAGCGGCCGGAGGAACAGCTGAGAGCGGAGCGCCCACGCCGACAGCTCACGGCGGGCCTGCCGGAGCAACCGGGCCTCCACATCGGAATAGAAGTTCTGCCGCTCCATGAACTGCGTCAGGCTCTGGAAGGGGTAGTGGTGGATTGGCTGCGCGAGATCGGCGATCGAACCACGCACCTCCAGCGTCTCATGGACGCTGTGCCCGACGTAGCGGGCCGAGGAGCGTTTGAACAGCTTCACCCCATGCCAGCCAAAGCCTCCGTAGCGCATCGGGCGCCCAAGAAAGTGGTTCAGCCGATGGACGCGGTAGGCCACGATCGTCCGCTCCTGTTGCACCGTCGAGCGAATCTCGTCCCGCAGGGGCGGCGGGATGACCTCATCCGCGTCCAACTGGAGGATCCACTGCCCACGCGCCGCCTCGATGCCGGCGTTGCGCTGCTCATCAAAGTCCCCCCCTGAGCGGCGCACGATGACCGTAGCTCCGACCTGGCGGCAGTGCTCTCGCGTCCGGTCAGTGCTCTCATCGTCTACCACGACGATCTCATCCACCCAATCCAGGCTCGTGAGGCAGTTGAGGATTCTGGCCCCTTCGTTTTTCGTGATGATCACGGCGCTGATCGTCGCGCGATCGTCCATGGCGCGTCCTGGATCACCTTCCGCTTGAGGCACATCTCCAATGTGTTCCACGGCTGCGCGATGAAGAGGCATGAATCGCTGGAGGCATCTCGCGAACCGTCCTGAGGGAGCGACGATGCGGTGAAACCGCTTCTTCTTTGTGAGGATTCGCCAGAGCACCGTGAGAGCGCGCCAGGGGCCGCTCAGGCGCACGACGGTCACCTCACGGTGTCTGGGAATGGCGAACTCGATGGCCGGGTCACCAAACACCCAGACGCGATGCCCGTCGTTCACCAGATGCCGAATGGATGAGACGGCCCTGTCCAGGACTGGCCCCTGTTGCTCCAGGAGCACATACGCGATCCGTTGCGGCCGCGGTCTGCGCCATTTGCGATAGAACCGCTCCCCATTCTCAAGAAACCGCTGCTCCCGGGTCGGGTCGCGCTTCGCCGTCGCGCTGCCGAGATGGTAGACATAGGCGCCTTCGGCGATCGCGCAGAAATATCCAGCCCGCCGGACGCGGAGCGAATAATCGGCGTCCTCGTAGTACATGAACCAGAACGTCTCATCGAGGTATCCCACGCGCTCAAACACCCGCCGAGGCATCAGGAGACAGAACCCCACTGCCCCGGTCGCTTCGAGCCATCGTCCCTGAAGGGGTTGCAGTCGTCGAGCGACGTCATCCACCGTTTCGCCAGGTTGCGGATGCGCGCCGAACTCGTTGCTCATCGGATTCAGGAGACCGAGCGTCGGATGTGACGTCGCGACGTGAATCAACTCCGACAACCACCCTGCTGTCACGAGGATGTCGTTGTTGAGCACGCAGATCCAGGGGGCGCGTGTCTGCGCCAGACCCGTGTTGATCCCGGCAGCGAACCCATCATTCTGTGGACGGCGGACAACCTCGATCTCAACCCATGGCGTCCCACGAACCTCACTGAGGTACCGCAGGGTCTCTGGCTCGCTGCTGCCGTTATCCACAATGATGAGCCGGGTGTCGAGCCTCGTGTGGAGCAGGAGGCGTTCCACCCCTGGCTTCAGCAGGTCGGCCCGATCCCACGTGAGGAGTACCAGATCACAACGCGCTGGTCTCGCCATGCCGTTGGGCGTCGCGTCGATTGGATGTCCCGGACGCGCCAGTCGATGAGCGCTCTTCCCAATACTTCGCGTAACTGAGCCACTGGTACAGGGCGGCCATGACAGAGACGATCAAGCCCCATCGTCCGTCTCGGTAGCCCTGTTTACCCACGAAACCCCGAACGAACCGATCCACCGTCCGCCACAGGGCCTTGCCCAAGGTCATACGGTGTCCGTCCCTGACCCATTTCCTGGCCTCCAGTGTGGTTTGGCGATTCAATTTCTCGACAAAGTCTGCCAGGCCCTGATACGAGTAATGCAGCAGGTCATGCCGCAAGGTGCCGCACGGCCGGTTTGAAACGGCTCGGGGGTGGACCGTGGTCTCCTCCCATCGGAACACCGATTTCTTGAGTAGCTTCAGTTGGGCGCTCGGATACCAGCCGCCGTGGCGAATCCACCGATTCCCGATATAGTTGCGTCGAGGAATCGCGTAGGTATCAAAGGGTGGTGGGCCATCGGAAAAGAGTCGTCGAATTTCCTCAGCCAACTCAGGCGTCACACGTTCATCCGCATCCAGGCTGAGTACCCACTCATGCGCAGCCTGCGCATGCGCCCAATTGCGATGCCGGCCTTCAATGTCCATCTTGCGCCGCAGTACCCGGGCCCCCAGCGATTCGGCGATGCGCACGGTGTCGTCCATGCTCTCATCATCCACCACGAGGATCTCCTCGGCCCACCGGACACTGTCAATGCAGGCACGGATCCGATCCGCTTCGTTCTTGGTCAAGATCACGACGGATAGCGGGAGCGGCGTTGCCATAGGCGCTCGAATTGCTCCTCGTCCCCTTGGAGGACGACATCGGCATGATGGGCCCACCGCAGGCCATGCATCCACTGGCCCCATCTGGTCCCCGGGGCGGCGATGAGGTCAAAGGGTTTCTTCCGGCGCTTCAGGATGAGCCCGGCGGCAGCCACCGAGGCCCAGCGCGAGGGGAGCGCGGCCCAATGGATATCGGCGTAGGGGATGAGATCCACCGAACGAAAGAGCGCCTCTCCTGTGATGCGCGCGGGCATGACGCAGTACACATAGACGTGGGTCCGGCGCCGCGACACGGCCACCAGTCGCTGCAGCCAGCGCCGCAGTTCCTCTGAGCCGGGGACGACCGGCTCCAGTCGAGGCCACGCGACGCGGACCCATCGGCCCCATTTGCGGTGGCACCAGCGCTGATTGCGCGCAAAGAGCGCTTCGCGCTCAGGAAGGCTCCGGACCGACTGATGCTCGGCGTGGTAGACGTAGGAGGCCGAGGCGACCACGCAACGGTAGCCGCCTCGCTGAGCCCGCATGCAGAAGTCCTCGTCCTCAAAAAAGACCCGCTGCACCTCCTCGCTCAAGCCGCCGATCCGGTCGAGCACGTCTCGTTTGATCAACATGCAAAAGCCCGTGCACATCCCCACTTCGACGTAGCGTCCCCCTGACGGTTTGAGGCTGTCCGCATAGGCCTGGAGCAACATCCCCTTGGGAGGGTGGTTGCCGAACGTGTTGCTGGTGGGGTTCACCACGCCGATGGCGGGATGGGCGGTGGCGACGGTGAGCATCTCCTGCAGCCAGCCGGCGGTAAACCGCAGGTCGTTGTTCAAGAGGCATACGAACGGGGCGGTGGACGCCATGATGCCACGGTTCATCCCGCGAGGGAATCCCTGGTTCGTCTCGTTCTGCAGCACGGCGACCTCTTTGATGGCGCCGCGCGGCGTGACGGTCGCCAGGAATCGGCGGACGTCCTCTTCGCTGCCGTTGTCCACGATGAACAACCGGCAGGGCACCCGCGTGGTCTCTAAGAGGCTCTCGAGACACGGCTGCGTCTGCTCAAGGTGGTTCCAGCTCAGGAGGATGAGATCACACACGGGCCTCTCCGGTGACACGTGACAGGTGACAGGTGACATGGAACCAACTCTTAAACGCCCATCGCCTGCATCTGTGGCCTCTGTTCCGGTGATGACCACGTGAGGCCGAGCCTCCGTGAGGCCGTCTCCAGCAGGTGCGTCATCCTGTGGATATAGGTATGGCGCGCCCTGGTAAGGTCGCATCCCGCCTGGGCGATGGCCCGACGTTCCTCAGGGCGCGCGAGGACGTCGTCGATCACGCCAACAAGCTCATCCGGCGCTCGATAGAGGATGAGGTGCCGCCGGTCTTCGAGACCCAAGCGCGCCAGATCGTCATGGGGCAGCGTGTTCGTGACGAGCAGCGCCCCCGCCGCCAGCACTTCAAAGATGCGCATGTTGACGTCATCGGCAATGGAGTAGTTGAATCCCACGCGGGCTTGGCTGTAGATGGCGCTCAACTCGGTGTAGGGGGCCGTGCCGATGAAGCTCTGCGGGTAGCGCTCCCGCAGCGCCTGCAGGTAGAACTTTCTCGGGATGCCCCCTTCGGTTCCGACAAACGCAACGTCCCATCGGGGGGCGTGTTCCTGGCGACCGTGGAGTTCCCAGTCGCACGCGAGGGGGAGCCACTCGGCGTTCGCCAGGCGGTTCGAGGCGGCTCGTTGGGCGCAGCAGACGAGGTCGTAGCGATCCGCCGCGCGACGGATCTTTCGCCAGCTATTGGGCAGATGCGTGTCAATGGCGTAAAAGATCGCCGGCCGAAGACGCCTGGGAAGAAGGACGAGATAGTCGTCGCCATGATCCACCCGCAGGTACAGATCATAGCGCGGGGGGATGGACGCGGCGTCGCGCAGCCACCAGTGGTCGCAGGAGAGCCCGAGCGCCCGACAGGCCCGCTCGACATAGATGCCCGTTGTGTCAGGCCGCGTCTTGTCGAAGATCAGGGCGATGCGCATTGTGGAGCTCCCAAATGGGAACCGCCGCGCCTGGGAACCAGCGGCGCACGCGGTGGAAGGAGCGCTCGTTGTCCACGAGGACGGCCTGGAGCGTCCCGCAGAGGAAGAACCAAACGCTCAGGGACCACGCCACCGGCCAGAAGACGACCCGCGCCACGCTGAGCAGGTGGAGCGGCGCGGAGGAGGCCATGAGGCGACGGACCGGCCGCGCCACGCGGCCTTTGACAATGTGGAGCACTCGAACTCCGTTGCGGTCGGTCTTCAGGGAGTAGTCACGGGCCGCCTGCCAACCTCGCTCAACCAACGAGAGGACCACCATGATCCGATAACAACGCCTCACAGGCCTCAATGACTTCTCCCGGCTCGATGGTCGTCAAACAGGCGCGTTCATAGGGACAGGGCGGGAGTTTGAACTGGTGGTAGCAGGGCCGGCACGGCAGATCCTCCCTGAAGACCGTCCAGTGGCGCGACGGCGAGGAGATCGAGGGACCGTACACGCTCGGGTCCACCGGGCCGAAGATCGACACCGTCTTCACGCCTTGGCTGACGGCCAGGTGCAACGGACCGCCATCGTTGCAGATAACGAGGTCAAGACGGCCCAAGAGGCTGACGAACTGGCCGAGCGACGTCTGTCCGCTCATATCCATCGTTGGGTGCTTCATGAGTCGGGCGACGGTCTGGCAGATCGAGGCGTCCGACGCCTCCCCGAACAGGATCACGCGCGCCCCATGGCGCTCGACCAGCGCGTCCCCCACAGCGGCGAACCCCTCAAAGCTCCACCGCCGAAACGAGGCGTCGATCCCCCAGCTCGCCCCGCCCGCCGGCACGATGCCGACCAGGGGCTGCCCGTCGGCCAACCCATGTCGGGCTAACCACTCCCCGGTCCACTCCCGATCCTCTGCCAAGACCGCCAGCTCGAGTGACGTCTCGCGCAGGCCTATCCCCATGAAGTGGAGGAGCCTGCGGTAGTACTCGACCACATGCACATCGTGGTACCCGTCGATGGAAAACCGCTCTGTGAGGAAGCGTCCCCGGCGCCGGTAATTGAACCCGATGCGCTGACGCACACCCAGGAGCTTCAGGATGAGTCCATACCGCTCACCCAGCGAGAGGTCCAGCGCCAGATCGAAGCGTGACCGGCGGATGCGCCGCAGGAGCCGCCACAGATCACCAAGGCACCGCCAGGAGGACGTCCGCCACAACTGCACGAACTCATCCTTCTCGTAGATGAACAGCTCATCGAGATGCGGGTTGTTCCGGAGGATCCGCTCGGTCCGACGGTTGCACAGGTAACCGATCCAACTGCCTGGGAAGGCCTTCCGAACGGCTCGGATGAGCGGCGTGCTGAAGAGGACGTCGCCGATCCCGAACGGGTTCACGATGAGGATGCGGAAGTCGCTGGAGGATTGCGCGGGATTCACACGAGAATCCTGTGGGTCACGAGTCCTTCACTCAATGCCGCAGCAACGAGCCGTTCATCTGCGGCGACGAATTCGACTCGTGTCTCTTGCCGCATCGCCAGCGCGGAGGCCAGGTGGACGGCGTCATACGCCCTGAGGGCGCGTCGCTCCGTCAGCTCACCCGCAAGCTTGATGATCGGCTCAGCGACTTCGAGCCGGACATAGGTCTCCCATTCATGGTCCAGGACACGCACCATCTCCCCATACCGATGTTTCGACAGCGCTCCCTCTCGGTAGCGCCTGGCAAAGGCCGCTCTCGCTTCCACGTAACTGAGACGCGAAGTCGCAACGTGCGTCGCGTGCGTCACGAGGCGGCGCGTGTCTGCTGCGCCCGGTTCATCCACGTACAGCTTCACCAAAGCGCTCGTGTCGAGATACGCGGTCATCCTCGCTCGTCAATGACCGCTTGCGCGATAGATGGCCCCGTCAGTTTGACCGGGCGCCGGATCCCCTGGGGCTTGCCCCCGGACCACGAGACATGGCCGGTTCGCACCAGCCGCCACAACGCTTCCGCTTCCGCATCATGGGGCAACGGCACAATGATCGCCACGCGATGGCCCCGCTCGGCCACATGGATCGTCCGGCCCTTCTTGACCTGGCTCAGATAATAACTCAACCGGTTCTTTAACTCGCGGATCCCGACCATGGCCATGGCTGTCCCCTATGTAGCTACATGATACACGAAAAGTAGCTCCATCGCAACCCCGCGCCTTGACTCACCCCACGCCATGGGCCACCGCCTCATACACGTCCTCAACGGTGATGGCCTCCATCGATGGCTTCCAGATCACCCCGTGGCCCGCGCCCCACGGTCCCCAGCGCCGAGGGCCTGCGGCCGGGCTCGAGGCGCCAAAGAGGACCACGGTCTTGGTCCCAACCGCCGCCGCCAAGTGGACAGGGCCGCTGTCGTTTGACACCAGGACCCTCGCATGCGTGAACAGGGCGGCAAGCTGGGTGAGCCTCAACCGGCCTACCAGATCGATGACCGGCAGCCCTGCGGGGAGCACCGCGGACGCCTGATCACGTTCGTCCACCCCCCCAATCACCACCACGCGGATGGCCAGCTGCCTGACCAGGTGTCGAATCAGCTCCGCGAACCGAGCAAGAGGCCACTGCTTGATCGGGTTCGAGGTCCACGGGTGAACGACGATCAACGGTTCTGATGTTTTAACTCCTTCCTGTGAAAGCAGTTGGAGAACTTCTGTTTGCTCATGGTCCAAACGAGGCGCGGGCCACTGCGGAATCGAGGTGGGCAGTCCGAGTGCCCGCACCAAGTCAAGATTATACTCGACTTCATGACGTTCGCCAAGCGCCTTCCGGTCCTGGAGGCGGTGCGTCAGGAGCCATCCCCACTTCCGGCCGTAGCCCACCCGGCAGGGGATCCCAGCCAACCACACGGCAAGATGCAGCTCTTTCTGTGGATTGGACACGACCGCGATGTCGAAGCGGTGAGAGCTCAGGAGGCGACCAAGCTGGCGCGCCCGAACCCACCACGCACGGAAAGCCACCGTGGGATACGGGATCACGTGGTCGATGATCGGGAAGCTCGACATGAGAGACCGGAGCTCTGGATGAACGAGGAAGGTCAGCGAAGCTCTCGGGAGGGTCTGTTTCAGGGCAGCGATCGCCGGGAGGTTCAACAACGTCTCGCCGAGCCGATCTGTGCGGGCAAAGAGGATGCGACGCGCCCGCTGTATCGACACCATAGCACCCCCCTACGCCACGAGCTTCTGTCGGCTACCAGGAGAAGCTTGGGGTGCCGGGCTGACGCTCCTGCTGCTCAACCCAAGCGCCAGTCCTGCGAGCACCCAGAAGAGCGCCGCTTGACGTAAGGCATAGAAGTTGGTGTCGACCGCTGACTGAACAGCAAACGCGAGGAGCCCTGCCGTCAGGCCGACAAGGACCGACTGATCGTTGGGGCGCAGACGGGGCAAAGCGCCGAGTACGCGCGCGAAGAACAGATACAGCAGCGCCAGGAACGTCAGGAGACCCGGCAGGCCCGTTTCCGCGGCAACCTGCAGGTAACAGTTGTGGGCGTAGCGCGGCAGCTGTTGGCCTCCAACCCAATGGTCGAGGTAGTTCGCCATAAAGGTGTTCAGGCCGAACCCCAACACCGGCCGCTCGCCGATCATCTTCAGCGCCGCCTGCCACATGTGCCACCGGTCCAGCATCCCGATGTCAGACAGGGACTGCACCGCCTTGAAGCGGCCCCCCAGAGACAGCACGGTTCCCCCGCTCAGCGCGAGCGTCACGAGGAGGACGAGTGCAGGTTTCCGCACGGTGGTCTTCAGGACGACCATCATGAGGAGCCCCACCCCGATCCCCAGCCATGCCCCGACCGCTTTGGTCCTGACGAGACATGCGCTCAGGAGCAGGATCACGCCCCACAGCGGCCAGCGGTTGGCCTTGCGGCGGACCGTTGCAAATGCCATCAGGGTGGGAATGACCACCATCAGGTACGTCGCCAGGTCAATGGGATTCTCATAGGGGCCGGTCATCCGGCTAAAGAAATCCAGGCGGAAGTTGAGGAAGAAACCATTCCCATAGCGTTCCTGCGTCAACGCTTCGATCAGGACGAACGCGGCCGAATAGACGAGGACCCTCAGGCAGCGCTTGACGACGCGGGGACGAACCGCGAGGTCAGCGACCATGACGAAGTACAAGAGATACTCCAGCCACTTCCCGACGAACCCCCGCAGGCTCAACCAGTGGAAGGTGCTGGGCGCAATGGAGAGCGCACAGACGCCCAGGTAACTGACGAGCGCCAACGCCAGTGGACGGAGAGCGGGGCTCAGCCAGAGCGTGTCGGTCCGTGTTCGGGGGTCGAGTCGCTGGAAGAGCCACCCGAAGAAGATGAACCCGAACAGAATTTCAACCGCCGCTTTCGAAAACGGCAACAAAAAAAGCAGCGCGTAGAGGCTGCCTTCTTGCACCAGCGCCACGCCACGTCGCAGCCGGCTCATCCCATCACCCCGTTGCCAGGGGATCATAGTGCGTCAGTCACGCCTGCGGTCACCACCTTCCAGGTGACCCCTCTTGGCTCGCAGCATCGTTGGATATGCTGCAGCAGATCGCCGGGCGGATCGGTAATCGCGATCAGGACCTCTCGAACATGGTGCTCCTCAATGACCTTCTGTAGCTGAGCCCGCGTTCCAAACACCGGAGAGCCGTAGATCCGCTCGCCGAGCTTCCTGAGATCATCATCGAGGAACCCGACCACCCGATACGCGCCTTTGGTCTCGTATTTGAGCGAGCGTAACACACGCGCCCCCGTATCACCGGCTCCAATGATCAGCGCGGGAACGCCCTGCGTAGCCGCTCCACGGATCCACTCATCCATCAATCGCTCCAGCACACGGGAGCCGACAACCCCAAGGAAGGTGAGCATCCCGTCAATGACCAACACCGCCCTGGAATACCCCTCGAACCGCCACAGATACAGCAATCCGAGCGCAGAGAGGATTGAGCTGAGCGTGACTGCTTTCAGAATGGCCGTGACGTCGGAGAGGCTCAGGTAGCGCCAGACCCCTCGGTAGAGGCCGCCTCCTGCAAAACACGCGAGCTTGATCAGCAGGATGAGCGGCAGGGACTGGACGATGCGCTGCTGGTATTCGCCCGTCAGCGTCCCCTCAAACCGCAAGAGGTGCGCGAAGACTTAGGCGCTGCTGACAACGGAGCAATCAACGACGATTTCAAGCAAGCGGCGTTTGTGCAGGAGCATGGTGCCGATCGGTGTCGTCGGAACAGGAAGATGTGATGGCGGCATGCCGCTGTCAGCTTGTCCCATGCGGTACACCTTCACCTGGGCAAGGTAGAGGCCGCACAGCATCAGGGCGGTCAGCACGGATGACCAGAGCGCGAGGGAGGGGAGCGGCTTGAGGGTCGTGAAGGCCAGGCTCAACAACCCGAGGCAGATGCTCGCTCCATAGAGCGCCACGACCGTCTGCCGGACGCTCAACCCGAGCACCGCCAGGCGATGCGAAATGTGATCCGTCCCTCCCGTGAAGGGATGTTGCCGATGGAGCAGACGCTGCACGGTCACAAAACAGGTGTCAAAGATCGGCACCGCCAAGACCAGCGTGGGCACCGCTAAGATACTGACGAGCTGGGTCGAATGGCGCAAGCTCCCCGTGATGGCCAGGGCGGCCAAGCTCAGCCCAAGGAAATGGCTGCCAGAGTCTCCCATGAAGATCTTCGCGGGAGGAAAATTGTAGCGCAAGAAGCCCAGACACACGCCGCTCACGATGCCCGCCAACGCCGCCACGACCCACTGGCCGCTCAGGGCGGCGTGGAGCACGTAGAACCCCGCGGCAATCGCCCCCACACCGGCCGCCAGACCGTCCATGTTGTCCAGGAGGTTGAAGGCGTTCATCACAAAGACAAACCATAAGACGGACAGCGGAATGGAGATCCACGCCCAGTGGACGGGCACCAGCCGGATGCCGCTGA
The DNA here is from genome assembly GCA_030697665.1 of Candidatus Omnitrophota bacterium. Classification (GTDB taxonomy): domain Bacteria; phylum Omnitrophota; class Gorgyraeia; order Aquiviventales; family Aquiviventaceae; genus JAUYPJ01. The sequence goes on from JAUYPJ010000037.1 coordinate 48,157, forward strand.
GGACGATCCCGCAGCCAATGAGCAGCTGGGCCATCAGCTTGGTATACGGAGGAATTCGACGGAAGTCATCGACGAGCCCGAGGACAAAGACGAGGCTCACCCCCCCGAGCAGCGCCACGACCGACGGTTCCCAGGACACCCACAAGGCGGTCGTCGCGACAAACCCGATAAACATCGCGACCCCGCCCAGCCGGGCGACGACGCGCCTGCCCCAACGTGATTCCACCGGCTTGACGATCCACCCAAACCGGACGGCGGTCAACCGCACCAGGGGGGTGAGCAGCAGCGTGATGAGCAACGCCGTCAGGCCGGCCGCTCCCACGCGAGTCAGCTCCTTCGCGGTCTGCGAAAGGATCGGGCCGTCAGCGGGAAGCCAACTCATCCCACGCCCTGCGCCTCACGGCGGCTCGTCACGGTTCCTACGTAGGCCGCCCTGACGAAGACCACACGACCCTCACAGGGCACTGCCATCTCACTCCTCACGTCTTCGGGCCCCCGCCGGAGGCGGGGGGCCGGCGCAGGGCGTGGGATCATCAGGATGGGCGGCCTTTGGCAGGACTGGAACACTCGGGAAGGCTCTGGCGCATGCTGTCCACCACGCTCTGGATAATCTCCTCCAAATGCATGGTGGGTTGGAAGCCGATCAGGTCGCGAACCTTGGTGGTATCCGGCACCCGCCGCGGCATGTCCTCAAACCCCTCTTCGTAGGCTTCTTCATAGGGGACGTAGACGATGCGCGAGGAGCTCTTGGTCAGGCGGACGACGAGGTTGGCCAGCGCTTCAATGGTCACCTCTTCCTGGCTGCCCAGGTTGAAGACGTCCCCCACCGCCCGGGGATGCTCCATCAGCTTCACCAGTGCGTTCACCACATCTGTCACATGCAGGAAGCAACGGGATTGCTCCCCGCTCCCATGCACCACGAGCGGCTCCCCTTTCAGCGCCTGGCTGACGAACCGCGGGATCACCATCCCGTACGTGCCGGACTGGCGGGGTCCGACCGTGTTGAAGAGGCGGACGATGACCGTGGGGACCCCTTTCTCTCTCCAGTACACGTACGCGAGGATCTCATCCACCGCCTTCGAGGTGGAGTAGCTCCACCGGCTCTTCAGCGGCGAGCCGAGAATACGGTCGGTGTCTTCCCGAAGCGGACCGTTCGTGTTCTTGCCGTAGATCTCCGAGGTGGACGCGATCAGGACTTTTTTCCGATACCGATGCGCCATCTCCAACACAATCTCACTCCCTCGGATGTTCGTCATCAGCGACTCAAGTGGGTGCTTGATGATCAGCTCCACCCCGACGGCGGCAGCCAGATGGAACACCACGTCGCACCGCTCGATCAACTTGTCCACCAGGGTGTCGTTCAGGATCGTCCCCACGACGAGCCGCAGATTGGGATGTCCATCGAGATGCGCGATATTTTCATATCGCCCGGTGGAGAGGTTGTCCAGCAGGGTGACGTGGTAACGCGCACGGAGGAGCCGATCCGCCAGATGTGATCCGATGAACCCCGCCCCTCCGGTGACGAGGGCCTTCATCTCAACAGCCTCCTGCGGTCTACGGCAAGATGGACTCGGTGGGGCGGGGTGAACCCTGCGCCGCCCGTCACGAACGCCCGCCTTCTCTTCGCTGCCCCTCGCTCACAGACCCCTGCTCGGACCTGAAGGACACCGCATGGGAAGAACCTCAGCGCGCTGCGAACCCACCGATGGGCTCGCGATCCTTGAACAGGTCGCGACGACACGCGGCATCGATCCCTCCCTGGACCGCGGCCTTCGCGTACCAGGCCTGCGCTCGATCGGAATGGCCCAGGTCTTCTTCACAGCGCCCCAGGTAGTACCACGCCATCGGCGCCCACCGGGAGTTCGCGTCTTGTGCCAGAAGGGTTTCGAACGTCCGCTGCGCACTCGCCGCATCACCCTCCAGTTCCCACTGGAGCACCCCCAGCCAAAAGAGCGCCTCAGATCTCAGGGAAGGCTCCGCGGCTTCCTGTGCGCACCGCTGGTAGGTGTGCCGGGCCAGCAGCACACGGCCAGCCAGGTGCCAGTGACGTGCCAGTTGCAAGGCCTCCGCAGACGCGGAAGGTGGGTGCAACCCCAGCGATGCGAAGTAGCGGTCCTGATACCAGTCCAGAAATCGCTGACCGGCCCATCGCCGGTACAGCACCACGGCTCGGTCGAAGAAGGTCAGGCGCTGGATCGCGGGACTTGACCGTCGCGGCGGCACACCCGCCGTGAGCACGCGGCCGTAGACCTGGCGGATCTGGATGGCTTCGTCGGGGAGTCGGCGATCCAGCACCGCCACCATGGGCTGCGCGTCGAGGAGGCTCGGGGTCTTGCAGAGGGCCTCGAAGGACAACGGCTGGCCCTGGGCATCCGTGAAGCGAATACCAAACAGGACGTCAACAGCCCCCCACCGTCCCAGATGGTGCACTTCAGCAATCGTATGGGGGGAGACGCCGTTGGCGTCTCGCAGCATCGCATAGCGTGCCGGGATGTCGCACGCCGCCAGCAGCCGCATGTAGGTCTTCGACTGGTAATCACACCAACCAATGCCTCTCACAAGGTAGTCGATCGGCTTCCCCTCATATGGCGCGACATCAGCCGCTGGCCACATGTGCATTTGCACATAGTCCAGCAGACGCTCCAGGCGCTCGTCTATGGAGTGAGCGTCTGCGGTGACCCGCCTCGCAATCTGATCATACAGGAGCGTATGATACGTGTGGGTCCGCCACGGGGTTGCGCCAGGACACCATAGGATCCACACGGGCGCAAGCAGCAGGGTGAGCAGACCTCCAAGCGCCACGAGCCACAACGTCCGATGGTTCATCGGCGGACGCTGCGCTGCAGCAGCTCCTCATAGAGCGCCGTCATATCCCGCACGAGGCGCTCTTGGGTAAACCGCTCCACCACATAGGCTCTCGCGGCCTCGCCCATCCGCCGGCGAAGCTGCGCGTCCCCGGCCAGTGTCGCCATCGCCTTGGCAAGGCCCTCCGCGTCTCCCGGTTGGACGAGGATCCCCCGCTCGGTCACGTGAAAGGTGCCCGGCGAGAGGGCCGCTGGGCCGCGGGCCGTTTCGCCTAACACGTCACGCACACCGCCCACATCGGTCGCCAAAACGGCCCGTCCGGCCGCCATGGCCTCGATCAGGGCGGCGGGTGTCCCTTCGTTCCACGAGGTGAGGCACACGGCGTCAAGCCCCTCGTAGCATGCGCGCAGATCCCTGCGCCAGCCGGTGAACTCCACATACCCATCAAACCCCATCGCCTGCGCCTCGGCTTCCAGCTGCCGGCGCAACGGTCCGTCCCCGACCACGAGCCCCCGCACACCGGCCTGCGGGAGCAGCTCTCGAACCCGTTGCAGCGCCGCCAGGAACAGCCCAGGATTCTTGATCGGGACCAGCCTCCCCACCAACCCAATTCGAAACATCGGGGGCCTCTCGGGCGGCGGCGGCAGGCTCGCCAGGTCTGAGAGGTCCAGCCCGAGAGGAATCACCCGCCACTGGTCGGGTGTCCCGATCTTTCGCTCGAGCAACGCCGCGCGAATCCGTTCGCTCACGGCGATGAGGCAATCACTTCGTCTGGCCAGCCAGCGCTCTATTATAACGAAGAGACGGGACACCAGCACGGGAAAATACCCGGAGAGCACATGGCCGTGGAACGTGTGGATGATGACCGCCCGCTGTCCTGGTCCACGCCCCGGCCCCCATCGGTTGTACGCAATCCCGGCGAGGCGCCCCAGCGCACCGGCCTTCGCCATGTGGGTATGGAGGATGCGAGGCCGTTCCCTCCACGCAATCCGGACGAGCCGCGCGAGCGTCACGAGATCACGCCAGGGATGCAACGGCCGCATGAAGGAGTTGAGCCGGATGACCTTCACGCGCTCGCGCTGCAGGAGGTCGCTCAAGTCGCCCTCGTTGGGATCCGGCCGCCCCGTGACCAGGCGCGTGGAAAATCGCTCCGAGTCCAGCCCGTTCGACAAGAGGGCCGCGTGGATGGCGGGCCCGCCGATGTTCATCCGGGTTATCACGCGCAGCACGTTCGTCGGCGCGGCCATCACGCGGACCGCGGGTCGCGCAGCAGACGCCACCACCCTCGCACACACCATCCCCAAGTCGCCAATCCGACGGCCCCGACCGCCACGACCCCTGCCAGATCGAAGCGGCTCAGGCGTCCCAGATCTTCTGTGATTGACGCCACGCCGTACTTTCCGTTCAATGTCCATTGCCAGTACGAGCCCGCGAGAAACGTCCCTGCCAAGAAGCTGTACCACATGGCCTGACGACGGTTGACCACCAACCAAAACGGCACGGCCCACACCAGCCACTGCATCCCGAAGCCAGGGCTCACCACGTACAGCCCCACGAGAAACAGCAGCGTCGCCTTCCAGAGATCAAGGGACGCGCCCTGGCGTACGGACCAGACCCAATATCCCAGCGTCCAGATCACGTACGGCGCGATCGCGTAGGCGTCCAGCCACTGGGTCAGGGCCGCAGGAACGGTCTTCAAGGTGTCCAGCCCCAGCAGCCCGAGGAGCCGCGCCCCCTGCAGCAGCAGGAGCGTGTAGCCCCACTTCCCATAGAGCAAGGTGGGGGCCAGCAACCGGTCCAGGTGCGCGCTGGCCAGCAGCCGCACGTTCAGCGCAACACCGACCGCCGCACAACTGGCCAAGGCGATCGGCCATCTCGATCCCGCGCCCCTCAACAGGGGCACCAGGAGCCCGGCGAAGTGCTGACGGATGCTGGCGGCGAGCGCCAGGGCAGCGCCGCTCAGCCCGGGCCGGCCGCGCTCCGCCACGCAGACCGAGAGGACGAGGATGGCCACCGCGACGGTATGGAGCTGCCCGTGGTAGACCGCCAGCAAGAACGTGACAGGGTTGACGAGGTACCACCACGCGGCGCGCTCGCCCCCCCTGGGGCTGGCCCGCAGCAGGAAGGCGATGCAGAGATCCGCGAGGATGGCGGGGACCTTGACGGCGAAGGCGAACGGCACGTGCAGGGCCTGCGACACCACAAGACAGGCGGTGGCCAGAAGGTAATTGCCCATCGGAAAGAACGAGGGGTGCCCTCCCGTGGCCTGCGCATCCAAGATGTCTCGCCCGGCCACAAAGCCCCGGCCCTGTTCGAAGATGTTGGTGATGTCTGCGGTTTCGCCCCACACAGCGGCCAGCGCCAGCTTGACGAGCGTGATCCCCACGAAGACACCGACGACCGACGAGGGCTTCATCGCGAAATGTCTGTGGGAGCGGCCTGCAATCGGCACCTGAGCAGTCGAGCGATGATCTTCACGCCGTCCCACCACCTGATCTTCTTTCCTTCCCGTACGTTCCTGGGATGGTACGAGATGGGAACCTCCGTGATCCGGAATCGCCTCAGGAGCAGGTGGGCCGTCATCTCCGCCTCGATGTCAAAACCTGAAGCCATCAGCGGGAGCTGGCGCACGACCTCGGCGCGGAAGACCCGATGCGCCGTGTCGACATCCGTGAGCCGCGATCCGTAGAGGAGGTTGGTGACGCCGATGATGATGTTGTTCGCCACGATCGTGCCGAGGCGCACTGACGAGGACGGCTGGAGGAAGCGCGACCCATAGACGACGTCGCTCTCCCCGCGGAGGATCGGCTCCAACAACTGTGGGTACTCTTCCGGCAGATACTCAAGGTCGGCATCCTGAATCAGGATGAGGTCTCCGGTGGCGCGGGCAAGCCCCGCCCGCACCGCCGCCCCTTTGCCCTGACGCACCGGGAAGGTCTGCACCGTGATGATCTGTTGGGCCTCCAGCGCCTTCAGGATCGTGCCCGTCCCATCCCCCGATCCGTCGTCCGCGACGATGATCTCCCGCTCCATCGCCAGCGGGACGGTGAGGACGCGACGGATGACCTCTTCGATCGTTGAGCGCTCATTGTAGACCGGGATGATGATGCTCAGCTTCGCAAGACGCCGCACGCTCACCAGTGCGCCGCTCAGAGCCATCGACGTGTGGGCCTGGCGCGTCATCGCTGGGTCACCCAGATGAACTGGTAGGCGAACATCGTCTTCCACACCACGCTCAGCCCGTGATAGAGCGATTCGGTCCCAGCAAGGAGCCACCGCGGCAGCCGGCCCTCCAGGACCGAGGTGAACGGCAACGGCGTCACCAGGGTGCGCTGGATCCGAAGGCCGGCTTCCTCGAGCAACCGCCGCCCGCTGGCGTGCGTGAAGAAGCGCAGATGAGCGTCATCCAGCAGCCCCTTGGTGGCGTAGTCGAACCGGCCGCAGGCCACCATGAGACGGACTGTCCAGTTGACGGCGTTGGGCAACGAGACGATCACCTGACCTCCTGGGCGAACCAGTTGCGTCAGGCGCCGGAGCGATGTGAGAGGGTGGCGGAGGTGCTCGAGCACATCCGCACAGATCAGCACGTCAAAGACCTCCCCGTCTTCCCACGGCCACGGCCCCTGCTGTTCCACGTCAGCCACGTAACAGCGCCGATAGGATGGCTGCGCCTCCCGCGCCAGCTCGGGATCCTGCTCAACGCCGGTGAGGTCTTCAAACCCGCGCCGGCGCAGCTCCCGTCCGAGGTAGCCGCTCGCGGTCCCGATCTCCAAGATTCTGGACGACCGGGGCCACGCCCACGCCAGGCTCAGGATTCGCCCGTGGCTACTGAGCGGTCCCGGCTTGAGCTGGTAGCGGGCGTCCGCTGTCTGTGACGTCAAAGAGTGGCTCACGGATCCACCCCCATCGGTGCAGGCGATACCGGAGGACCGATTCCGCACAGTGAACGGCGTACGCGAGTCCGTTGACGTAGCAGATCTCGCTCCCGTAATAGGTCGGGATGGGCCGCTCGACGATGCGGAAGCGCCTCGCGAGGAATTGGATGATGATCTGCGTGTCGAAATGCCACTCGTCGGTGCACCGCTCAAACGGGACCTGGGCCAGGGCGCGGCAGCTATACGCCCGATAGCCTGAATGGAACTCGAAGAAGCGCGTGCCGAGCACCCAGTTTTCAACCATGGAGAGGACCTTGTTGCCGACAAACTTATAGGACGGCATCCCCCCCTTCAACGGATTCCCGCCCGGCATCATGCGAGAGCCCATGACCATTTCCGCTTCATCCCGTTCGAGCGGATCCAGCAACCCCTGCATCACCTCGGGAGCGTACTGGCCGTCCCCGTGGAGGAGCACCACGACATCGAACCCGCGCTCCAAGGCGTAGCGATACCCTTGCTTCTGGTTGCCGCCGTAGCGGCGGTTGCGCTCGTTGCGGAAGATGCGGAGTTTCCCAAGGCCCCGCCGCCGCTTGTACTCGAGAGCCGCCTCGTAGGTCCGGTCGGTGGAATGATCGTCGAACACGAAGATCTCCTCGATCTTGTCCATCACGCCCGCAGGAAACCGGTCCAGCGTCGCCCCCAGCGTCTGGATCGCGTTGTAGGCCACGACCAACACCCCGATCCGCATTGGCCGCACCGGCTGAGCCGGCGCCTGGCGGTCCTCGACAGATGCCACCGGTTCAACGCGGCCCATCGCCTCCGCCCCCCTCACTGTGCCTGTCGCCACCGCAGCCACCACAGCCCGTGGCCCGCCGGGATCAGCAGGAACGGCTCGATCGCGAGCCGATGCCGCCCCTCGATGTAGAACACGCTTTGGAGGAGCGCAATCGATGCGCACATCCCGAGGAGCAGGACCAGGGCCTGCCCGTCCATCCATCCCCGCACCGGATCGCGCCAGTGCGCCCAGATCGCAAGCGCGACACACACCATAAGGGCCAGAGACACCACCTGGTAGAGGCGCAGCCACCAGGAGGGGTACAGCAGCCCCGCCTGCGGCGAGAACCACCAGAAGTACCGCCACTTGAGGAACCACCGCTGCAGGAAGGCGCCCGGATGCGCCCGGATGTGGTCCAGCGCCTCCTTCAGGAAGTAGTCCTGCTGTCCCAACTCATCGAGCGAGAGGATATGCTCCCGCACCGGGAGGGGTGCGGCGTTGATCAGGATGGCCTCGCCCTCAGGCGTTAAGGCCGAGCCGGTGAACCGGTACGGGTTATTCCCGATCCAGAGCACCATGGGGCTGCCGCTTCTGGTGAGGAGGAACCGGCCGTGCACAACGTAGTTGCGCCATACCCACGGCATGATCACGGCAGCCGCGCACCCTGCCACGAGCGCCAGGGCCAGTCCACGGCGACGCCAGTTCCCCGGCACGCGCTTGCAGACCCACCATCCGATGATGGGGGCACAGGCCAGCACCGTCGGCCGCGTCAACATGCACAAGCCGATCAGGATCCCCAGCAGCGCAACGCGGCGCCACACGTGTGCCGATGCAATCCAGAGGCATCCAGCCAACACCGCCACTAACAACAAGGCATCTAAGATGAAGGGATGGAATTTCGTCGTATAGAGGACCAGGCCTGGATGGATGGCAGCGAGCGACGCAGCTACCAGGGCCGCCCCCTCGGGGCTGATGCGCCGTGCGCACGCGAACACCAGCCACACGAGTGCTGTGCCCAGAATCACGTGGACCAGTCCCAGGCCCAGCGGATGGTGCCCGGTGATCGCATAGACCGCGGTGCACAGCGCCGGGTACAGCGGCTCCATGTACGAGCGGTAGTCCACGCCAAGGAAGTTGAAGACGAACCCTCTCCCCTGCAGCAGGTTCAGGGCAATCGTCTCGCTCTCCCACACATCCGGATGCCTGAGACGGTCCAAGGCGATCAGTGCCCCGAGCCGCACGACGAACGCCACCAAGCAAATACCGACAAGAAGGCGCCGATGATCCAGCGCGCGAGGGGACGACGCGTTGCCTCTCAGATCCATCCCTTCCACCAAGAGGAGAGGATCGCGGCGTACTCGTGCAGGATCCCGCGGAGCTGCTCCACTGAGGCGCCTCGATCATGGACGTAAAATTGACTGGCGGGAACCGGGGTCGGGATGACCGTGATATCCGGGGCCAGCTTCCGCCACATCAGGAGCGCCCGACGCATGTGGTACGGGGAGCTCACGAGCAGGATGGAGCGCCACCGCTCATGGTGCAGGATGTGCGCGACAAACATGACGTTCTCGCGCGTTGTGGCCGCGTTCGTTTCAAGGATGATGGCCGTGGCCGGCACGCCATGGGTCATCGCGAGTTCCTTCATGACCTCCGTCTCTTTGAAGACAAACGTGTAGCCGGACGAGAAAATCATCCGTGGGGACTTCCCTTGCTGGTAGAGGTCAACCGCTTGCTTGACCCGCTCTTGATAGCCGCCTCCGGCCTTGCCGGATTCGCCCACGCCGCCCGCGAAGACCACGATCGCGTCGGCCGGCCGTGGCGGCTCCGCGACCCGGAGGGGCTCCGCCAGCCACCAGGGGACCGGACTGTGGAAGATGAGCAGGTATCCGAACGTCAGCCCCAGCGCAACCTGGAGGGCCCGTCGACGCGCGCTCAGGTAGAGCCGGCGGAGAGCGACTTCCCACTGCGTGGCGTCCGCCTGGCGGGCGCGCAAACGTTCCTCAATCAACTCGGCCATCTTGGCGATGCGCGCATCCCAGCTATTCTGTTTGGCGATCTCAATGCGGCGGGTGATCTCCTCCAGAGGGCTCGGCTCCAGCGCCCGAAGGACTGCACGCCCGAACTCTTCAGCGTCATGCGCCACATGGACCACCTCACCATGCTCCATATTGAAGCGGCGGATCTCCGGGAGGTCCGTGGCCACGACAGGGATCCCCATCGCCAGGTACTCGTTCAGTTTTGCAGGATAGATGTGGGCGGTGTATTCATTGATGGCATAGGGGATGAGGCCGGCCTGGAACCGCTTGATATAGTGCGGGAGCTCCTCGTGTGTGCGCGGCCCGAGAAACACGATGTTGGACGCCGTGAGGTGCGACACCTCTGTCTGCATCGGCCCGACCATCACAAACGTCACCTGGGGCAGGCGTGCCGCGACGGCCTGAAGAAGCCCTTGATCGAGTTCCTTCCTAATGCCCCCAATGTATCCAACGACAGGACCGCGCACATCTTTCAAGTCGTTCGGTTCGACCGCCGCACGCCGGGCATGTTCAAACTGGTTGAAATTGACGCCAAACGGAAACGAGTAGACATGGCGGTTGAAGCGTGATGCCCGAACGAACAGCCGTTCGGATGTCACGAAGACGAGCTCAGCCCGTCGGAGCAGCCAGGATTCGCTCCGGCTGATGCGGCGTGCCCCTGCCGAGCTCGACGCCAGGTCATCAATACAGTAGTAGACGGTGAGCTCCGGATCAAGCTCCTCCAGCAGATCGCACGCGAGGGGAGTGGGTAGAAAGGTCCACACCACGGAAGGCCGAAATCCGATCGCATGCATCCAGCGCTGAATGGCTCGGAACATCAAGTGCCGATTGATCCATCGCGCCACCAGGGAATACGGAAACGGGAGAATGAGCGGCGAGTAGACGAACAGTCGTTCTCGCACCTGGCGAAACCCCTTGGTCCCTCGCCACCAATTGAGCAACCGCCGTTTCAGGCGTGGCAAATCCCTCAAGGTCGGCGCGCGCACCCCGGTGTTCTCGACAAAGAGCACCCGGTTGCCCTGCCCGGCGAGGGCAGCCATGATCTCCTGGTGGCCTTGCCAGATGAAATCCCAGTCAATGGAGGAGATGCACAGGATATCGTAGCCGCTTAACATGCGATACGCGTACCGCCCGACGGTACCGAGGCCACCTGCCGCTGTGCGTTCACGCGCAGCCGACGGCGCCACGCCTCGTCATTGAGGACACGCTTCCAGCGCCTTGAGCATATTGAACTGAAGATCCGCCAGCGAAGTCCCTGCATGCACGCGGCGCAGCCGGTAGCGATTCTTGGCGCTGTCAAGGCGGTTGTGTCCACACTCCATCGTGAAGCCCATCGTATAGCCGCACTGGGCCAGCAGGGTCTCCGCCTCCCGAGGAATATCCGACGAACGTCCGACGGGATAGGCGAAGGCCTCGATCGGACGTCCTACAGCCGCCTCGAGAACCGCCTTCGATTCTGCAAGCTCTCGCACCACCTCCTGCCCGCTCAGGCCCGTGAGAAGACGATGCGAGATCCCGTGACTGCCGATGGCAATGGACGGGTCGAGCATCCTGAGATCTTCTGCACTGAGATACAACCGCGAGGCGATCTCCTGCTCGCCACAGCCGCCGTCGTGCCAGTCTACGGCCGTGGCGGCTGCGGGATGGGACTGCGCCTTTAAGCCTGCCTTGATCAGTTGCTGCTTCCTGGCCTCTCGCCGCCAGTCGTGCACGGCAGGTACCCCCTCACCCACCGATTCCGTCCTGAGGTTGCGGTCGACGGTCAGCGCGAGCCGATCGATCCAGAGCAGACGCTTCAGTTCCCCCAACCCCGCCGTCGTGGGGAACACGACGGCCGGCAGCCGATGACGCTTCAGGATCGGTGCGACAAACGTCACGAAGTCGCGATAGCCATCGTCGAACGTCAACAGCAGACTTCCCGGTGGCAACGAGACACGCCCATCGAGAGCTTGACGGAGTGTCGCCAATGAGACGATCGTGACGTGGTCCTTCAGAAAGTTCACCATGGCTTCGAACACCTCGGGCGAACCGTTCACGAGACTCCACAGGCCGGTCTCAAAAGCTTCAGGGGTCGTGATCCGATGAAACGCGACGACGAGGAGTCCCTGGCGCCGCACGCGTTTTCGTCCCGGACCGCGCGGGCCCCAATACCATGCTGCCAGCCGGTGCTTCAGCCAGCACTTGCCCTCCACGGACCACCGCCAAGGCGCGTGGATCATCCCCCTGGCTTCCTCGCGAGGAGCAGGTGGCCCAAGGTGTCGTCTGGATCGCAGTGGAGCCGATCAAGCAGCCCGCACACGGCTTGCGTCAATCCGCACACCACGGCCACCACGGGCCTCCCCGCCACCCGCAGACCGCCGAAGTTGTGCAACAGATAGAGGCTGGTCGCATGTCCGATCATTGTCCAGAAGCCGCCGCGGGCTGTCAGCTCCACCACTTCCAGACCCACATGTTCTGTCAACCGCCTGAGACCGAAGCGCGTCACCCGAAACAAGTCGTGTGGTGGATCGTGCTCACGGTTCGCCTGAGAGCTAATCAGCAGGAGATGACCTCCCGGCCGCAGCAGCCGCGCGAACTCACCGAACAACCGATGAGGCTCCCAGACATAGTCAAACACCTGCACACAGAGGATCGTGTCAGCGCACCCTGACTGAAACGGCGACGTTTCCCCGCGGCCGAACACATCCACGGGCGCATCCTCCGGCGCTCTGGGCAGATCCAGCCCCACGTAAGTCGCCGCGCCAGGAAACAAATGCCGGTACGGCTGGCGACCGCAGCCCACATCAATCACAGTCCCGCGCACCAGATGGCCGAAACGCCGCAGCCCCTCGTAATGCGTCTGCTCAGCCAACCACCCTGGGTTGAACCAGTGCAACCGCGGACGCACGGGCCGTCGCAGCGCGGATGGCGTCGCACGACCGCGGATATCGCGCCCGCTCAACATTCCCCGTCATGACCTCTCGAAGACGCGCCAGCCGACGACAGCGTCACATACACCCGTTTCACCAACGACAACAACGTTGGAGGACAGTCGACGTGGTCGAACAGCGACAGGTCATCAGAGGAAAAAATCCCGCTCGCTCGAGTCCATCCAAGCAGTAGCAGGGCCGCCGACACCAGGAGAGCGAGCTTGACCACTTGCCCGGCGCCTGAAACGAAGGCGAGCACGCCAGCCACGAGGCTCGCGGCGATCAGGGCCGTGGAGGACTCCACCCCGATCCGCCGGTTGCCCCAGGAGAGGGCGCACCAGGCAAATACCGCGAAGCTCGCGCCGGTGGCCCACGCGGCGCCGAAGGCCCCGAACCTCGGAACCAGCAGGATATCTCCCACGATCTTCACCACCGCCATCAGTACGCCATACAGGGTGTTCCACGCCGGCCCATCGTGGCTGAAGAAGAGCGGGTTATACAACGAGATGATGGGTTGAAACGTCAAACTCACCAGGAGAATGGAGAGCACCTGCCCGCTGATCGCGAAACGCGGGCCCATCAGGAGGGAAAAGAACGGTTCGGCGACGATCCCGAGGCCCAACAGCACAAACCCCCAGAGGACGGTCACTTGAGGAACGAACCGGACGAGATACCGAGTCACCCGGTCCTCTCGCCCCTGAGCCCGCCAGGCGGTCAGCACAGGAAACATGAGGGTGTGCATGCCGGTCAGCACACTCCCGATAAAGAGGAACACCTGGAAGGCAATCTGGTACACCCCCACCTCGGCGCGTCCCTGGAGAAATCGAAGGAAATAGAGATCGACCCAATCACAGAGATACGCGGCGAAGAACCCAAGCCAGAGCGCGAGGGAATATCGCGTCAGGGTCCTGGTGAAACGCCAGTCAATGCCTCTGGGCTGGGTGATCGAGCTGTCTAATCGCGGCAAGCTGATCGCGGCCTGCACGACCATGGCGATCCCCAAGCACAGAATGACCGCAAGCGGAGTCATCCGCGAGCCGCTGAGCCACGCCAGTCCTGTGAGAAGAACGAGGTAGACGATCCGGCCCTCCACAGGGCTCCATGAGGCGGCCTTCATGTTGCCTTGCATCTGGAGCAACTGCACGATGGCACCTGTGAGCACCGTCACGGCAAAGATCGCAATGAACACCGCGGGCAGCCGTCCATTGAGACCCACGATGCTCGCGCCGACGCGGGAGACCGAGAGCAACACGCAGGACGACACGACGAGCAGCGTCGTGACCAGGGCGGTCCACGCCCAGAACACACGCCCTGCCGCTCCCTGAGAGATGAGCGCCTCTCGGCCATACCGCATCGCCGCAGGGAAGCTCCACTTCACTCCCGCGACAAAGAACAGTTGAATCATCCCCAGAAAGAGGGCCACGGTTCCGTACCCCTCAGGGCCTAACAGGCGGGCCGTGAGTACCGTCGTGACTGCCGCCAAGACGGCAAACGCCACTTGCCCAGCAAGGATGGAGACGTAATCCCACCACGCAGTGTGAACACCCGTCACATCCTGGATGCTCGTCGTGGGAATGCCTACCGGTCGCTCTATGCTGGTTTCCATGAGCACCCCTTACGCCACGTGACCCACCCCGCGCTTGGACCGCATGAGATCTTCATACCACTGTTCGTAGGACCGCACCATCCCCAGGGCATCAAAGTGCCGTTCAACCCGTTCCCGTGCTCGCGCCGCAAGGTCCCTCGCCAACACGCGATCCTGCAGCAGACGCTTCATGGCCTCCGCAAGCCCCACGGGATCCTCTGGGGAAACGAGCAGGCCGGTCTGTCCGTTGGTAATAATCTCGGGCACCCCCCCGCTCTCACAGGCCACCACTGGAACTTCGAGTGCCATCGCTTCAAGCATGGCGATTCCGAAGCCATCCCAGATGGAGGGAAGGACGAACAGGTCGCTACCACGCAGGAGCGCAGGGACATCCTCACGGCGACCAAGGAAACGCACCGTATCGTCCAGTCCCAGGGCTCGTGCCCGCGCCTGGATCGCGGGCCGCTCCGGCCCGTCCCCGATCAACAGACATTCGAGCGCGAACTCCGGCACAAGACGGCGGAGCGCCTCCAGCAGGACGCGGTGTCCTTTAACCGGGGCGAATGCCGCCACGGTCACGATGCGAAAGGACCGAGCCCTTCCAGAGAAGGCATACGGTGCAGCGTTTCGTTCGGCCGTTTGTTCCCCTGCTGTGCGGATCTGGCTGATCTCAATCCCATTATGGATGACCCGCACGCGCTCTGGACGGAGCTTGATGCCAGGCCTGGAACACACGGCCTGCCTCACCGCTTCGCTACAGGCGGCCATTCCGTTGAAGAAGCGATACATCCCGCGATACACCTGTGAGCTGATCCGCCATCTGACACGTCTGGGAAACGGCTCTGTCTCCCAGAAAAAGTTGACGTTGTGGAGCGTAGCCGCTAACACCGGAACGCTCACCAAACGGCTGGCGAGTAGTCCGTAGAGGTCGCCGTGAAACAGATGGGTATGGAGGATGTCGACTCGTTCTGTACGGATCAAGGACGCCAGGTGACGAAGCGTCCGGACATTGGGATACACGGGAAACGAGAACGGATAGACGTGCACGTCGCCTGCACGTCCCAATCGATCCGTCAAGGAAGACCGGGGACACACGAGAGATACGTTGAACCGACGCCGGTCGAGGTGGCGTGCGAGCAGCTCCACGACACGCCATCCACCACCGAGCTGATCCGTCGAGATCACGAGCATCACCCGCAAGGAAATGAGCGGATCAATCATGGCGTCGCTCCGAAACCCCCCGGGTCGTCGCGCGCAGACCGCGCCGCAACAACCGCGCTGCCTCTCGACTGAGGCGGGGCCAGGGCTGTTGGTCATCGGTCCTTGAGAACCGTGAGGGACGACGCTGCAATCCCGAAAAGTACTGTTCGTAGGGCAAGCCCTGGACGATCCGCCCAGGGGCGGCTGCGCCAATCCACTCCGGATGCGCCAGGAGCTGCTGGGTATCCGCCAGGCCACCTGTCCTGTTCTTGAAGAGCGTGCGGTTGGCCACGTCGAACACGAACGTCCTGGGGCCCATGTCAACCAGCGCGACTATCAAGAAGTGGTCGGAGCGCCCCAGTGGAGTGAGCTTCGCAAGACCTGCCTGGAAGCCAGCGTAGCCGGCCAGAAGCACAAAGGCCTCGGTTCTCTGGTCTCCTGGCCCATAGCCCCTGATGAGGATGTGCAGCGGGTGGTCATCCACAATCGGAAAGCCTTCGGGCACCGATCGAATATGCGTGGTCACCCACGAGAAAATCCTCACAAGCTTCTCTTCGTCATCTGATATGCCAGCAACGATGTCGTGTACCATGCGTCTGGTCTGGAGGTCGCGGCTGAGGAAATGAACGGCCTTTTCGTACAGCGGCAGCTGTTGACTCGACCACTGATAGTTGATTCCAAATCGAGTTGTGACGGGCCAATGGCTGATGGCGACAAGAGCGACCATCAGCCCCAGCATGATGAGTACCGCTCGACGTCCACGGAAGACCTTCATCCCATCAATTCCGCGCAAGAAGATTGTTGTCGCGTGACGTCATCGTTGCCCTCGCCCTTTGACCGGTTGGAAATCGGAGCTGGTCAGCGATCACCCAGGCCAGCAGCCGATTCCCCGCGTCGGTGAGGTGAGCTGAAGTTCAGCACCTCTATAGCGCACCCCGCGGTCCTGCAAGGTTCGCTCAAGGAGTACGGGCCAGGTAGCGTCCTCTGGATTGTTCACCCCGACCCAATACCAAGGACAAGTTCTGCAGCCATACCTCGAAGGTCAACAGCGTCCAGAGCCGGTGGGAGTGGTCAGCCCGCCCGGACACATGGGCTTCGACCAACGAACCGACATAGGAGGCATCGAGGTACTGGCGCCAGCAGGCGCCGGAGGACAACAGGACATCCTGAAGGAAGTCCTTCAGATCAGTCCGAAACCAGCGCTGAAGCGGCACGCCGAACCCCATCTTTCCCCGTCGTAGAACCGGTTGAGGCAACATGTCGGTAAACGCCTGACGGAGGATCACCTTCGTCCGCCCCCAGCGAAGCTTCATCGCATCCGGAAGGCTGAACACGTATTCAAGCAGCTCGCGGTCCAGGAAGGGAGAGCGAGCCTCAAGCGCGTGCGCCATCGAGCAGCGGTCCGCCTTCACGAGGAGATCGTCCGGAAGGTAGGTTTTCACGTTCAGGTACAACAACTGGGTCAGGGGTGATGCGTTCCGGCACCGACGGACGTACGGATCGAGAGCGGCAAGAGGCGCTCCGGCTCCGTTCGTGCCTGTCCACAGGTGCGGGAGATCCTCATAGAACACGGCCACCCATCGAGTGAACCGTTCGGTGAACGGGAGTGCTGCGCTGCCGGCAAACTTCTGCAGGCGCCCCCAGGGGCTGCGAGGTCCCCCCCACGGCGGCAGGTTGGTGAGGAGCGAGCGCGCCGCGCGCCGCAGCGCCAGCGGGACTCGCTCTGACCAAAGGGTCGCGCAAAATCGGAGATAGCCTGCGAACAGTTCATCACCCCCATCACCGTTCAGGGCCACCGTCACATGCTCCTTCGTCAGTTGAGCCAGGAGGTAGGTCGGAATGGCCGAGGAGTCTGCGAACGGCCCATCATAGTGCCACACGAGCTGATCAATGAGCTCGACGGCTGAGGGCTCCACTCGGAACTCGGTGTGCTGCGTGCCAAAGTGCCGTGCCACCAGGCGCGCGTAACGTGTCTCGTCAAAGCGCGAATCCCCGCTGAACCCGATGCTGAACGTCCGCACCGGCTCTCGCTGGAGCCTGCTCATCAAGCCCACGATAATTGACGAGTCGATGCCGCCACTCAAGAAGGCCCCCAGGGGCACATCAGCTACGAGCCGCCTCCGCACGGCAGCCGTCAACAGCTCTCGCACCCGATCAACCGCTTCGGCCTCGGAAGGCGCTCGATGCACAGATGGCGCAGCCAGCGGCACATCCCAGTAAGCTTCGATCTGAAGCCGTCCGTCATCATTCAGCGTCAGAAGGTGACCTGGTGGCAATTGGCAAATACCACGGTAGAGCGTGTGAGGGGTTGGAACATACCCGAACAGGAAGAAGGCTGGCAGGGCTTCGGCATCCACCTCAGGGACGATCGTGGGATATCGCAGCAGCGCCTTGATCTCAGAGGCGAATGCAAACCGTCCGCTCCCTGGATCAGCATAGTAGAACAGCGGCTTTTTCCCGACTCGGTCCCGACCGAGCAGCAGCGTCCGGTGCCGCGCATCCCAGACGGCAAAGGCAAACATCCCCTCGAGGCGCTCGACGCACCGCACACCTTCTGCTTCGTACAGCCGCAGGAGGACCTCGGTATCTGAGGCGGTCCGAAAGCGCACTCCGCGCTGCTGCAGCGAGGCGCGTAGCTCAAGAAAGTTGTAGATCTCACCGTTGAACACGATCCAGACGGATTGATCGTCGTTCGACATCGGTTGCGAAGCCTCTTCAGACAGATCGATGATCTTCAGTCTGGCATGGGCGAGCCCAACCGAACATGGGGGAGTGTTCTTGAGCACCACCTGTCCCCTTCCCTCAGGGCCGCGATGTGAGAGGCTGGCAAGCGCTTCCGCCAACACGGCTTCCTCAACCGCTTGGCCATCCCACTGGAGCATCCCGACGATGCCGCACATCACGACGCGGTGGCCTCCACGTGTTCCCGTGGCAGGGGATGTGAATCGTGGCCAGCTCGGACCGCTCGGAATCGACCCAGCCTGGCGATCATGCGTGACCACATCTCATGGGGTTTTCCCTCCGCAGCGACAATGAGCAGTGGGAGCACGAACGCCAACCGCAAGCGGAACAGCGTGCCCATGTTCGCCACCACCAGAGACAGCGGCACGGCGACCAGAAGAATCCATACCAGCAAGACATACGCCTCGACTCGGCGGGAGGCGACAAACCTCCGCGCACCGACCCACATCACAGGAAGCATCAAGTAGAGGAGCAACATCTCAAGGCCGGAGAACATCCGCATGATGCCCGTGGAGCCGTGGGTGTCAAACCACTGCCACGGAAACGGCGCCAGCAGCCCAATCGCCAGCGCGCGCGGCAGGTACTGTAACAAGGATATCAGCCGAGAAATGACGGCGTGTGGATCCATGAGCGAATGGCCGCCAGTGGTCACAAAGCCTCCACGCCAACCGCCCAGAGCCGCCGGGGTCACCTCCTGAACGGTTGACACCGCTTGCTCATCGAGTTGACGGAAGCTGTCCATAACCACTGTGTTCCGCCCCGCACCACCCGGTATGCTTGCGTCGGACTGAGACATTAAAAGGAGCGCTAGGTCCTGGAGGCGCTCGTCGGAAGCTTCTGAAACAAGGGCAGTGACGTGGGGAGCAGCCACTGTGATCTCCGGAAGCGGGCGCAGCGAGAGTTCAGCAGGAGCCCCTGCGCCCTCTGGCAGTCGGCCCGGGGCCATCGGCAACGTCTCTTCAGGCATCACGGTTGCCAGCTCAGGTGTTCTCTCTCCTCCGCGTGCCACGGTGAGGTACGCGTCAAGAGGGTTGGCAGAGGCTCCGACAACCAATGCTTCCTCGTACACGGTCTGCGCCTCCTCCCACTGTCCTGCATCGAGCAACTTCTTGGTATGGGCTACTAAGAGGGTCACCAGCGTATGTCGGACCCGCTCAACCGCTTCAGAGTTCCCCCCGGCCATGACAAGCGCTTCTTTCACCCGCGCGATCGCGGCCTCAACCTGTCCTTGGCCTTCCAACGCCAGAGCCAGGCGCTCGTAGAGGAAGGCAGTGGGCGCTACCCACCGCAGCGCCTGTTCAAAGGCTCGCTGCGCCTCCACGAACTGCCGATGCTCCAGCAAGTGGTCGCCCTGGGCTGCAGAGAGGCGTCCCAGCATCTGCTGAACTCGATTCGTCTCCTGGGGTGTGGCGGCCGCCTCGAGCGCCTGCTGGGCCCTGGCCACAGCGTCCTCAACCTGCCCTTGGCCTTCCAGCGCTAAGGCAAGATGCTCGTAGAGGGCGCTGGCAGCAGCGCCCAGGGCCAGCGCCTCCTCGTAGGCCGCCTGCGCCTCGATAAAGTGGTTTTCCTCAAGCGCCACGTCACCTCGCGCGACGTGGAGCTGTCCCGCGAGGTGCCTTACTTCTGCTTGCCGACGCGCGTCATCTGGTACCTGTGCGAGGTACTCCTGGTAGACACGGGCGGCTTCGTCGAAGTGCTTCTCTTGAATGTGGACGGCCGCCAACGCGAAATAAGCGTTCCCGTTGGAGGCATCCTGTGCGAGTGTCTGGCGAAACTCTTCCGCTGCCCCAGCGAACTCGCCAGCTTTCCACGCCCGCATGCCTAACTGGAAGTGGCGTGGCGTAGGGTGGATTGAGCTCAGGAGGTGTGCCGTATCCAAGCCGCGAGCAAACAGCACGGACACCACGACCATGGTCGCCAGGACCAG
Source organism: Candidatus Omnitrophota bacterium (assembly GCA_030697665.1). Classification (GTDB taxonomy): domain Bacteria; phylum Omnitrophota; class Gorgyraeia; order Aquiviventales; family Aquiviventaceae; genus JAUYPJ01. The sequence goes on from JAUYPJ010000037.1 coordinate 68,011, forward strand.
GTACTCCGCGCCGAGACTGAGACGCCGCTTCGCGACTGCGCTCGCGGCTGCCGGCAAGAAGACCACGAGCATCGTCAGCGCGAGGATCGATCCCAGATAGAACCGGAGCCGAGTCAACAACACGACCGAGCTCATCAGCGCAAGACACCAGGCGATAAGCCGCAGGATCCCAATCCGGCGCCGATCACGAACAGCGCCACACGCCTGCAAGACCAAGAGGAGAACCGCCAGCGTGAGGAACAGGCTCAAGGAATCCTTCAGGAGCTGGCTCGACCAGATGAGCGTGGATGGCCAAAAGCTCACGAACAACCCGCTGACCACCGCCGGCCGCTCACCGGAGAGCCTCCGGCTGATCGCAAACGCCAACAGCCCGCTCAAGGTCCCCAGGAAGCAGTTCACAACCACAGCCAAGAGCGGATGGGACCCAAAGAAGGTGTAGATCGTCGCCACCACCACGAGATACTCGACCCCGAGCCCCGTGATGTAGGGCATGGGCGTACCGGCGAGCCACACCGACACGAGCGGCGATCCACAAAGGTGGTACACGCTCGCATCGGGCGCGAATTGCCAGAACCCCGGGATCTCTGCTTGCAACGGATGAAGAACGGGGAGGCGCCAGTACGAAATGGCAAAGAACACCACTGCCAGCACGACTCGCAGACCGTAGGAGACCAGCAGCAACCGACAGACCCGCGGGCCGGCCACCGGCATGGCCAATCGCCTGATGAGCCGTGCCCCGAACCAGCTCATGACCAGGAAGGTCAAGCAGATCTGCGGGGTGAACGGCGTGACCATCTGCGACGCTTACACTCCACGTCCCACCGGAGGACGTTTCCCAGCGTCCTGACGGAGGATGTTGACATACGAAGGAATATACCGCTGCATGGCAAACCGCTCTTCCACGGTCTTCCGGCCAGCCAACCCAAAGCGGGCCCGTAATGCGGGATCGGCCAGCAGGTGCCCGAGTGTGTCAACCCACTCATCCTCGGACTGCGCCAGGAATCCGTTGACCCCGTTCTGGATGATCTCGCGGTTTCGTCCCACATTGGACACGACACAGGGCGTCCCAACCGCCATGTACTGCACCGTTTTAAACCCGGTCTTTCCATACACCCACGGCTCCACGGGTAAGGGGTAGACGCCGATATCCAGCTCCTGAAAATACGCCACGTCCTTTGTCAGCGTCCAAGGTTCCTGGATCACCTCCACCCCTGGAAGGCGAAACGGGCGCGCTGCGCCAACCACCTTGAAGGTGAACGCGAACCGCTTGGCCAAACGACTCAAGACGGGTTTCAGGGGTTCGAGAAACGGGGCGGTGCTGTGGCTGCCGATCCATCCGATCAGGGGACGTGGCCGCGAAGGCCGGGTGGGAGGCGCGCGAAACTGCTCGATGTCCACACACGTGGGAATCATATAGACCTTCGGGTTGAACTGTTCAGCGTACTGGCGCAGGTAGTCGTTGCAGGTAATGACGCATCGACTCCAGCGCAGGATCGCCGGCAATTTTTGCGGCATGCGAAGCCACGCGGCGATGGGGTTCGCTGGGTTGTCCCGACGCAGAAAAATAGCATCGTCAAGGTCAAAGACCATGGGCACATCGCGGAGGGCGAAGAGCCACTCGATGACCGGGGGGCCGATTGGAAAGGCTTCAAGATGAATGAACACCGCATCGTATCGCCCGCTGCGGATGACGTCTCGCAGCCGTTTGAGGCTGCTGACGAGGAAGTGGCCGAGCTTCATTCCCCATCGCCCCTGTTGGTACACGATCCGGTAGAACCGTGGCGTCAGAAAGGGGCTCACGGTGCAGTGGATGCCCTGCAGCCGCAAATGCGGCAGGTACTGCAACACACGATACCGGCTACTCGCTCCCTCCGCGGGATGCGGGGTCAGAAAGAGAACGCGCATGATGCTGACGTCGTGTCACACCTGCTGCAACGTGCTGTGCGCCAGGTACCGCTGCACATAGGTCCGCAAGGCCTCCTGCCACGGCGGCATGTGATCCAACCCCAAGGATTGCAGTCGTTGGTTCGCCATGGCCTCCGAGGGCGCCCTGGGGGCCGGCAGCGGAAAGGCCTCCGAGGTGATCGGCCTGATGGTGACACCGGGCCGACCGAGGAACTCCACGAGTTTGCACGCAAACTCATAGCGGGAACACACTCCATGGTTCGTCATGTGAAACACGCCGACATGGTCGGTCTCGATCAGCGTGGCAATCCCCCGCGCGAGGTCTTCAGTGAAGGTGGGGCTGCCGATCTTATCGGTCACGACCGACAGCGTGTTCCGGGTCTGCAGCAACTGTAGGATCTTCCCGGCGAATTTTTTATCCCGATCATGCCCGCCCACCATCCACCCGGCCCGCACGATCAGATGGGAGGGGACGTGGTGCCGCACGGCGAACTCCCCGCTCAGCTTCGCCCGGCCATAGACATTCACCGGATCGGGTTGATCAGACTCCACATAGGGTGTGGGTTTCAGCCCGTTGAAGACCCCCGCGGTACTCACATAGAGCATCCGGATGCGGGATCGCCCGCAGGCGCTCGCGAGGTACTCGGTCCCAACCGCATTGGTGAGGTACGCATGCGCGGGTTCCCGCTCGCATCGATCCACGTCCGTTTCTGCCGCAAGGTGCAGCAGGAACCTGGGACGCTCCGACGTGAGCACGGCATGGATGGCGCCTTCATCCCGCACGTCAAGCTGAATCGTGTCGGAGCTCCTTGGCTCCAGATCCGTCGGGATCACCTCATGGCCCCGCTGCCGCAGCTCGGGGCACAGGGCACTGCCCAACATCCCTTCCGCCCCGGTCACTAGGACCTTCATCCTTCCCCCTCCTTCGGTTCGTCAGATCCATTGAGGCAACGGTATAACTCAAGATACCTCCCCACCCCCATGCGGAGATCAAAGTGGCGCTCGGCCACCTGCCGGCATCGCCGTTGGCAGAGGGGGTCCTGAAGCAGTCGAGCGACGTCCTCAAACGTCGTCTCGAACGCCGACACGCTCACTTCTGACAACACCAGACCCACCCGCTCCCGGCGGATCAGCGCGCCAGCGTCCCCGATCCCTTCATTGATCACCACCGGCACGCCGCTGGCGAGCAGCTCGCCGAGCTTGGCCGCCAACGAGCCCTGTTTGGAAAATCGCAGCTTCCTGAAGAACACCGCAAGATCCAGCAGGCGCAGGTAGGCCGGCATCTTTTCGAACGGGGCTTGAGTCAGCACGAGGCGATCGCGCGGTACACCGGCCGCTACGGCCTCTGCCGTCAGACGCGCATGGTCCTCCCTGGTCACTAACAGGACTTTGACGTTGGGGAGGCGCCCGCACACAAACGCCAGGTAGCGCAGGATCCAGTCCCGGAGATACCAGTTGCCGGTGTTGCCGACACAGCCGACGACCGTGACGTGACGCAACCCAAGCTGCGCGAGCAGTTCGGGGTCCTTTGGGCCGGGGACAAACCGATCAAGGTCCACACAGGTCGGCACGACGACGATTGGCCGATCCGACGGGATCCGATAGCCGAGCGTCGGAAACGCCGCGATGCCCTCCGCCGTCAACGAGACGACCGCATCGGCCTCCTCAAAGAACCGACGCTCCCATCGTTTGGCCAACCGGTAGGCGAGCGAGCGGGTACTCCAATGTCCTGCATCCACTTTTTCATCAGCCCAGAACGCGCGCATATCGAAGATGAACCGTGTCCCGCAGCACCGCTTGAGGCACACCGCAATGACGGAGGCCACATAGCCCCTGGCATGCACCACACGGACGCGATGCCGTCGGCAGAGGATGATCCCCACCATGATCCCGCGTAAGACATCGTAGCCTGTCGCCAACAGCGATGGCCATTTGTGGTAGCGCAGCCATCGCCAGCGGATCGCCGCAGCCTGAAGCTCCCGCGTCAGGGGCGCGAGCCGCCCACGGTCTTTCAGATCTCGCCGCTTCTCATACGACAGCAGCGCAACCGTGTTGTGCTTCGCGATCTGGCGCAAATAGCTGAGGACCTGCGACTGGCCGAGCGGCTCCAACATTCCATCATAGGAGATATAGAGCAGCACCATCGACCGACCTCACACCGCACGGGGCATGCGGGGCGAGGACCGGCCGATCCACGCCCCGAGGCGATGGGACAACAACCGTACCACGTACTTCTGCCGGCCGATCCGGTGGACCAGCTCCACAAGGAACCGACGCACCGCCGGCACGAACATCGGTGACAGCGCCAGACACACGGGATACACCCACACCGTAGGGGACCGTGCCATCCGCCAGCCGCCGCGCAATGCAAACCGGTACACCGGCAGGCTTTGGTAGCGTCGCTGAAGAATCCCCATCAGAGCCCCATGGCCCATCCACCAGTACACCCGGTGACGCAGATGAGCGGCCTCAAGCTGTGTCAGCGCCACGACCCGTTCCACCCGCTGCAGGAACGCCTCCAGCAAATCCAAGGCCTGCTGGACGCTCGCCTGGGATGGGCACGTGTCCCAAAACCCCTCCTCCATCCGGAGGACCTGACTCAGCCGCTGGGCTGTTCCCTCAGCATCCAACGACGCCACCAAGGCGTGATGGGCCCGCCGCGCGTTCTCCTGCTGAACCGCGGCATGGGTTCGGCTCTGCTGCGCCTCATGGACACGTCTGATGATCAACGGCGTTCGGAGGACGACCGCGCTCCAGCGTATTCTCGCCATCGTGCACCAGAGCGCGTAGTCCTCGCAGAATTTGAAGGATTCATCATAACTGCCCGCAGCCAATGCGGCTGCCCGGCGGAACATCGCCGTCGGGTGGTCAATCGGAGAGGCGTACGTAAGGACCGCGCCGAGGAACGAGCCGTAATCCTGGACCTGGCGCATGCCGACGACAGCGGTCTGCCGCCCATCCAACTCCATGTGATACAGCCAGGATCCCACCAGCCCCACGTCGGCATGCCGGTCCAACACGGCGACCTGCTGCCGCAGTCGGTCGGGCAGGCACCGGTCATCCTGGTCAAGACGGGCGAGGTACGGCGCGCGGGCCAAGACAAGACCCCGATTCAATGACCACACCTGCCCCATGTTACGCTCGTTGCGCACCAGCCGAATCCGGGGATCCGGATAGCGCTGGATACAGGCCACCGACTCATCCGTGCTGGCGTCATCGATGATGAGCAGCTCAAAGTCGGTGAACGTCTGGGCGAGAACGCTCTCAATCGCCTCAGCGAGATACGGCATCCCGTTGTACACCGGCAACAGCACCGTCACGCGCGGATTCGAAGGCGCGTTGGTCGTCATCCCACGCCCTGGCTGCCCCGCCTATTGGCGGGGCGAAACGTCAATGAGAGAAACACGGGGCACCGTTTCGCGGCTCCGCCTTCAGGCGGAGCCCAGCTAGGGCGTGGGATCATCGAGTTGGCGTTGGCATCCGCGTAAAGTGCTCCAGGAGGTGTCGGACGGCTCGCCGCTCCATGGCAGCCCGTGAGGCGCGCGTCAGTGAGGCGACGTGCGGAGTACAGAGCACCTGGGGCAATCTTATCAACGGCCCCCTAGAGGGTTCCTGCTCACACACATCGAATGCGGCTGCCGCCAGATGCCCGGATCGGAGCGCCGCCTCGAGGGCCTGCTCATCAACGAGGTATCCCCGCGAGGTGTTGATGAGCCGACCGCCGGCCTTCATCTGCCCCAACTCTGCGCGGCCCATCAGCACACCTTCTTGTCGAGGACGGTTCGCGTGGAGCGACACCACATCAGCCTCAGCCAATAGTCGGGGTAGCGGACACCAGTGGGTCGTCTCCGGAACCTCGTGGGGTGCGACGAATGGATCTGACACGAGGACGCGTGGCCCAAAAATCCGGAGATACCGTTCCACCGTCCTGCCGATCCGACCAAACCCTACCAGGCCCACCGTCCATTCAGCGAGCAGCCAGCCGGGACGCTTGACCCACGAGCCCTGTCGGCTGTCTGCGAGGTGTTGGGGCAGGTTCCTCGCCAAGGCCAGGATCATGGCCATGGTCATCTGTGCAACGGGCTCGGTCACTTCGTCAGGTGTCGTGTACACGGCAATACCTTTCCGGCGCGCCACATCGAGATCGATGGCGTCCATTCCCACGCCGCATCGGCTGATGCATTGCAGGTGGGGCAGCGCTTCGAGGACCGTGGCATCGTAGGGCTCTACACCCGCCACCACCGCGTCAGCGTCACGAAGTCCCTGGACGAGGTCCTCTGATGTTAAGCGGCGTCCCAGCTCGTTGACACGAACCTCCCAGCCGGCATCGAGCAAGAGCTGCTTCGGCGTCAGATCGAACTCGCAGAACTGCTGCAGCGCGACATACACGATCATCCCCCCACCTGCTGGTTGGCCGAAGGCCGGTCGCTGTCGCATTCGTCTTCCTGGGGCGACAGCGACCGCTTCGCCTTCGGCGTGATGTGACGAGCAGGACGGCGAAGCCCAGCAGGTGGGGGGATCATGGGCGCAGGATCTCACTCAAGACCGCTTGTTGGAGGGGATCATCTTCAAGATACCGGTTGACCACCGCCACTTCACGCGGCTCGTTGATGGCAGGATAGCCCCTGCTGAACTCGACCGCCCGCAGCAGGATGTCATGCTCCAGGATGCGGGATTGATCGATTCCCTCGGCCACTTCAAGTGGGGTGCGCGGCAGGACCGTATACTGCTCTAAGAACGCCCGGGTATAGCCGAGGATCCCCACGATACTCCGAAGCGGCTCATACCCCGGACCCAGCTTCGGCGCCAAGGACGACCAGTCGCGGAAACAGCAGAGGACCTGTCCGGACGCAGAGACGGCGCACTTGACGATGGAGGGGTCACTGAGTTCACTCGCCTGCTCGATCATTGTGACTGCGTTCCAGGCCGGTACCGCAGGCTCTGCCTCAATGGCACGAACCATCCGTTCCAAGTCGCTTGCCAGCACTAAGATCTCGTCACCCTGGACGTTGACCACATGGGTGCAGTCCAACTGACGGGCCGCCTCAGCCACGCGATCGGTCGCGGCCGGATGCGCAGGCGACGTCATCACGCACCGCCCGTCGAACCGCTCAACGACTTCTTGGATTTCGCGGTCGCATGTGGCCACGACGACGTCGGAAAACCGCTTGCACAGCAGGACGCGTCGGCGGATATGCTCGACCATCGGCAACCCCTGAATGGATAGGAGCGGCTTTCCGGGGAACCGGCTTGAGGCCATGCGGGCCGGGATCACAGCGGCCACACGTACCGCAGCAGGAGCCATCAGCCCGCGCTCGCCATCAACGGACGCACCCGCATGCTCATGGTCGTTTCCGGAGCACCACGAGATCCTGACATCCTTCCGGGTAAGCCTCAATGGCGCCTTCCACATATTCCACCAACTCCAGTCCAGACTCACGTGGCCAGACCTCCAGGATGTACTCCTTGCGAATCACGGTAGAGCCGTATTCCGGTGTCGCCGGATCGTCAACGACATAGAGATAGTCGCGTCCGGCACGGATGAACGCCTCGACGGGCTCCTTGAGCTGATACTTCAAGAGGCTCTCAGGGCTGAAGCGCGCGGTTCGCCGCAGGTACTCGTATGAATGCACGGTGTGCAGCATGAGGCCGCCTGGTTTCAGCGTCCGCGCAAGTTCTCCGAGCCACGCCTTGTGATTCGACTCGGATAAATGCGTGAACACGCTGTAGGAATACAGCAGGTCGAACGCGGCGTCCTCCACGTCCATGGGCGGAGTCGCGTGATTCACCGTGAAGCGTCCTTGCGGAACCTTGCGCCGGCAGACCTCAACCGCTTCGCGGCGGACGTCGCATCCGAAGATGGAGGCCAGCGGCGACAACTCGAACAGATATTGAGTCAACCGGCCTTCCCCGCAGCCGAACTCGCAAAGAGCGGAAGACGTCTGAAAGGACCGGCCATGCCGATTCAGCACCGCCTCGAATCGCTGAAGCTGGTTGAGGTTGTAGCGGCGTTCCAGGTCGGCCGCGAGCCCGCCGTTGTGCCGGCGAACCCACGTCTTCACGCGACGAACCGGAGGCCGTAGCAGGTCAAGCGCCAGCATCCCTTCCTCGCAGGGTTATTGCGGCAACGTGCCGCAGTCCACATTGAGACACTGCCCCGTGATCGCAGACGCTGCGGGGCTGGTCAGGAAGTACACGGCCTCGGCGATCTCGTGCGCGCTGGAGAGCCGCCCCAGCGCCGTCTGCGTCGCTGCGAAGCCCTTCAGGTATTGCTCGACGTTTTGGCCACGAGCTGGTGAGACCGGCTCCGCCAGCGCGGCAAGGACCTGAGGTGTCGGCACATATCCCGGACACACCGCGTTGATGCGAATGCCCCGGGGCCCAAGCTCCTTCGCCAAGGCTTGGGTGATGCCGTTGACCGAAAACTTCGCCGCGCAGTAGACGCTGTTGTTCGCGCTGCCCCGCTTGCCGGCCAGGCTTGAGATATTCACGATGCAGCCGCCCTCTGTCATCACTTTCGCAGCGGCCGCACATCCCCACAACGTTCCCAGGACACTCGTGTCCAGCACCTCCCGCACGAAGGCCTCATCGATCTCCTCGACGGCCCGCCACCGCGAGACGCCGGCACAGTTGACGAACACATCCGGCACTCCCCACTGCTCCACGACCTTTCCAACAAAAGCGTCCAGAGCCTTGCGATCGCGCACATCCACCGAGTCGAACAGGATCCCTGGTGGCAGCGCAGGCACCGGGTGTGAGCGGCCACAGACCGCAACGGCTTCACCACGGTCATGGAACAGCTCTGCGACCGAGCGCCCAATCCCCCGTGTGCCTCCCGTGATCGCCACCACCCGCCGGCTCATATCGTCATGGCGGTGAAGCCGCCGTCCACCGTCACGATGGAACCCGTCACGAAGCTGGCCGCATCGGAGGCCAGCCACAGCACCGCGCCGATAAGCTCCTCGGGTTGACCAAACCGACCCATTGGGGTGTGGTTGAGGATGGCGGTCTTGCGCGGCTCGTCAATGAAGTGCTGCATGCTCCAGGCGGTTGGGAAGAATCCTGGCCGCAGGGCGTTCACCCGCACATTGAACGGCGCCCACTCCCGCGCAAGGTTCTGCGTCAGATTGGCCACGCCCGCCTTGGACGTCGAGTAGACAAACGCCTTCGAGAGTGGCGGACCGTTGGACACCGAGGTGAAGTTGATGATGCTGCCGGCGCGCTGTCGAATCATGGCCTCACCGAAGACCTGACAACTCAAGAATGTTCCCAGGAGGTTCACCCGCGTGATCCGATCGAACTCCTCGAGTGAGATCTCGAAGAATGTCGTCGGCGCATTTGCGCCGGCCCCGTTGAGCAGGACGTCGATCCGCCCATGCTCCCCCAGGATTTCTTCCCGAGCACGGATGAGATCGTCCTTCGACGTCACGTCGCACCGGATGTAGGGAAGCGTGCCGGCGATGCCTGGATTGTCCTTCGTCGGCTGGGAGATATCGAGCAGGAACACCGACATCCCTGCCTCACGCATCGCTTCCGCCGCCGTTGAGCAGAGGTACCCCCCGCCCCCAATGACCGCGGCCACTTTTCCGCGCAGATTGAAGCGCTCCTCAACTGTCGGCATGGCACGCCTCGATCATCGCATCAAACTCCTCGCTTCGCTGCGCCAGGTTGAAGACGTCGGAGCCCAGAACGAAAAACGTGAACCCGGAAGCGAGATGCTGTCGTATCCCCTCGAGGCTCGGGCGCACGAGGTGTGTGCCACAACTCTTGCCAGCCGAGGCGCACGCCGCCACCACGCGCCCGGCCGCCTCAGTCACGCGGGGATCGGACAGCTTCCCTGGAATGCCAAGGGAACCAGAGAGGTCGTAGGGTCCCACCATCACGCCATCCACATCCGGATGCGTCACGATGGAGCCGATCTGCTCCACTGCGGTGATCGTTTCCACCTGGACGATGAGCGGCAGGGAGGCGTTGGCTGCCCGCACATAGGCGTCAAACGCGCGCCCATACCGGTGGGCCGCGGCAACCCCAAAGCTGCGTTTGCCTTCAGGGGGGTAGCGGAGCGCCTCCACGACTCGATCAATATCCTCAGGATGTGAGACCTGTGGCACGATGACGCCATCGGCCCCGGCATCCAGCAAGCGGCGGACCTGCTCCAGATTGCCCGGCGCAATACGCGGCAGGCACGCGCGGCCACACTCGTGGCAGGCGCGGATGATCTGTTGCGCCACCGAGAGGTCAATGGTCGTATGCTCCAGATCGAAGCCGACGAAGTCGCCTCTGGCGTTCGCGAAGATGCTGGCAATCTCTGGATGGCCGATCGACACCCACGCCCCAAAAGTTCGCTCCCGCTTCTTCAGTTGACGACGCAACCGCCCCGCCACAGCCAGGGGATTTGCAACCCCCATCCGCTTCCTTCGCTTCACCTGAGTGCCCTCGTTCACCATCACAGAGAGACCGCCTTTCGCAGAATCGTGAATTCGCCAATGACCGTCTCAACGCGGTAGGGGAAACTCGAGCGGTCGTGAAGCCACTGAGCCTTCGTCGTCGGGACCACCAGATAGTCGGGGGCTCCAATGGCGCTCAGGCTCGCCGTGACGCCGGATGCGTCGTGTCGCTCCCACGCGTCGATGAGCGGGTCGTGATGTGGTTCACGTTCATTGACGGACCACATAATGGAGGGGTAATCAAAGATGAACACGACGCGAGGTCCAAATGGCATGGACCGACCGCTTCGCGTGCGCAAGGACCCCTCGAACTTGAATCGTTCAGCACGCCACGGATAGTCCCGCATCGTCAGCGCGAGGACCGTCGAGTCGGGCGGGGTCCGTTCTCGGAAGTACTCGTTGATCCCCACCCACTTGGCTCCCGGGTTGTCCCCCATGATGCCATGCTGAGCCAAAAACCGAAGGGCCGGCCATCGATGGACCGTCCACGAGACCAATGTGGACAACGTCGTGGCGCCAAGCGCTGCGGCGATGATCCGCAGCCGCCAGGAGGAAGGCACCGCCGCCAGCGTGACGTTCCGGCACCGTGCCCACACGTACCACCACAGCCACATGAGTCCAAGCAGGACGCCGACTACGCTGGCCCGCTTCAGATGGAACGGTGTCTGATAGATCGCCAGCACCACTGCAGAGCAGACCCACACGCCTCTCCATGAGGAGGTCGTGCCGAGCCGCCTCAACGCCGAGGCCGCGATCGCGACGAGGAGGACGTACTGCGTCCAACACAGGGCTCTCTCGAATTCAAAGGGAACCACGTAGGGGATCTTGAGAATGTCCGGCGCGTAGGACAGGTACAGCCCACCAAGCAACCAGACGGCCGCCCCCATGACGGCGATGGTCTTCACCCGCTGTTCAAGCACAACGGAAGGGAGCTTGACCCACCAGGCTCCGGCACACACCACCACAAAAGCCAGGTTATGCCACCAGGTGTCCCAGAAGGGGTTGGCTTCCGGGCCTTCCATCTCATACAGGATGAAGTCGAACAGGGCCACCTGGTTTGGATCCCCTGGCCGTATCGCCACGTAATACACCCCAAGCACCGCCGCAATCAGTCCCAGGACGCAGAGCCCCACACGCCATTTGGCGCGGGTTGTCAACCGTTCCTTGAACAGGATGGTGAGTCCGATCAGGATTGGCAACCACACGTTCTTCGGGGAGATCAGCGCGAGGAGAACCATGAGGACGAAGATGAGGGCCGGGTGCTTCCCTGCAAGCGCCAAGTACAACATCCAAAAGATGACAGGTCCTGCCATGGTCGTGGGGTTAAACTCCAACGCGCTGACAAACTGCGGGCGCTTAAACCCCCCGTTCCCAATCATCAGCATCAGGGAGAGCATCGCGACACGTGCTGCGGGGCGGTCTGCGCCAAACAACCTTGCAGTCTTGTCCAATGCCACCACGGCCAGGAGGACGAGCCCACCGTACACGAAGATCGTAAAGCGATCGTCCAGCCAGAGGTCACCCGTCAATCGTACGATGACATAATAGAGCGAGAGCAGCGTCGGCCGAAATGGCGGCATGTAGCGATCGACAGAGAAGCTTTCCGGATGGAGGACCTGAAACGCGCCGCCAAAGTACAGCGAAAGATACTCCAGCCCGGTGAAGCGCGTCACGGTATACAGGAGAGTGCAGAGGCCCATGAAGAACCACATGTCAGCTTCTTGCCTCTTCGACTGGCTGCCATGAGTCGCGCTGCATCACCCCGCTCGAACGGCTCCATTGGAACTGCGCCACCACCCGCGGCCCCGCGTCGCGCGCCCTGGACAATCGTACGGCATCCCAGGCCTGTCGCGCCGCGTGCTTCAACGCGTAGTCCCAGGTGTACCTCGGATTCTGGTCCGGACGATCCACAATCGTCACTCGCCCAGGATGCGCTGTGCGTCTGAACACGCCAAGGGCTGTCTCCGCGGTTCCTGTCGAGGCCACGAACAGCTCCTTGGGCACAAACCGGCTGTGCCTCCCGCCGAGGACCGTGTGGCTTCGGTAGACAGCGACCTCAGCTTCCGGCGCTTCGGCCATGACCGCGTCGATGAGCTCCTGAAGGTTCACCACGATAAACGGCATCCACCCGTCATAGTGATATTGGCAGGAGTGTTCTGGATTCCACTCGGTCGGGCCGACGTCCCGCGTGCGGCATCGGACGATGACCGCTTCCTCTGCGATTCGGATGAGCTCAGAGAGGAAGGCGAGGGGCTCGGCCTGGTGCTGGATGACGTCCTTGGCGTACACGATCTGCGGATGCTCCGGAAGACCACGGGCCCGGAGGGTCGCGCTGACGGACGCGGCGGGGTCGCTCACGACGAATGTCCCCTCCGGGTACTTCTGTTTGGCTCGCGCGATGGCCGGACCGGAGACGTCCAGACCGCAGTAGCGCGCGCGGGGATAGCGACGGCGCAGGTAGCGGTAGAACTCTCCGGTGGCGCATCCGAGTTCCAGCAGGTCCAGCGGACGATCCGTGGCAACCCGCTCGTTCAACAGCCGGACGTCGTTGAAGCCTTCCTGGTTACGGACCAGGTTGCGCCGATCAAGCTGCCAGCGTCCGTCGAATGCCTCCGCATGCCGCTGGTGTTGCCAATCGTCGTACCACGAGTTCATCCCACCACCTGTTCATGGGCCGGTTCAATCATATCGAGAGATTGCAGCGAACGAACCGGCCCTGGTTCGCTGCAGGGTGGTTTCAAGCTATCGGGCGAACCGCTCCGCCTACGGCGGAACTGAACAGGTGGTGGGATCATGCCGGCACGCGCGCCAGACGAGGACCCTGTTCAGAGAGACGCTCCGGCTGTCGATGCGCTTCAACCTGCTCTAGCTTCGCGGCGTCCCGGAGGAACTGCCGGACCGTCTCCTTGCTGTAGGGATGCACCAGCATCCCTTCCACCAACGCTGGGACCGCGGTGACAATATCCGCGCCCGCCTCAAACCATTCCACAATGTTCAGGATTTCGCGGGTGGACCCGACGATGATCTTCGCGGGGCTGCCGAACGCGTCCAAGAGGCTGCGCAGCCGGCGGATCTCCTGACAGGCGTTGTAGCCCATGTTGTTGACCCGCCCCCCGAACAACGAGACATAGGTCGCACCCGCCATCGCCGCCAGCAGACACTGCTGTGCGCTCATCATGGCGGTCACGTTGACGCGAATGTCGTGTCGCGTCTCCAGCTCGTGCACGAGCCGCAAGTTCTCCGTCCCGCCCCCCACGTCGTGAATCGGAATCTTGACGTTGATGTTGGGCGCCCAGCTGACAAACCTCTGGGCCTGCTCGAGCATACCGTCCTGGTCGTTGGTGGTCACTTCCACCGAGACGGGAAGCGGCTCCACGAGCTTGGCAATGTGCCGGCAGCGCTCCTCAATTCCCGGCCAGCCTCCTCGCACGCCTTCTTTCGCCAGGATCGTCGGGTTAGTTGTGACGCCGCGGATGATCCCCAACGCATGATACTTCTGAATCTCTTCCAGCCTGCCTGTGTCCAAGAAGATCCCCGTCAAGCTTCTCATTGCTTCCACCTTTCTTCAGGACTGCGCCTGGGCCATGGGGTCCGCCGTCAATCGGGCGCAAGCTCCCGCTGCCATACTTCCTGGGGCTCCCCCATCGGGGTCTGCTCCGCCTTCTCGATGACGAAACACTCCAACACGAGCGCATCGATCTGCGTGCGCATGAAACACCGATAGGCATCCTCCGGTGTGCAGACAATCGGCTCCCCACGAACATTGAAAGACGTATTGATGATCACCGGGCAGCCGGTGCGCTCGTAGAAGGCGCGCAGGATGTCGTAGAACAGCGGGTTGTGCTCCCGCCGCACGGTCTGGATCCTCGCCGAGTGATCGACGTGGGTCACCGCGGGAATCTCCGAGCGGGGTATCTTCAGCTTCTCAAGGCCCAGGCGCGCCTCATCGGCTGGCGCGAGTGGGAGACGCCGATGTGCAGCCACATCGGCCACGAGCAGCATGTACGGGCTCTCCCCGTCGAACGCGAACCAGTCGGCGACATGCTCCCGCAACACGCAGGGAGCGAACGGCCGGAACGATTCCCGGAACTTGATCTTGAGGTTCATGAGCGACTGCATCGCCGGGGACCGCGCGTCCCCGATGATGGACCGCGCCCCGAGCGCCCTCGGGCCGAACTCCATGCGCGATTGAAACAGGCCGATGACCTTGCCAGCGGCCAGCAGCTCCGCCACGCGCTCCACGAGCGCCACCTGCTCAAAACGCGCGGCAGGGTAGCCGTGGCGCGCCAGCCATGCACCGATTTCCTCTTCGGAGAAGGCCGGACCCAAGAGCGCACCCTGCATTCGATCCGCGTACGCGGGCAGTCCGTTGTGCTCATGGGCTGACGTGACCGTAACACCCTCGACGCGTTCCCCGCCTGCGCCAACGGTCACAGGCGCCGGCGCATGCTCGAGGCGCGTCGCAGGCCGCCACGTGCCTTCGCGCTCCGGGCTGAGCCGAGGCTTCCCCAGGTACCGGTGCCAGAGCGCCATCGCAACGCCTAAGGCCCCCCCAGCATCACCCGCAGCCGGCTGGACCCAGACTTCTTTGAACGGACCCTCCCGCAAGATCCGGCCATTGCCGACACAGTTCAACGCAACCCCACCCGCGAGACACAGGTATGGAAGCTGCGTCTGACGATACACCTGGCGGGCCATGCGGAGCATCACCTCCTCGGTGACCTCCTGGATCGAGCGGGCGAGGTCCATCTCCCGCTGGGTGATGGGGCCCTCAGGCTTGCGTGGAGGCCCTTCAAATAATCGCTCAAAGGCGGAGGAAGTCATGGTCAGACCTGTGCAGTAGTTGAAGTACTCAAGGTTGAGCCACAGGCTGCCATCTTCGCGAATGTCCACGAGGTGATCGCGAATGGTGTCGACGTACCGAGGCTCGCCGTAGGGGGCCAGACCCATCAACTTGTATTCGCCCGAGTTCACCTTAAACCCGCAGAAATAGGTGAACGCTGAGTACAACAATCCCAATGAGTGGGGAAAGCGCATCTCTTCCAGAAGCACCAGCTCACTGCCCTTCCCGTAGCCATACGAGGCGGTGGCCCATTCCCCAACGGCATCCATCGTCAGGATCGCCGCTTCCTCAAATGGCGACGGATAGAAGGCCGAGGCGGCATGCGACTCGTGGTGATCGCCGAATAAGACGGGACGCGTCCAGCCAAGCTCCCGCTGAATCGTGTCCGACAACCACAGCTTCTCTCCGAGCCACACCGGCATCGCCATCAGGAATGAGCGGACGCCCCGCGGGGCGTAGCCCAGATAGGTTTCGATGAGCCGCTCAAACTTCACAATGGGTTTCTCATAGAAGCCAACGAGATCGACGGTCTCGATGGGAATCCCGCCAGCCTTGAGGCAGTACGCAATGGCCTGCGACGGAAAGCGCTCATCGTGCTTCTTGCGCGTGAAGCGCTCCTCTTGCGCCGCCGCGACGATCTGGCCATCGACCAGCAGGCAGGCGGCTGCGTCGTGGTAGTATGCGGAAATTCCCAGGATCCGTGTCGTCATCGAGTGCGGCCCTGCGCAACCGCGAAGAAATAGGCCCGAGCGCCCAGCTCTCCGCCCAACAGGACCAGGACGGTGGGCACGACCAGCAGCGCAAGGCGCATCCGCCATGAAATGGGGCGAGGCGTTCCCATCAGAACAAGGTATAGACAAATGGCGCCATGGGCGTGCTCTGGGCGGCAATGAGCACGAGCCCGAAGAGCACCATGAGCACGACAATCGGAATCAGCCAATACTTCTTCTGCTCCCGCAGGAGCTGCCACACCTCAACGAGCACGCGCGCTTTGCTCATTATAGCCGTAGTAGAGTTCGCCGGGTTCTCCATGCCGCAACACGTAGACTCCGTACCTGCAAATTAGTGCTGGGTGACATTCAGCCAGAGACTTACGTTCGCTGCGTTCCGTAAGTCTCGACTTCATGTCAGTACATCCGCTCGTAATGTTTGGGATCTCGGTGCCGGTCCGGGTGCGGCACCCAGCCACTGCCACGGCCGGCGCGTCGCCGGTGCAGCGAATCCCACCCGCACCGGCGTAGGATGACCCCTGTCGGTGTGACCACTGTGAAGAAGCAGAACGTCAACAGCACACGGGTGTTGATCCATCCAAGCGCGTGCGCCAGCCGCCACCAGAAGCGGCTGGGGATGTGCAGCGTCGAAGGCCTCAGCCACCCGAGGCCGATGAGCCACAGCGAGAGGTTCCCTAAGATCCATGGCGCCACCGGATGCCCTCGCCATGCCGTGAGCAGTGCCAGTAGTCCGCATACTGCGCCGATGCACAGCCCAAACGACCTCTCTTGACGATTATCTCTGTGCGTCATCAAGCAGCTCCAGCACCGGCTCCACAAGCGCCGCAGCCATCCGCTCGTTTCCCGTTGCGCTGAGGTGCATGCCATCCAGGCACAGCGTCGGATCCTTCAGGTCAACGAGGTTGCGGCCGAGGTTGACATAGCGTAGCCGCGGTTCACTGCTGAAGCGCGCGTTCAACATATTCGCCATTGCGGCCTGCTGGACCACATGCTCATCCGAGAGGTAGGGCTCTGTCACAACGAGGACTCCTTTCCCACGGCCCAAGGCATACTCGACCGCAACCGCCACACTCTCGCAGTAGTGGGCCCAACGCTGTCCGCAATCTGAAACCGCAAAGGAGGCCACCGCATCTGGGTGCGTCACATGGCCGACCTGATGCTCAAGGGCTGCTCGGATCTCATCAGCCGTCTTGTGGACCTCCGGGTTGGCCTGGTTCCCCACCCCAGGCCGAAACACGACGGCTTGTGCCCGATACGCTGCCTCTAAGTTGCCTCCGTGGCGTAGCGTCATCCATTTCTCTCTGACGACCAGCGGCAGGATTGGATAGTAGCCCGTGAGCTTGAACATGAGCGATTCCTGTCGGAAGACGTTGACGTTCGGCTCCTCGTTGAGGTCATTGTAGCCTGTATAAAACAGCGCGAGGTCATAGTCCAGAAACTCGTAATCCTTCAGGGTGGGTAACAAGGCGTACGCTCCCTCACGGTTGTACGCCAGATTTGCCACGCTGACAGGTCCGCGGCCCTCGTGTCGCCGCTGGATGTTGAGCTGCCGTTCTAAGGCGGCGGGTAACGCCTCATGCGAACGCACACCGTAGCCGAAAGCCGCGCTTCCACCCAGGACCACGACGCGCTGCTCTTCGGCTTGCTTGCGTCCAACCAGCGCTCCGCGGTAGCTCCGGATGTTCAGCCCTCCGGCTCGTTCGAAGCGCCGATGGAGGTAGAGGTCAATCGGAAGGGCTACAGCAATCGTCAGGGCTCCGGACACCACCATGAGTGTCGCACACGCAATACATTTCTTCCTGACCCACATCATTCGCTGGCTACGTCCGGTTCGACGAGGACGCCCTCGCATTGAGGGTCGACGTCTCCCACTTGTTGCCCTGCACCATCAGGCGGGGATCGGACACAAGGGCATGCCAGACGACCGCCTGAAACGCCTCGGTGTGCGGGGTAACCGATTGCTCGTTGACCGTCGGGATCACGAGCACGATGTCTCCGCGCTGTTTCGTGTACCCGCCGTCACGCCCGACGATGCCCAGGACGTCCATGCCGCGGCTCTTGGCTTCGTCGATGGCGGCCACCAGGTTGGCGCTGATGTTGCGCTCCCGGCTGCCTCCGCCGACCGACAGGATGAACAGCGCGTCACGCTCACAAGCCCGGCTCACCTTCAGCCAGGCTGCAAACACGGTCTCCCACCCCTCGTCGTTCGTCCGCGCCGTCAACTCCGAGACGTTGTCCACAGGACTGTACGCTTCGATCCCGGCGAGCTTGCGAAAATCGTTCACCGCATGGCTGCAATTTCCTGCGCTCCCGCCCACGCCGCACAGAAAGAGCCGCCCGCCTTCATCACGCAACCGGACAAGCCGTTCCACCATTTGGTCGATCACCCCCACATCCAATCGCCGCGCGATGTCCGCCGCTTCCGCGAAATGCCGGGAGAGAAATGTGTCGTTCATCGTCGGTCCTTCCGATTATCCTGCATACGTTAACATACGATCCGCCTCATCCTTGCCGTAGACCAATTGGAAGAACTCCTTCGAGAGCGCTTCGAACACAGCATTTCCCTCTTCATCGAATTGTTCGGCCGCGCGGACTTCCGAGTAGCGCGACTCCGGCAGGCGCACATACAACGGGAACACGCGCTGGAGTGAGAGAATCTCATCAGGCTGGAGGTAGGGTTTGGGCATCCGCAGCAGCGACTTGGCAATCACGGAGGTCGTCTGGGCGTTCGGATCCAACCACCCCTCCTGGAGGGCCATCTCCCTCAGCGGCGTCCCGTGGTACGGGACGAACACATTCACGCTCAACGAGTCGAAGCTGTGGATCTCCCGGATCAGCCGGACGCTGTCGAAGAGCAACTCCCGGGTCTCATAGGGCATCCCCACCAACACGTTCAGCGTAAAGGGAATCCCTGAGGCCGCCACCACCTTGGCCTGCTGCAAGATGAACTCGTTCGTCATTTTTCGCCGCAGCTTCTCTTGCCGGTACTGCTCGTTGCCATGCTCAAGACCAAACGAGATCCGGTAGCACCCCACGCTGGACAGCCAGTCCAGTTTCTCGGCGTCGATATCCTCGAACCGCGTTTGAAACCAGAACGGGATGTTGATGTCCTTGTACATCGCCACGAATTCGGCGGCCTCTGCCTTCGGCCGGGCCAAGAAGGCGTCGTCGTTAATATAGAAAAACTCCGGGCGGTAGCGCTCGATCATGACGTCGATTTCGCGCCGCAGGGTTGCCATCGACTTCCGCCGCAAAAACAGTCCTTGGCGGCGCTCCTTCGCCAAGGTCACCTGCCTCGGGGAATTGCAGAAGGTGCAGGTATACGGGCAGCCGCGGTAGGTCTCCAGCGGGATCGCCTTCCAGATCCGCGCTCCCAGCGGCCGGAGAAACCGCCGCTCATCGAAGACGGAAAAATCAGGAATGGCCTGGTTGATGTCCACGAGCGGACGCGGGGGATTGTGGATGGTCCGTCCCTCCTCGTCCTTCGCCCAGGTCCCCGCGATATCGGTGGGGGCCGCCCCATGACGGACCCGTTCACAGAACTCCACGAGAACCTCTTCCCCTTCGCCTAACCCAAGGCACTGAACGTCCGGATCGGCCATGACCATCTCCGGGGCCATGGTCGTAAACACCCCGCCAATCAGCGACTTGATGTGCGGGTATTCCGCGAGCACCTTCAGCATATCCTTGGCCTGCGGCCAGGTATCCTCCACGAGCGTGGAGAAGATGACGGCATGAGGCTTGAACGCATCGAGCATGTTCGTAAAATCATCCAGGAGATGCTTCTTCGGCTCGCCCCACAGCGCCAAGGCATCAAATTTCCGGCTGTTCAGCAGTTTGTTGGCTCGGGTGACTGGCAGCGGCTCGCCCATAAACTCATACGAGGCCAGGTACGGCGTGCAGTCGAACAGCTCCACCTCGTAGCCTTGCTCCTTCAAAATCGCGGTGAACAGTCCGACCGCGTACGACGGGGTCAGCATCATGCTCAGATTCGGGTAGGCCAGCAACACACGAAACTGATGTCGCTCGATCATCCAGCACCCTCCTGTTTTGATGACACCTTCTTCCCGACCAGCCGTGCAAATGAACTCAAGCCCTGCCGCTGCAAGAACGCCTGCAGCGCCTCGTGGGTTTGCGCATCGGCCTCGATGAGCTGTCGCTCGAAGCGTGACACCGGCAGCGACGGATTGTGCTGGAGGTGGGCGCGAACCACCTCGACGTCCAGCACACCAGGTGTACTGACTTCGATCAACGTCAACCCGGCTTGTGTCAGGAGGCGTGAAAGACCCTGGAGGCTAAAACAGTTCGTGCGATCCGGGGGACAGAGATACAGGTTGGCAAGCCCCAGCACCGCCAAGTCAAATCCCGAACACACCAACGCCGTCACAAACAGTAATCCGCCCTCCTCCATCCGATTGACCACTCCCTGCAACAGCGCCACCGGATCATCGACACGATCCAGGGATTCCAGCAGAATCGCGGCGTGAACCCGAGGAGCATCAGCGCAGTTGCCGGATCCCGTGGCCACGGTCATTTCATCAACCATCAGCACGTCTGAACACATCCCGCTATCCTTCAGCAGATGCGTGAAGGTGCTTGGGGGTGTGGCGCCCTCCAGGACAATCGGCTGACGAACCCCCTGCAGTCGGAGCGTATCCCGAATCCATTCCAGTTTGGGTGTGTAGACGTGATCGGTCCGCGACTGCGCCAATCCTGGGTAGAACCCCTCAGACGAAAACCGGTGACGGCTCACGTCCTGCAGCAACCTCGCCCACGACACGGCGTCTGGCAGCTCCTCCAGAAAGAGGCTCCCGCTCTCCTGACACCGCAGATAGCGCAGCCCACCGATCTCGCCGAACGGCTCAAGCGATGCGCCACCGATCGGTGACCGCTGACGACGCCTGGTGGGGCCGCGGAGCGCCTGTCGCGTCATCTCGAGACAGTAGGCGCGATACCGCAGCAGCCCCTCCAGGGGCTTGACAGAGGACAAGGGGAAACTCGCGCTGGTCTGGATGGTTCTCATGGCACCGTCCGTTTCGTGGCCTGGCGCTCGGCCACGGCGTAGACATCCCGGATGACCTGCATGACCCGTTGGGCCTCCTCGAGCGTCCCGTGGGTGGCCGGACGTCCTTCGTGGGCGGCCAGAAGAAATTCATTGACCTCTTTGTCCCATGACTCGTCACGGTCGAAGTGGATGATTTCCTCGCGCGGATTGCCCAGCGCCAGGGCCTCATCTTCGAACTGGCGCTTGCCGATGACGAGCTGCTCACGGCCGTAGCTACCGGTCTGTGACAACAACCCACTGGCCACCAGGTAGCCATTGCGACAGCCGACCTCGATGCGGAACGTGTGTTTCCAGAACGTCGCGGAAGAATGGAGGAACGCCGGCACCCCCTGCTCGGAGCGGAGCAGGACGAAGGCGTTGTCTTCCAACCCCGTTCCCCAGAAGGAATCCGCCAGGACGGCATCGACGACGGTGAGCGGCCCAAGGAAGAGGTGAAACAGATCCAGCATATGGATGCCCTGATCCAGCAAAATGCCCCCGCCGGCGATGTCCGGATTGGCGCGCCAGCTCTCACGGTACCGGATGCCGCCTGACTTGCCGTAGGTCCCCTTGAGGTACAGCACCTCGCCTAGGCCGCCCTCGCCGATGAGCGACTTGGCCGCCTGGACAGACGGGTGCAACCGGTGGTTGAACCCGAACACCAGCGTATGATTAGGGACCGCGGCCGCGGTCTCGGCGATCCGACAGAAATCCTCCCAGTTGCGTCCCGGCGGCTTTTCACAAAACACCCGGCGGCACCGGCGCAGCCCTTCCACGCACAGATCCGCGGTGACATTATTCGGCGTACAAACGAACACCACGTCAGTGTCGTCCCACGGAATGGGAGCTGCCGGAGGGAGCAGCACCCCATCGAGCCCGACGGTCGATGGATCCACGCCGTGATCCACGATGGTGATGCCGCGCACCAGGGGATGTTGACGCAGGACCTGATAGCGGATCTTGCCCATATACCCATAGCCAAACAGGAGACAGTTCATCCCCCCACCTGCTGGAGGCTCCGCCCGAGGCGGAGCCGTGGGTTGGCTTCACGTGATAAAGCCGGCTGCCAGCCAACCCTGGCAGTGCCGGTCACTGCGTTTGTAGCGATGGCGGCACTGCCGCCAGTAGGTGGGGGGATCATCCCACCGATGCCCCCGGACATCCAACCGCCTGGAGGAAACGATCAATGGCTGCGGCATCCACGGCCCTCGTGTAGCGATTCACGTACTCCACCGTCCTGCGCCATTGCTGCATGGCCTGTGCTTCATCCACGGTCAGGTACTGCTGCAGCGCCTCGCTCATCGCTTCAGGCGAATCAACACGTTCACGCCAACCCGTCACCTCGAACAGGGGATCCACATCCGGGTAGTCCGCGTCCTGGAGGTAGATCGGCTTCAATCCGTGGAGGACCGCGTACAAGACGGCGGAGGAGCCGCGGTAGAGCACCACCGATGAGCGCGCAAAGTCCTCGCCGATCGACGGGCGATCAGAAACCTCCATGTTCGGCAATGCGGACGGCTCGCCGGCCAGGTGCGGACGCAGGCGATGAAACGGCATCGCGGGGTGACACCGCAAGATGAAGCGGTGATCGGTCGCCAGCGACGCCGCCTGCATGGCAAAATTGAACAGGAGCTTGGCCTCACGGATCACCCCAGTCTCCGGAACCACCAGCACCGTCCGCCGCTGGAACTGCGGGCTGGGCGCCGCTGGGGCGTGATGGTCGCTGCGCCGGAAGGTCCCGAAGGACACCAGGCGGCTCCCAAGCGGTTGGTGCCCGGACGCCATCATCTGCAGCGGGATCTCTCCCAGGCAGAGCACGACATCGGGTGTTGAGCGCTCCCAGGAGTTGCGGTTCGGGGACAAGAGCGACAACGAGTGCGGCATGATGACCGTATGTTGGTATCCCACGGTGACGCATGTCGCCTCGGCAGCTTTCGCCCCATGCCAGGCGGGCTTCTCCCAGGGCTGCCCCTCATAGAGCGTGACGAAGACCTTTGCCCCCCAGGTCTTCACGGCCTTGCGCGCAATGGAGAAGTGCAAGATGTTGCGCACGGTAATGGGCTGCAGGCTGTCCAGGCAGGCCGCCGCCGCCACCCTTGCCAGCGACGGCTGCTCGGCGCGCTGCGCCAGGCGACGCAGGGCCACGGCCGTGGCGAATTGGCGGACGGCCGTCACCAGCGGCGCCCAGATCGGCACCAGCAGTTGCTCCGGAACGGTGCGGATCGTCGGGCGTCGTAGCAGCGTTTTCGCAAAGGCCGTGTCAAGCCGCTCCCGCGTGTCGCCGCACAACACGAGGCAGCTGATCCCGCGGGCTTCCAGTTGCTGCGGCAGCGTCCCGTAATAGAAATCCTCCGTCCGATGGAGGGCCTCCGGACCGAAGCCCCATGTTTTCAAGATGACGGTTGCCGGCTCGCGCGTGAGACGCCGGAGGTCGCGCCACACCTGCGGCTTCACCCACAACAGGCCGAGGCTCTCACGAGCGGCGAACAGGACGCATCTCACCCACCGGGCCACCAGACCCAACGGCGACGGAAGGGTCAGCGGTGCCGGCCCCATCAGCCATAGGTGGTCAGGAGGCACCGCGTGCCGGGGATGAACGGTGGAGAGTCCCAGGACGGGCAACCGCGGGCACAGACGTCGCACCTCATACATCAGCTCAGTCAATGCGGCGTAGCGCTCGAGCCACCGACGAGGCTCCGCTGGCGTGGCAGATGCGATCATCCCCCCACCTGCCTGCCAGCCGGAGGCTGGCGAACAGCCGCGCGTCGAGTACTCCATGTGTTCGCGGCTCGCCTCTGGCGAGCCCAGGTAGGTGGGGGGATCATCGCGCCATCGCGTGGCATCGTGAGCCCTGTCCTCTCTGCAACCGCTCCTGCTGAAGGATCCACGCGACGGCCTCGGTCAAGTCCTCCGCTTCGTAGTCAGGCTCAACGCCATGGGCCGGTTCCGGCCTGTGGCCTGAGCGGACAAGGATGGTCTGACTTCCCGCGGCGCGGCCCGACAGGACGTCGAGCATCCGATCCCCCACCACATAGGAAGACGCCAGGGAAAGCCCCAGTTCCTCAGCGGCTTGTGTGAACATCGCGATTCCAGGTTTTCGACACGCGCATCCGTCGTCCGGATGGTGCGGACAGACATAGATGGCGTCGATCCGCGCCCCAACGCGACCGAGGGCGCGGCGCATTTTTCGGTGAATCTGCCCCAAGACGTCTCCCGTCAACCATCCCCGCGCAATCGCCGACTGGTTGGTCATGACGATCACCGCCAGCCCCGCGTGATTCAATGTCCGAACGGCATGCCCAACCCCTGGGAGCAATCGAAAATCCTTCGGGTGACAACAGTACTCCCGGTATTGGGCCATGGTGCCATCCCTATCGAGAAACACGGCTCGACGGATGCCTGGTCTGTGCGCGTGCCCCATTCAGACACCCACAGCATCTGAATCCACGAGGCATGCATCCGCCTCGGGACGGTTCGGATGACTCGTATTGACCGTGGTGATCTTATCCCGGCCCCAGATGGCACCGTAGCGTTCAGCCGCATCGGCCATGACGGTCTCCCGATCCTTCCCCGCTTTGAATCCGTCCAACAGCCATGTCAGATACGTGCCCATACGCTGGGCAGCGCGACCATCCCGAAACGGATCCAGCTCATCCAGCATGAGCGACCAGTCGCCAAAGCCTGGCACCCCCCCAGGGCGTCTCCAGTGTTCAAGACAAGCCTTCCACAGGGTCTCCCAGTCGGTAAAGACCACCTGCCCACCGAGCTTATGCAACGGACTGATCGACCATCCTTCCCGATCCAGCAAGAGCGTAGGCACGCCAGCGAGGGCTCCCTCCGCTCCAGCCGTC
Source organism: Candidatus Omnitrophota bacterium (assembly GCA_030697665.1). GTDB lineage: Bacteria > Omnitrophota > Gorgyraeia > Aquiviventales > Aquiviventaceae > JAUYPJ01. The sequence continues at coordinate 92,832 of JAUYPJ010000037.1, forward strand.
CCAGCATGCAGATGGCCGTGGATCATGACGTCGGAGGCCAGCGCCGCGGCGGCCGGCGGAATCGAGCTGTGCACGGTCCCTTCTTCAAACACGACGCATCGACCCGTCGCCTCAGCCCGTTCCAGCAGTCTGGCCACCGACCCAAGCCGCGCACGCAAGTTGATTGGGGTTTTGGGCTTCACGACAAGCCCAAGCCAAGGTTCCGAGAGCACCTTTTCCAGCAAGAAGACGTAGTCCTCACGCATGAACGCAGGACCGGTATGCCAGCGTTCATCAGGGTGCGAGGTCTCATCGCAGTAGCCGAGAATCCGCTGCGCCCCCTGTTGCTGAAGCCTCTGTCGAACACGCTGTGTGGTTTCCTGCAGGAGAGGGAACCGATGATCGCTCAGATAGCCGGTCGTCACATAATAGGAAATGACCGACGTGGAGCGGCGTTCGATCTCGACGCCCCATTTCGAGAACCCGAAGAAGAGATCCGTCGCCACGGCCGTCCTCGGTGATGGAGCAGATTCGTAGCTCCGCTGATACATCGCCATCAGACCCCCAACCTGCTTCAACGCATCGGCCATCGCACAGTGCGTGGGGTCGTACTTGAACCACGTGGTGAATACCTTGATCCCGGAGGCCGCAAAGAAATCAGCCCAGTAGTTTCTCACCGCCAGGTACTCGAACACCTGATCGCGCAGCCACACGGCCTCCACACCCCGGGAGGGGAGCGCCAGCGGAGGTCGCTCCCCATGTTTCCTCTGAGGTCGATACATGAACACAGGGGCCGTCGAGAGGGTCGCGGCACGAGCGCTCAGCGCGATACCTGCCATGCCGCACTCGGTGAGTTCGTTCCACTTCGGCCCATCGAGGGGATGCCACGGATCCTCGAAGACCACCACAAGATCTCTTCCTGCGAGCGAGGATTGTTGCCAGAAAAACAGATCAGAATGCCGCTCGGGAGATTTGAGGTTCCAGTCGCCGCGGTAGTGGACGCCAATCCGTGGCCTTAGACGACACGCGCCGAGCTCAGCCACCCCATCCTCAGACGTGAGGATTCGCTTCCGCTCACGCTGGAACCGCCCAGGCAGCCTGAGCACGGACCAGGGCCTGAAGAGCCGCCAGTACGCTTTCACGGTCCACCCCCATACCCTGAGCTCTGGTGTAAGCTGGCGCCGCAACCATGCGTGCAGCTTGAATGGTCTCCCGACCGGGATGACGATGACGCTTGATCGAAGGCCATACCGCACGATGGCCTCCATCCACGGCTGTTGGTCCAAGAAGACGATCGGCCGTTGGCCGCCCGGCAGCGTCCCGCGCACCTTCCACGCGCACACCTGAATGACAAACAACGCGCGACAGAACGACGGGAGGGAGGAAGACCCAATCGTGGTAAACGCTTTTCGTAGATACGTCGGCAGTCTCTCTGTCCCAGCACCATTGCTCACCACGCTGCGAAACATCGGGTTGTTCGCCACCTCGGCCTGGACCTCAGTGACGTCCTGATAGATGACCCTCAACCCAAGGACGAGGCCCTGCTCATCGCGGACATCCACGAAGCGATAGCGGAGCCGCTCAACGAGAACCCCCGTCAGCCAGCTCGACATCCTCGCCGCCATCATGGCAGGCCGGGAGGCATCGAACACGTAACACCGACCGCCGTGACGCCCTTTGACACGGTCCCGGAGCAGCCGTGGCAGGACCCATCCGGCCCAAACCCTCAGCGTCAGATGCTCAATGAAGTACATGGTGCGTGGCCACGATCTGTCGTACCGCCCTCACGCATCGTTCCAATTCCTGATCCGTCAACCCGACGCTGCTGGGCAGGCTCACGGCCCGCTCGTACAGCTCGGTAGCGACCGTCATCGATCCGGCGAGCTGGCAGCCCTGGTAGGGTGGCTGCATGTGGATCGGCTGCCACAGCGGACGGGCTTCGATACCCTCCTGCGCTAACCCGTCCAACAGCGCGTCCCGCTGCGCGCGATTGGAAACGAGCACCGTGAACAGCCAATAGGCCGCCCCATCCTGTTGCGGCATCGGCGTGATCTCGGGGGTCCCGGCGAACGCCTCCCGATACCGCCTGGCGATGTCACGCTTGCGCTGCAGGAACGTATCGAGCTGTTCGAGTTGAGCCAACCCGATCGCGGCATGCAGGTTCGTGAGCCGGTAGTTATACCCGACTTCCCGGTGCACATACTCCCGCTGATCATCCCGCGCCTGCGTCGACAAATATCGAATGCGGTTGGCCCATGCGGGCGTTCGCGTCACCAGCATCCCGCCGCCGCCGCACGTCAGCGTCTTGTTGCCGTTAAAGCTGAACACGCCGATGTCTCCCCACGTGCCGGCCGGCCGGTTGTGATAGCGCACGCCGATCGCCTCAGCCGCATCTTCAATGACCTTGAGGTGGTATGCTGTGGCCAACGCGTTGATGCGCTCCATGTCGCACGCCAAGCCCAGCAGATGCACCGGCAGGATGGCCCGCACGCGGCGTCCGGTCCGCTTGTTCCAGCAGGTCTGTGTTGACACCCCAGCCCCTGGGCCCTCGACGTCCGGTCGAACTTCGCATTCCTTCGCCAGGAACCGCTCCACCTGGTTGACATCGATCTGCCAGGTCTGCGGATCCGCGTCGATAAACACCGGATGCGCCCCGCAATATCGGACCGCATTCACCGGCGCGATAAACGTGAGGGCCGGCACGATCACCTCGTCGTCAGGCTCGACGAAGATCGCGCGCAGCGCCAGATGCAGCCCTGCGGTCCCATTCACGACCGCCACCGTATACGCCGCCCCACCCACATAGTCATCAACGAATTTCCGCTCAAACCGGCTCACAAATGGGCCGACGGAGGAGATCCAACCGGTGTCGAGGCACTCCTTGAGATACGCCCATTCCTTGCCCCGAAGCTCCGGGACACTCAACGGAATGGGACGCTCGGCCGCCGGAGGCCCAAGCGTCTCAGAGGGCGTAGACGCCCTGACGGTAGCCATCAAGGTGTTCTCTGATCCACTCCATGGTCATCTTCAATCCTTCCTCAAGCGGGATGGACGGCGCCCATCCGAGGAGGCGTCGAGCCGCGGTGTTGTCGGCCACCAACCGCTCGACTTCGCTGTGCGTCGGTCGAGTCCGCTCTTCCTGACATTCAATGACGACGGACTTGCCGGTCAGGCCGGCCACCGTTTTCGCCAGCTCCTCGATGCTGGTCTCGCAGCCGGAGCCGAGATTGATCGTCTGCCCCACCGCATCCGCGGCGACCGCCGCCCGGATGAATCCTTCGACGATGTCGCTGACGTAGTTCAGATCGCGCGTCGGACTGACGTTGCCCAGGCGCACGACGTCGCCGGTGAGGCATTGCATGATGATCGTCGGCACCACCGCGCGCGCCGATTGACGCGGTCCAAACGTATTAAAGGGACGCACGGTCACCGCCGGCAAGCCGTAGGAGTGGCCGAACGATTCCACGAGCTTGTCGGCGCCGATCTTGCTCGCTGCATAGGGGGACTGCGCGTTCAATGGGTGCGCTTCATCAATGGGGATATAGCGGGCACTCCCGTAGACCTCGCTCGTGGAGGTGTGGATGAGCCGCTCAATCCGGCGCTCCAATCCGGTCTGCAGCACGTTGAGCGTCCCTTCCACGTTCGTCTGCACATACGAAGCGGGCGCGTGGTACGAGTACGGGATGCCCACGAGTGCCGCCAGATGGAAGACGATCTCCACCTCCTGCATGGCGCGCGCCACAAGATCGCGATCCCTGATATCCCCTGCCGCAACCTCGACCTCCCCTTTGACCTCGGAATGATCCAGCCATCCCCACGATCCGTTGCCGCGATAGTGCACAAACGCGCGCGTCCGAGCACCCAGACGGACCAGCCGCTCGGTCAGGTGGCTGCCGATGAATCCTCCCGCCCCCGTCACCAGCACCCGCTTGCCCTCCCACCCTTCCATCACGCCGTCTCCAGGCCCTTGGCAAACTGCTGCGCCCGCTCATAATCTTGGTGCTGGCCGATATCCAACCAGTACTCTCGAATCGGGAAACTCACCACCGTTCGGCCGTCGTCCAAGACGCGCTGGATCAGGTCGGTCATGTCACACCGTTCGCCGTTGGAAAGAAAGCGGTACACGAGCGGTTCCAAGAGGTAGATGCCGGCGTTCACGAAAAAGCCAAGGGCCGGCTTCTCACTGATCCGGCGCACCACCGCCCCGTCACACTCGACGACGCCATAGGGGACCGTCACGTCGTACTGGCGGACGGCGATGGTCAGATCGGCCCGGTGCTCCCGGTGGTACGCCAGCATCGCGCGGATGTCCACCTGTGTGAGGATGTCGCCGTTGATGACGAGCGTCGTCTCGTCAGGGACGGCGAAGAGCCCCAACCCGCCGGCCGTCCCCAGGGGGCGCTCTTCCGGCACGTACGAGAGCTCCACGCCGAAATTGCTGCCGTCGCCGAAGTGCTCGGTAATCTTCTCGGACTTATGATGGGTCGTCACCTTGACCTGCCGAATGCCCGCCTGCCGCAACTGTTCGATCAAGATCTCCATCAGGGGACGGTCACCGATGGGGAGCATGGGCTTGGGGGTCTCGTCGGTCAGCGGCGTCAGGCGCACGCCCTGCCCCCCAGCCATCACCACCGCCTGCAGCTTCGGAGGCTGCTCCACCACAAACTCATCCAGCATGACCAGATCGGCGACCCGCCCCTCTGCATCGAGCAGCGGCAAGTGCTTGACGCTGTGACGCCTCAAGAGATGCAGGTAGTCGCTGCGATCCGCTCCTGCCTGGGCGGTGAGCGGCGTGGCGAAGTGAGAGCCGGCCTTGCGAGCCAGCAGGCTCGTCACAGGCTCCTGCAGGTTCACGTTGGCGAGGATGGCGCGGCGGATGTCTCCGTCGGTGATCGTGCCCACCAGCCGACGATCCGCATCCACCACCAACACGATGCCGCGCCGGTGCGCGTCGATGCGCGCGATGGCCTCGCGAGTGGAGGCATCCTGCGTCACACAAAACTTCATCACGTCTTCCATCAAGCCACCGATGCGTTCACCAATGGCCGCGCCGGCACCCCGGCCACCACCGTCCCTGGTGCGACTTCATCGACCACCACGGCCCCGGCCCCGACGACCGCCCCTTCGCCGATCGAGAGACCCTGGCGAATACAGGCCCCCATCCCGATGTGGACCCCGTTGCCGACAGACACGGCACCTGCCAGACAAGCCCCGGTGGCAATGTGCACATGGTCGCCGATCACGCAGTCGTGCTCTACCACTGCTGCCGTGTTCACTAACACGTTGTCCCCAAGACGGGCCGCCGCGTTGACGATGGCCCCAGCGAGAATCGTCGGAGCGTCGCCGAGCTGGACCGATGAGGCGATTACCGCCCGGGGGTGAATCGCGGCCACGATCTGGAATCCGTGGCGGCAGAGGTCCTCATACAGCCGCCGTCGGGTCCGTGTGTCCCCAACCGACCCCACGCCGACGAAGGCCTGATGGATCCCTTGCGCGTACAGCTCAGGCAGCAAGCGGTCGTCTCCGAGGACGGGCACACCGAGCACCGCGGTGCCCCAGAGCGTCGGCTTCGAATCCAGGAGTCCCACCAGTTCAGAGCCGCCCAGGTGTTGGAGGATGTCCAGGACCACCTTCGCGTGCCCTCCGGCCCCCACCCCGATCACCTGACCCATCGTTAGAGAATCTCCCGGATCAGCATGAACGCCTCCGCATACTCGGTTCCAATCGTCGCGCCGCGATACCGCGCCAAGGCCCGAATCGCCGAAGGCCCTCGGGGCAAGGGATCGGGGTGTGTTTCCGTCTCGTACAGACGCATGAGTTCGATCTTTCGCTCAAGGTACGGGGTGATTTCGCTGAAGACGTTCGGCATGAAGGTTCGCTCGACATACGGAGGAGCCGCCTCGGTGGAAGACAAGGTTTCGTAGGACAGCACCCGACGCACGCCCGCTTGCGCCATCGCAAAGGGCTTCAGCGCCGACATCGTCGCGGCGAAGACCGCCCGATGATCCGAATGCACGTCACCCTGATGGACCAGGTAGACACGCTCCGGCCTCACCTCGGCAATCACCGCTCGGATGCGCTCGATCAGCTCGGCTTGAGGCACCGTATCTAACCGGGCCGCGGGAAACCCTAACCTGAAATGTTGCGTCATTCCATAGGCTTGGCTCACTCGTTCGACCTCCGCCGTCTTTTGCTCGATCGTCTGCGCGGTCCACTGTGGGTTGTGGGCCTGGGTCACGATGACCCAAAAGAGGTGGTCCCCGGCGGCGCGGTGCTTCAACAGGGTCCCCCCGCAGCCCAGCGTTTCGTCATCCGGGTGCGCAGCGATCGTGAGGATATTCATCGCACACCCTTCTCACCGTCACTGTTGACCCATTGGGCAGAGATGGCCCAGCGTGAGTCACGAGCGCTTTTCGCCTGATCAAGCCATCGTACGTGCAGCTCCCAGTTCAGCACCTCAAATCCACGCAGTGCCTCCTGGATCTCCTGCTCCGTCCAGAAATGCTGCGGCAGTCCCTGTTCCGGACCCTCCGCCAGGATGAAGGTCCCTGGCTCAATCTGCTCGCCTTTCCCGAAGTCGAAAGACTCTGGCGAGCGCAGGTTCAGATGGAACAAGCCGCCGCGCTTCAGGACCCGCTTGACCTCCTTCATCGCCGCCAGGGCAACCGGCTTGGAGCAGTCCACGCCGCTGACCCTGAACCCTTGGCGCGCGAAGTACAGCACATGGCGGCCGTTGCCACATCCCAGGTCCAGAATCCGTTCGCACGGACGGTGCCTTCGGTACGCCGTCGGCCCCACTTGCATCTGGAGGTGCCGGGCGCAGAAGCGCACCACATCCTCAGCCGGCAGCCACGGAACTCGGACACGGTTGGCATACATCGCGTCCCAGATCTCGGCCGGCGGGGCCTGTCCAGGCTTCAAAACGTCATCTGTTTGATTAGCCATTTGGGGTCATTGAAGTCGATCGTCCGCAGGATCTCCAGAATCCGCTGTGCGCTCTGTCCGTCCCCATAAGGACTCTCGCAGCGCTCGACACGCTCGCGGAAGGTCTGATCAGACACCGCCTGGACAATGGCCGTTTTGATCTGCTCGACATCGTGATCGACAAACAGCAGATTCTCGGCGTGGAGGCGGCCCCGTTGGCGATTCCCGATATTCACCACCGGAAGCTTCAAGTAGGGCGCCTCCATAATCCCCGCGCTGGAGTTTCCCACAAGCACACTGGCATGCCGTAACAGGTTCACGAACTCCCGGCGCGGGATGTGGCGAGCGATCGTGACCCCTGGGGCCTGCTCATATTGCGACAGCACGCAGATCAGATCCCGGGCCCCGGCATCGCTGTTGGGGTAGACCATGAGCGCCCGGTACCCCAACGCGCAGACGGCCCGCATCGTGATCTCCATCTGACGCGCTGCATCGTGCGCTTCCGTGCTGACGACATGCTGGATCACCACCACAAGCGGCGAGTGGTCCACTGGAACGCCCAACTGGCGGCTCAGCTCTTCCCGCTCCATCCAAGGCGTCTCTCGGAGACGATCAAGCGCTGGATTGCCCGTTTCGAACACTCTCCAGGGTTCCTCGCCGAGCTTCAACACCCGTTCGTAGGCCTCCTGGCTGAATGTGAAATGGAGGTGCGCCAGCTTTGTCACCGCCTGCCTGACGCAATCATCGACGTTCCTCATCAGGGGATCGCCCCCGCCAACGTGCGCCACGATGATGTTCATATAGGCGCCCGCCAGAGCTCCCATGATCGCCTCTTCTCGATCTCCAAAGACCATCAGGACATCGGGATGCTCGCGCGTCAGGGTCTGGATGAGCCCGCTGAGGAGCATCGCTGCGCCTTTGATCCGTCCGCCGAGTGAGTTGCTGTCCAGGAGCGACTCGATGCGGTCCACAACAAGAACGTCGTCTTCCCGAATCTGCTCGACCGACAACCCAAACGTCTTGGAGAGATGCGCGCCGGCCACAATGACCCCGACCTCAAATTCTTTCGACTCGTGCAACGCCCGAATCACCGGATACATGATGTCGTATTCAGATCGAATGCCGGTGAGGAACAGGATCTTCGGACGTCGCTTGGATCCCATCCGTCAGCCCTGCCCGTCTACACCGAGATACGCCGGCAGGCCCTGGAGCGTGTCCAGCTCCACATCGGCCCGCCAGGTGTCCGGTGACTGCGGCTGAGGCGCGGCGGCTCGCCTGATCCTGATGGCCACCATCCCGGCGCGTTTGGCACCCGAGATATCAGTCCGGGGATCATCCCCCACATAGACCGCCCGGTCAGCCGGAACCTCCAACGCGCTCAACGTCTTCACAAACGGCAGCGTGTTGGGCTTTTCGTACTCCTTGCCGAAGGCCCGGGCATAACAGATGTGATCAAACCGCGGCTGGATCCCCAGCAGCGCGACCTTGTTGGCCTGAGCCTCGGCAATCCCATTGGTCACCAGCGCCAGCTTGACTCTTCCTCGTAGCCACGTCAGCACCTCATCGGCATCGGGATAGAGCGTCAGTCCGCCGGCCACCGTCTTATAGAGGTCGAGCACCTCCTCATCAAGCGTGGGGGAGTAGACTCCAAGTTCCTCCAAGACAAACTTGAAGAACTTGGGATACTGACTGCCCTTCTTGTCAAACGCTGCGGTCATCCAACCATCCAGCTGCGACGAGTCTCTCCGGCAGAGGGGCGCCAGGTGCCTGGCGATTCGTTCAAACGCCAGCAGGAAATAGTCCCGCTCATCGTAGAGCGTGTTATCCAAATCAAACAGGACAGCTTGAGTCTTGCACTTGGCCATTGCGCAGGTAGAGCTCCTTGAAATACCGGATCATCATCACCCGGTTTTTGATAGCAAGGGTTGGAATCTCCTCCCCCAGCGCGAGCTTGATCGCGAAATACACCAGATTCGCTCCGGCTGCCGCGCAGAACGCGGTCGAGGCCGCCAGCCGAGGGTTGGAATCGTAGATCATCGGAGCCCCGGTGCGCGATAGCTTGATCTCAAAGTTCACGTTGTAGCTGAACCCGAAGGCTCGACAGGCCTTCTGGGCCACCGCAATGACGGGAGGATTGAGATCAACCAGGCCACGCAGCGTCTGTGAGGGAGTCCCCCACAGCCGAATCTTGGGCACCGTGATGAGTGGCCTGCCGTGGTCCGCCAACAGGTCCACACTGTAGAACTCGCCTGGCAGATACTCCATCACAATCACTTGCGGAAACTGTCGTTGCTGACGCAGGAGTCCAGCGACATACTCGAATGGATAGTTGATGTCCGCCTTGCTGTTCAGCAAGCTTGCAAAATCGATGTCCGGATGCAGAATCATCACGCCCCGACCCCCTCGGCTCAGACGGGGTTTGAGGACGATGGGCTCTTTCGGATAGCCCAGGCGATCGCTGGCCACCAGAAACTCGTCAAACGTCGAGGCGCAATAGAACTCCGGGGCGCCCGCGTCATGCTCCCTGAGCGTCTCGTACACCAATCCCTTGTCGAACCCACGCACCAGGATTTCATAGGGGGACACAGCCACCTTCGCCCCCGCGGCCTCAAACATGTCACGCCGTTTCGCGATCGCCAGACAGTCTTCATGCCCACAGGGCAAGATCACGTCGATGGCCTCACGTCCCACAATTTCCACAATTCGCTCAACGAACGCTGTTTCATCCTCGCTCGATGGAGGAACCTGATAGAAGCGATCGACGAGGAGGGCCCCCGCCACGTGCGGAAAGCCGTCGATCCCCACGACCGTAATCTCGCGTTCGCCATTCTGTTTGATCGCGTCAATCAGACTCGGGCTCGTCAAGGCCCCGCACGTCGTCAGCAGGATCCTCAAGCGCTGCATCCGCTCACGTCGCCTTCCTCAGCACGCTCAGAAGACTCTCGACCACGTGGGCCACCTCATCATCCGTCAGCCCCACGTGCATGGGCAGACAAACATAGTGGCTCAGGATCCATTCCACATTGGGCAGCGCACCAGGCGCGTAGCCATACCGCTGTCGGTAGTACGGTTGCAGATGAACGGGCGGCGCGTACGGTTGACTGACCTGAATCCCGTGCGACTGCAGCAGCTCACGGGCAATGCACCCTGGATCCAAGCCATCGGCGAGGGACACCGGAAACTTCCAGTACGCGTGCCTGATGTGCGTGTAGCGCGCCGGCAGGCGGATCAACGCCTCATCAGCCAATTGCTCTTCGTAGAGTCTGGCAATGGTGTTGCGCCGTGCGACAAAGACCTCGAGATTCCCGAGCTGGTTCAGGGCCACCGCAGCCCGAAACTCGTCACATCGCATGTTGCTGCCCACACGCACACACTGGGTTCTGGTCTCCTCCATTCCGTGGTCGCGGACGCTTCGCGCGAACGCCGCCAGGCAGGGGTCGCCCGTCGTCAACACGCCACCTTCTCCTGCGGTCAGGACCTTCGTCGCATACAGGGAAAAGCACGCAGCATCCGCCAACGCGCCCGACTTGACACCCCGGTAGATCGCACCGGGCGAGTGCGCGGCATCCTCAATGAGGAACAGGCTGCGCCGTCGACAGACGGCTCGGATCGCCTCAAAGTCCGGGGGGATCAACCCGTGCATATTCACGACGATCACCCCAGCGGTCTTGGGTCCGATAGCGGTTTCTACCAACTCTGCCGTCAGGCACTGGGTCGCACGATCCACATCGATGATGACCGGCCGGCCCCCAGCGGTAATGACGGCGTTTGCCGTGGCTACAAACGTCTGCGCGGGAACGAGGACGTCCCGCCCTTCAACCTCGAAAAAACGTAAGGCAATCTCCAACGCGCTGGTGCAGGAGTGAACTGCCACCGCATGCGAGACGCCCACGTAGTGGGCAAAGTCCTGCTCGAGCCGCTGAACCAGCGGCCCCAGCGTCAGCATCCCGTCGAGGATCTCGCTCATGGAGGCGAGAATCTGCGCTTTGTCGGCCGGACTGAAAAACGGCTTGGCATTCGGAATGAACCGCTGTGCAGCCCTCCTAACAGGGGCCGTAATCTCAACGCCCATTCTCACGTCCCTGCTCAACCCGAAGTTCTTCGGCGTATCGTTGCATCGCGACCCGCAGCCCCGTCGGATAGAACCCGATCTGACGCTGGGCTTCTTCAATATCTGCGTACAGATCCATAGGCTGAGGGGTCTGTCGGTCAATCGGCACAATGGGGCTCCTACTCCCCAGCGCCTCGATGAGCGCCTCGGCATACTGCCGCGTGGTCACAGGCTGCCCACAACCAAGATTCAGACAGCAGAACGTGTCCGAGGGTGGGCTCACCACGCAGGCCGCAATCGCCTCGATGACGTCATCGACGTGCAAGGCGTCTCGAATAAGCTGGCCTCGCGCAAACAGCTCAATGGCTTGGTTCTGGAGGGCTAATCGAGCCAGCCCATCGATGAAACTGTCAGCCTGACCTGCCCCAAAGAGACTCGGCAGACGCAGGATGATCGTCTGCGTCGGTCCCTCCACAGTCCTTAAGAGCTGTTCGCTCCACCACTTGGTGATCGCGTAGGGTTCCTCCCCTCTGGCAGGATGCGTCTCCTTGACAGGAACTAGGTCGGTCCGACCATAGATCCTCTGGGTTGAGGTGTAGATCAGTTGCCGAGGTGGACGCGAGACCAAAGCATCCAAGAGGTGTGCGGTCGTCAGGACATTCGACCTGATGTACTCTGACAGTTGATACCGGCCAGGCTGTCGCGAGGCCGCGTGGACCACGACCTCTGGATAGCCGCACTCCTGCCCCAGTCGCTCAAGCTGATGGCAGGCTTTCTCAGAGGCCAGGTCGATCGAGATCGAGCGGTCCGCGGCAGGGCACGGCCGCCGAGAAAGACTCACGACGTAATGCCCCTGAGCCCTCAGTGTCGGGGCGAGGCGACTACCGAGAAATCCTGCGCAGCCAGTGATCCAGATCGTCATGAGATCGTGTGGCTCCTGCATCACTCGAGCATCTCCCACCCAAGGACGCTGCCCGCTGGAACATCCACGCGCATCGTCCGCCCAATCAGGTGTGGGAGCACCGCTGGTGGCAGCCCTGTTCCTGGCCGCTTGATTGCGATGAGCTCACTCGCCAAGCGCATCCCTGCCCGCAGATCCTGCGCAGCGACCAGACTCCGCCGAGCGGTCAGGGCATTGCCACACTCGCTTGCGGCCGGTTCTTTGCGCCCGTGGCCCAGCGCACTCTCGACGGTTCGAATGCCTTTCACGAGAGCCGACAGCTCGTGCGGTTCGAGTGAAGCCTGATGGTCCGGCCCAGGAAGCGTCCTGTCCAGCGTGAGGTGTTTCTCAATCACGCACGCCCCCAAGGTAACCGCCGCAAGGGCCACCTCGATCCCTGGCGTATGGTCAGAGTAGCCAACCGGCACCTGGAACGCTTGTGCCATGGCGGGCATCGCCCGCAGGTTGGCTTCGCGCGGATCCGTCGGATAACTGCTGACACAATGGAGCAACACGAGCTGTCGGTTGCCTGCCTGGTGGATCGCCTGCACCGCTGTCTGGACTTCTGCCAAGGTGGACATCCCAGTCGAGACGATCATTGGTTTGCCCTTGCGCGCCACATATGCCAGGAACGGAAGATTGGTCAATTCCCCCGATGACATTTTGAACACCGCCACACCCAGCGCCTCCAACAAGTCTGCGCTTGCCTCATCAAATGGGGTGGACATGAACAGGATCCCGCGTGCTCGACAGTAGTCCCATAAAGCCCGGTGGGCTTCCTCTGAGAGTTCAAGCCGACGGAGCATCTCAACTTGCGATTCTCCAACGCCAGTCGTCTGGAGTTGATAACCCGCTTTAGGCGCCTGGGGCGTCGCGACCTGCTCAGCCTTAAAAGTTTGAAACTTCACCGCATCCGCGCCGCTCCGCGCGGCGATCTCCACCAGACGCGTGGCCAGCGCGACATCTCCATTATGATTGACGCCGACTTCCGCGACGATAAAGCAGGGCGCCCCGCCTCCGATCTGTCGGCCTGCGATCGTTACCGGAGCTACCATGCGGTCAGTCCTCCATCGATCACCAGGTTGTGTCCGGTCACATAGGCGGAGGCATCCGACGCCAAGTACACCACCGCGCCGCTGACGTCATCCGAAGCGGCCTTGCGCCCCATCGGCACCCGGGCCGAGTAGCGCTCCACGAAGCCGGCGTCCTCGCCAGGATGCGCAATGCCCCCAGGCGAGATGCAGTTGACCCGAATACCGCGGTCGCCCCAATAGGCGGCGAGGAACCGCGTCAAGGCGATGACCGCTCCCTTCACCGCCGCATAGCCAGCGTGGGAATAGAGCCGCTTCGATGGATCGTGCGGCGCCCCGGCGTAGAGCTGTGCCAGGTTGGCGCCTTCGTAGATGCGCTGGTCGTTGCCGACCACCCCGTAGACCGAGGACAGGAACATCATGCTGCCGCCCCCGGCCGTCTCCATCACGCGGCCGACCTGTTGCGCCACCAGAAAGAGCCCGTCCAGCTCCACCCGCATGAGCTGCCGCCATCCCTCCAGCGAGCACTCGGTGAACGGCTGATAGAAGTCTTGCGGCTTCGTCGTCACGCTGTAGATCAGGATGTCGATCCGAGACGCCTCCGTCATAATCGCACTGACCAGTGATTGCACAGACCCTGGATCGCTGACATCAACGGTCCGCTGCGAAATATCAGAGCCGCCGTCGGGACGCGCCGGATCGTGCGCCGCCGCCCGCGACGGTTCAGGCAGATCCGCCGCATAGACCCGAGCGCCGCACTCCGATAACGCCGTCGCAAAACGCTGTCCCAAGAACCCGCGCCCTCCCACGACCAACGCGACCTTGTTGGAGAGATCAAACCGGCGCCAGATCACGTGCCACGCTCCGCGTAGTGACCCGATGACGATCACGCCCGACGTCGGCGACCGCTTCCAGACGCCCGGACCTGGCTGAGGCGAACGCCGCCCCCACGATCGCGAGGCTTTGCGCGGCCCCGTGGGCATCGAACGCGTGCCGGATGCGCCCCTCGCTGACGTATCGGAGGAACGTGCGCAGTTCATCGAGGTAGGCGTCGTTCGCATCGTACCCAGCGCGTTCCCATGCCACATGCGGAGCCGCTTCACCCGCGCGTTGCGCCACCACCTTCGGCTCCATCAGGTCATAGGCGATCCATCCTCGCTCACACGACACGACACCCGTTCGATGCGCAGGGCGCTGAAGGTAGTCCAGATGAATTTGGCTCACCCCTCCTGAGAGATGTTGGATCATCAGATCCGCGATGACATCCACCTCAAGGGGCAGCTCGTCGGAGGGCGGAAACACGCCCAGCACGCTCCGTGCGGGTCCCAGCAACTGTAGGGCCAACTGCACCTCGTGACTCAACGTGAGGGCCACCCCACCCCCAAGGTCTTTGCGGGCGTAGTAGGCCTGACGGTAGTCCTCGGCGGGATGCCAGTCAGGCAGCCACTGGCCCGCCTGGCATTGGAACAGCAGCCGCCTGCCAAATCGATCGGTTTGGAGCAAATCCTGAACCGCACGGATCGCCGCTTGAAATGGCAGATTGTACCCCACGAACGTCACGACCTTATGCGCTCGGACCCGCTCGAGAAATGCCTGCACACCATCCAGGGAATGCGCAAGCGGCTTCTCGATGAGGAGCCCTCGAACGTGGGGCAGGAACCGTTCGGCCACCTCAAGGTGTAGGCTGGTGGGGTTGCTAATAATCGCCGCATCTGGTTTCGTCTCAAGCAGCGCTGACCAGTCGTCCACCTCTCTGACCCCATGCTGAGGGTCCATGTCCTGAACATGCCCCTTGCGGCTTCGCAGGGCCACCAGGTCCGTGATCCCCAACCGGCGGAGGTTGCGGATATGCCGCTGCCCGATCGACCCGCATCCCACCACGGCGACACGGCGGACGGGGTAGCGGGATGTAAGATTCACCGATGATTGGACCGCCCACCGCTTTTGGTACTGCACAGCGCAGCGACGGTTCACCTCCACGACCTCCGGATGGTCCCGGAGAAACTGAAGGATCTCGTCGAGACTGAACACCTTGCCAGGTCGGTATAACGCGGCAAAGACGGCTTGAAAAAACTCCAGGTCCTCCGGATAATCCAGCGTCATGCGCAGGGACGGCTGCCGGTGGAGGGGGTTCTCAATGGGCAGATCATAGACCGAGAACAGATCGGTATCCGTGAAATATCCCCCCCAGACCTCTGAGTCGCGGCTGTCTTTGATCTCAAGCACCCGCTCGAACGCCACGGGTTTGACCCCATAGGTGTAGACCCCGTGCGGCAGATCCAACGCGCGAATCAAGTCCGCCTTGGTGGTCTGAAAGGTTTCTACAATGCGGTCCGCGTAAGCCGGATCCGCGAACGGACAGTCCGCAGTGATGCTCACGATGTAGTCCAGCCCAAACGTGACCGAGGCGTCATAGAGCCGCTTCACCACATCGTCTGCGTCGCCGCGGAAGCACGCCACCCCTTCCCTGGCAGCCAGATCCTCCAGCCGATCGTCCTGGGCGTTCGTCGACGTGCAGATGACGACCTGATCCACGCGGCGGGCCAGCTTGACGCGATCGAGCATGTGCGCGAGGATCGGGCGCCCACAAATGTCGCGCAGCAGCTTCTCGGGCAGCCGCGTTGACTTCAATCGCGCCGTGATGAGAAACCCCGTCTTCATCACGCGACGTCCTCCTCCTGGATCACGTGGTAGGTCTCGATCTTCCGCTTCGTCATGCGGCCGACCAATCGACCGGCTTGGTCCGGCGGCAGCCCCAGGCGATCCGCGCGCATGAACACGAGGTCTGCCTCGGTCAGTCGGGTGCCGGCGGCCAGCGGCCGGCTGGCGACCAAGCTTTTCTTCGCGTAGCGCCGATAGCGCAGCTCGGCCGGTGAAAACGGCTTCGGGGCGGCCTGGCCCTTGGCCGCTTCGATCTCACGGATCATGCCGACGAACCGCACAAACTCATCCGGGTTGAGGGCCGCTTCATGATCGACGCCTTTGCGGGATCGATCATCGGTGAGGTGCTTCTCAAGGATGTCGATCCCCATCCCCACCGCAGCGGCCGGCAGCCACCACGCGGCTCCGTGCTCGGCGTCGCTGTGATCCTGGTAGCCCACCGGCAGCCCGAAGAGCTGCTTGAGATTCCTCATGTATTCCAACTGGAGATCCTCGGCCCGGGTGGGGAAATCCTGGAAGCCGTACATCAACCAGATCGTCGAGGGCGACGCAGCCCGGATCCACTCCAGCGCCGTCTGGATCTCATCCAGCGTCGAGGCCCCGATGCTCAGATCAATCCGTTTGCCGCTGCGGGCCACATGCCGAACGAGCCAGGGGTTGGAAAGATCGGCCGAGTGGATCTTGTACGCATCGACCCCGATGCGCTCGCAGAAGTCAGCGCTCGCCCGTTCGTAGACGCAGGCGATGATCTGCATGGCCGGATACCGGTCGCGGACGTACGACGCCAGGTCGGTCCACTGCGCTCGAGATAATTCCAACCCGGTGAGCTTCTGGTAGTCCGGATGGTGCGGCACCACCATGTCCGCCAGCGACCAGATCTGGAACTGCATCGCATCGGCGCCGGCGCGGCCTGCCCCGTCGATGATCGCGCGGGCCAGCGCCGGATCGCCTTCGTGCGAACACGCCATCTCGGCGATGATGGACACCTGGCCCGGCCGGGTGGATCCGTGCCGTCCCTGCGCCTCTTCCGCTGCCGCGCTCGCGCGCTCAGCGTCGCGTGTCACCACGTCCGTCATGGCTTCACATTCCCCGCATGTGCAGATACCTCAGCCAGATCAACGGGCTCGTGTCTGCCGGTCGGCACACGGACGTCCGGAAACCTAACTGGCTGGGTGGTGATCACTTGGTAGAGGGGCATAAAGTCCTCGTGATACGCTGATGAGCGGTCAAGGAGGGCTGGCAGTGACAGCTCATTCTGCCACCGTCGCTTCATCGCACGCAATCCCAGGACGGCTCGCCGCATGCCCGGAACGCGCTTGAGGAACTGCCGGATCCGCGACGGCGGCTGAGGGGGCGTCAGCGTCCGCCATTTCTCCCAGCCGCTTATGAGCACGCGCACCAGATAGGGCCAGAAGACCTGGCGGATGACGTGCTCAGCCTCCTCGGCGTGAATGCCATCTTGTTGTATGAGCTCTTCGGTAAGCCGAGCGCGGAAGAACTCATACGAGGGGAACCACTCACGACTCGTGATCCAGTCATAGACGCGGGGATGCTTATACATGGCTTCATGGGCATGGCGGAGCAGGTACAACCCGTCCAGCCCCTTCACCTTGCCCCGAATCACAGACACGCAAGATGCGATGAGTTCATCCTTAAAGATATTAGAGTTCGTCGTCCCTTGCAGCAGGCTGATCCCTTTGAACATCGCCCGCCAGATTTCTGTGCGATGCACTGAATAGACCAGCGCGTAGTAGCTGGAGGTAAAGAACTGCGTCAGCCGTCCTGCAGCAGTCGCAGCCTCCACGACGGCCTGGGGATACCGCCGAACAGAAGTCACCGCTCCATACGCACCGCCTGCCTCGGTTTGGAAAATCGCTCCCCTGCCGTGCGCAGCGGTGTAATCCGCATGGTGCTCCAAAAACTGGATCGCACGCTCGATGCCCTGGGTGCAGAGGAAGTCATCATCTGCGACATACGCGCAGTATGGCGTGGTCACGAATTCGGTCAAGCGCTCAAGACATTCGCACGAACTGCATCCTGGGTAGTGACGGTACTCAATCTGCAATGCCCCGTTCAGCCGCGCGACGTGCTCCTGATTGTCCCTGGCCTGCTCGGGATCGCTGGAATCGCCAATGAAGATCCAATGCGGAGAGCGGGTGTTGGCATAGTAGCGAAGGATACGACCCAAAAACTCAGCACGATTTTTGGTCGGAATACACAGCGTGATCATTGGACAATCGCCTGATAGATCGGGAGAAAATCCACGTGATACGGGGAAGAAGGGCGCCGCAACACCTCGACGGACATCTGCCGGCTGCGGCCTGGGAGGACGCTGTGGAGAGTTCGCCAGGCGCCTCGAAGCCCTGGCAGAAGCCGGGCAACACCTCGCAGCCGATCCCTAACCGTCACGACGCGAGGGCCGTAGCGCGTCTGCCATTTTCTCATCATCACCTGAGCCAAGTAGGCCCAGAAGGCTTCCTTCACAACAGCCCTGGCATCGTCCAGTGACAGGCCATCCTGCCTCGCCAGCTCCTCGGCCAGCTCCTCGCGAAATGCGGCGTACTGTTCCGGAAACCCAGGACGCGTGATCCAATCAAACTGATCAAAGGTCCCGGTTTGACTCCATCCGGCCGCCCGGACGCCATGCATCTGCCGCAGCATGTAGAGGCAGTCAAGACTCTTGGCCTTTCCCTGGATCATCGCCAGCCACGCCAACGTCAACTCCGCCCAGTAATATCCAAAGCCCCGCCGGGTGCATCGCTCGACATTCTGCCGCAGCCACTCGGTGCGATGGACCGAGTAGAACAACGATCCGCCGACCGTCACGTGGCTGCGCAACCTGGCTGCGGCAGTTTCGTCTGTGCAGGATCGCCGAAATGAAGGCCCGACCTCCATCGTGACCCGGCCGTCCTTGCTCGCATCGACCCGAAAGAGCCCGCTGCGTCCATGAGCGACGCTGAAATCGCCGTGCTCTTCAAGGAACTGGGCCGCAAGACCCAACGAGCACGGCACCATGAGATCGTCATCCGCCCAGAGCACCGCATAGGGCGTGGTGACGCCCTGCAATCCCTCATGGAGTTTTGGGATCGGCCGCATGTCCGCATCATACCTTGTGTACGTGATCCCGGGCGCGACGATGAGCCGTTCCACCTCTGGATCTGGCGGGCCGTTGCGACTCGAATCCAGAATGTGCATGGGGACCGGCGCGCCGCAGGCCCTGTAGTACCTCAAGAGCCTTGCCAAGAGGGGATACCGGTTGTAGGTGGGCACCACGATGGTGAGCTTCGTCTCCATGGCGGCGTCCATCGTCCGGTCTGTTGGCTCAGCCATCATGCAACACTCTCCACCAGCATCCGATACGGCGCGCCGACCGCCTGCACATACCGGAGCACTCGGGCCAGATGCCGATGGCGGTTGTACGTCGGGATGAGGATGGTCGCGGCCACGCTCGATGTCATGCGCTCAGCGTCCTTGCCACCTGGTGGATCACGTCATCAACGGCGATCAGCTCAGGATGCAATCCCAACGCCTGAAGCTGCGCGCCGATCTCCTGCCGATACAGCGGGTTGGTCAAGAGCACCTGTGAGGGTCGCAGGCGGGCGAGGAATTCGGGCGCGACGACGCGCTGGCCCGTGCAGGGAATGAAGGTGTCGTGCCGCCTCGGGTTGGAATCCACCACATACTCCAGCGTGGTATCATCCAGCCCCACAATGTTCAGGAAGGTCGTGCCCTTCCCCGCCGCTCCCCAGAGCACCGCGCGGCGGTATCGACGACAGACCGCGTCCCGCACCCCCTCGATGAGGTCGGTGATCATCCGTGCAAACGCCTCGGTCTTGGCCATCAGCGCTTCGGGATCTCCGGGTGTTCCATCGTGGAGCCTCGCCGAGCGCGCCCGGCGGCTTGCGTAATACTGGAGGTACTCATCGGCGAATCCGTAGGCCACGCGCTCCAGGAAAAATCCATGCTGCTCAAGAGCCCGCTGCAGCGCCCAGCGGGAATAGTAGCTGCAATGCTCGTAGGAAAACGCTTGAAGCTGAAGGCGGTCCACCACCCATTCCCATGCAGGGACTTCCACATAGACGCTCGCGCTTCCCTGAGCTGAGGCCAGGACGTGCTGAAGAAACCGGTGGGGATCGCCCTGGTGTTCCAGGATGTGGCGCAGGATCACGACGTCCGGAGCATGCGGGAGCGCCTCGGGTCCGTAATAGCCGCGGATGAACCGGACATCCGCAAACGGATTGGCGATCCGCTCCAGCGCCGCGCTCGGATCGAATCCATACCCTTCAAACGGGTGCTTCCGCCGCAGGCTCAGCAGGAACTGCCCGTCGCCGCAGCCGACCTCCACGACGCGCTTGCCTTCCACCGCGCAGATCGCGCTCAGCTCCTCGCACACCTGGTCCAGATACTGTTTGAAATACCCCGAGGAGGCGCGGGACGCTTCGTAATCCACCGCGTAATCCATCGACTCGGGCACAAACGCCGCATTGAAGGCGAACAGGCATGCGGTGCAGAACCGAAAATCCAATGCGCCTTGCGGTGCGTGCAAGGCCTCCTCCCGGCTCAGGTGACGCTCGAGGTTGTACCGTGGCACCCGGCGCCCTCCCAACAGCTCAATGCTTGTGGTGGAGCGGCACGCAGGGCAAGCGGCGGGTGTGCGCTGCTCCAAGTTCACCTGCGGCTCTGAAAGCGTGCGGTGGAGTGTCATCTTCGTCCACGCCCAGTCAAGATGTCTCGCAACTGCGTGCAGACGTAGTCCACGTCGGCTTCGGTCAGGACAAATGCGGAAGGCAGACAGATGCCGTAGGGTGCAATGGCGTACGTCACGGGATTGATCCGCGCCATCCGCTTGCCGCGACAATACGGCGCAAACGGCGGCATGGCGCTTAAGGGGTAGTAGAGGGGCCGTGCCGCGATGTTGCGCTGCGCCAGCTTCCTGACGATGGCCTCCTTGGTAAGGCCATAGCGCCTGCTGACAATCGCCGTGGGAATCCAGAACGTGCTTCTGACACCTGCTCCTTCTCTATTCAGCTGTACGCCATCCAAATCCCGCAGCCGAGCCTGGTACCAGCGAAACAACTGCCGCCGCCGTTCGATCAATTCATCAATGCGCTCAAGCTGCGCGATCCCTAAGGCGGCCTGGAGGTTGGTCATCTTGTACTTGTAGCCCAGCTCATATGCCCAGAACATCTTCGAGCGGGCACCGCGCATCAATAGGCCATGGTGAGCTAGTCCTTTGGCGCGCTGATAGAGCGTCTTCTCGTTCGTGACCAGCATCCCGCCTTCGCCCGTCACCATGAGCTTCGTGCCCGTGAAGCTGAAGATCCCTACCTCGCCAAAGCTGCCCGCCTTGCGATCACGATACTCCGCCCCAATGGCCTGGGCCGCATCCTCAATGATGTGGATCCCGCGCTGACGAGCTATCGTCCGTACGGCATCCATGTCCGGAAAATTTCCCAGCAGGTCCACCACCACCACCGCCTTCGTCCGCCTGGTGATCGCCCGCTCAAACGCCTCAGCCGACAGGCACCAGGTTGTCCGATCCACGTCCACAAAGACTGGCGTGGCGCCGACATAACAGATCGCCGCCGCCGATGCGACCCAGGTGATGTCCGGAACGATCACCTCATCCCCCGGACCAAGACGTAAACCGAGCATGGCTAGGTGCAGCGCCCCGGTGCCGCTGCTCGTCGCCAGACAATACCGCATGCCGGTGTGCTCCGCAAAGCGGCGCTCAAAGGCCTCGAGGTACCGGCTCATCTTGGCGTACCAACCGTCGCGCACCGCTTCCGTCACCAGCGCAACTTCACGCTCGGTGATCGACGGCCCGTTTGAGGGGATCGGCGCTGGGCGTCCCCCGCCGTCCGCGCGGCACGACGGGGGCGGCTCGGTCGACCCGTGGAGCCCCACGGGCAGAGCCCGTGGCACCGGAAACTCCGCCCCGATGGGGGCGACATCCCGCCCACCCATTGGGTGCTGCACCACCATGCCGCCCACGGCCGAAGGCCGTGGCGCAATGGCAGGGTTGATCTTTGCGACCCGCACCGAATCGACGTACTGGCTGTCGAGGAGAAAGTGCTGCTTGAAGACGCCCTCGATCTGAAAGCCCACCTTCTCGAACATCCGAGCCGAGGCCGCGTTCGGCGCGTAGTAGTCCGCGCAGATCCGCGTGAACTGCAGGACCTCGAACACGTACCGGCTGACTCCCTGCAGGACTTCCGCGCCGTATCCCTTCGACCATTGGGACTTGTCAAAGATGATGATGCTCAACTCCAGCCGGCGGTGAACCGAGCTGAAATTGAACAGCCGCACGTTGCCGATATGCTGATCCGAATCCTTCAGAAAGATCCCAAGGAGCTGGGAGACTCCCTCGCGATTCGACTGCGCCACGTAGTCGAGGACCGCCTGGCGATCCCACCGGACGTGCCGCGCTTCCGTCAGGCCGACCACCTCTGGATCATTCAGCGCCTGGAGATAGACGGGACCCACATCGTCCATGGTCACCGGCCTCAGAGAGAGGCGGGATGTCGTGATGAGCGTGTCAATCTGCGTGTCCATCACACCCCAGCCAGTGCTCCCATCGAGCATGGTGCCTTGCGCCACATCAGCTCTTCCGTGAGCGCGCCATTGTTGAGGAGCGCTTCAAGTTTCTGGAGGCGGTAGAAGTTGCGGTTGGTACACTGCGCCGCCGTCAAGCCTAATGCCGTCAGCTCCCGCACCAGGCGCGCCACCCCGTCCTCGACGTTCCACCGGCACCGAAAACCCGGCAGCGCCTCCGTGATCCGGTCAAACGAGACTCGGTACGTCCGCGTATCCACCCCGTCGTGGATCTTGCGGTCACGCACTAGCTCAAAATCCGTGTCCTGCTCACCACCCCGACGCTGGCTGAGGAACTCGACCGCACAGCCCGGCACGTGGCGAGCGATCAGCTGCGCCACCTCAAGAATGCGAAGATTGTTCCGTGTCTGGCCGACGTTCAGCAGGAGTGGCTGGGCGGGGCGGCTGGGGAGCTCCAGGCATCGCGCAACGGCCTCGCACATGTCCTCGATCTCCAGATGCGGCCGCCAGGCGCTGCCGTCCGAATTCAGCACGATCCGCTTCGTGGCCAGCGCCATACCCACCAGCATGTTGATGACCACGTCAAATCGCATCCGAGGTGACAGGCCGAACACCGTGGCAAACCGCAGGATGATCGGGGCAAACGTCCCATCGCTCATCGCCAGGAGATCTTGTTCAATCTGGAGCTTGTTCAGCGAGTAGGGAGTTTGCGGAAAGGTCGGCGACTCTTCCGTCACCAACTCCTCGCCGCCAACTCCATAGACCGAACAGCTCGACGCAAAGATCAGCCGAATCCCCATCTCCCGACAGAGTGCTGCGAGACGTCGCGTGTAGAGCCGTGTGGGATCGTACACCTCCTCGGGCGTCAACGAGCCGAACGGATCATTCGACATCCCCGCCAGGTGGATAATGGTGTCCACCCCCGCGAGATCAGCCGGTGTCAGCGCTCGCATGTCCTTCTGGATGGTTTCCGGATCCTCAGGAGGATAGAGGACACAATCGCGAAAGAAGCCCGTGTCGTAGCCGATCACGCGATATCCCGACGCGCGCAGCCACGCGGTCAGCCGGCTGCCAAGATATCCCAGCGACCCCGTCACGAGAACCACCTTGTTCATGATCGATGCCCTGTTGGGGAACCCATCACGGCGGGATGCTCATCCTGCCGGAATGCCTCGATCGCCTGTTGGAAATCCTCGCGGGAAAAAATCGGGTAGCCGATCACCATGGCGGTGGCTCCAACGCTGAGAAAACGCTTCCGTGTCGCCAACGAGACGGCGCCATCGACCT
>JAUYPJ010000039.1 GCA_030697665.1 Candidatus Omnitrophota bacterium
TTTCGCGCGTCGCTCCCTCTTTATGGAGTTGTGGGCTTTGATTCCGGAATGGGCGCTCGGCGGGCCGTTCAGTCATTTCAGCTATAAGTGGACCCTGCACGAGATCGATCAGGTTGAGCCCCTGGAGGCGGACTTGTGGCAGGGCCCTGTGGTCTCGCAGCTCATCTGGCTGCGTGGGGTTGCCGTGGTGGGGGAGCTGCGGATCGGCGGGCAGGAGCCGTCTATTCCGCATGCCGAAGCGCGCTTCGGTCGGGTCATCCTCTATCCCGGTACCTTGGCCGAGTTGCGCAGCCAATTCGCGCGAATACGGGCAGAGTTCCCACCGAGCCGGCAGCAGCCACTCGCGTTCACCGAGCAGAAGCTGGCCGTCGAGATCCTTGAGCAGTATGCGGACGCAGGAGTGTTCGCATCTCGTCTGCTCCACGGAAGGGTGCGGCATGAGCTTGAGCATGTGCGGAATGCGCGTGACCCACAATTTGCTTCGCTCTACCGAGCGGTGACGATGGTCTCGCCTGAGCGTGCGGACGCTGAATCCATGGAGCAGCGGATGCATCGGGAGATCAACGGGTACCTGACTGAGCTTGCATTTGGTGACGCGAAGGTGGCGTTGCATTGGCTGTTGCGCTTCCACCTGATGCCTCCCAGGGAGGAGTGGCTGGCTGCTCATCGTGACGCGATCGCCTGGATCATCGACCGCATGATGCAGCGTTTGGTCCACTCACCAGCCCGCTACGGGTTGGCGCTGGAGACGGGTGTCGCGATCTCGCCTGAGGTCCAAGTGCGACTGCGACTCTGGGAGCTCAGTGCGGGCTCAATCCAGCAGTTGGCTGCTGACGTCTACTGGCAGCACCTGCGCGAGTTGGGCCGCAGCCGCTGGGGTTGGTTGCTGCTGTCGCTGTGGCCAACCCTGCTGGGCGGCGTGGCCGGGACCCTGAGCGCGTATGTCGCGCACCGCTGGAGGCTGGAGCGCGCCGAACAGCGGCTGCGTGAGGCACGTGGTGGACAGCCGCGCGCTCAGCGTCGCGCCGAGGTGAACCGAGTGGGTCGTCGACGAGTCGTGTGGCTCATCGGTGGAGCGATCGTGGGGGCGGTTCTTGGGGGTGTGGTCGGTATCTTGCGTCAGCGCACGAAATCCCTCGTGCTCCTTCTTTTCATCACACTGCCGCTGGGCCTGCTGGCGGCGGCGGGGTGGGGCGGGGTGTTAGCCCCGTTCCTCTTGCCGGTTGGCTTGATGCTGGGTCGTAGTCGAGGGCCAGAGGAGCCAAACGGCGGTTCGACGCCGCTGATCCGCGTCCCAGTCAGGCGGATTCCAGGTTTTAGGCAGCGCGGGTCATTTGTCAGGTACCCTGTTGGCTTCTTGCTTAGCCTCGAGGTCCACAATCGGGAGCGCGTCATGGAGTACGTGTCCCGCAGGCTCAGAGATCCACGCTTGAGGAGGGCGGGAGACGTTCCCAATCCGGACATCGAGTCGATCGAGTTTGGGGACCTCGTCGCTCAATCCCATCTGCCGTGGATTTTCACCAAGGTCTACAGCGGCGAGTTAGCGGAAACGTTCAGCGCGTTGGATGCTCTCGTTGGTCAACAAGGCCCACGGCATGCGGTAATCGTTGCTGGCTTGCCGTCGATCGGCATCCATCCGGCACACCAGGTTCAGATGCTGCAGGCGCTGCGGAGTCTGGGGGTAACCGTTGAGGACCCACGCCTGATCGAATTCGAGTTCTGGTCCCGTATATGGCGCGCGGTCTGGCGGCTGGTTGAGCCGGGTGGATTCCTGATCATCCTCAATCCGGTCAGGCCCGGGCGTCCCTACGCGGCAGGCGAATTCATCGACCTGCCTGAGGAACTTGACACCGCCATTAAGCCTGAGCGGTTGATTCCGCGGCTCATGGCGTACAACAACCGAAGCGTCGCCCTCGTGTGGGTGATTCAAAAACCCGCCGTTCCACTCGGTCCGATGGAACAATCTCAAGTTCATCGCTTGCCAGTCGACTCGGAACACGACCGGAAGCAGCCGTCGCCGCTTCCTCCAGTGGTCCCGCCGACTGCGCCGCCTGGGCCAGGCTCGGCACCTCCTGGACCGGGCTTCATGCCGAGGTCGTTATTGCCAGTCCCTACCTCATCCCAGGGGCTTGGGATCCGTCCTGCCGGTGCCCCACTCACCCAGCCTGTGGACGGGCTTCCCCATCGCATCAACGGCCCATCGCCATTCTTTGGCAGAGCACCTCCGGAGCAGGTTCGTGGCTCCTCAGTTGACGTCGCAATACGTGGTGGCGTGGTCGTGAACGTTGCCACCCCGAGCGTCGGTCCGTTCGACAACAGGGCACCTGGGGTCTCTGCATCGCGCGAGGACCCTGGCGGTGCCCCGCGTCCGCCCAGCGTCGGGTTCTCCACCGCACACCCCGAACATTCGCCGTTCCGTGGCGCTTCAGCGCCTTGGGTTCCCGCAGTCCGCCCTGACACCGAAGACTTCGCCCCCGAGCTCCGCACCCCGCACCCCGCACGTTCCTTACCACTGGCCACTCGCCACTCGCTACTGGTCACTGGTCTTAGCCTCCTCGCCTTCGCGCTCGCCCTGAACGCCGTCGACGGGCTGCCGCTGGGTCTGCTGGCGGCATGGGGGACGGAAACGACCTGGCTGCTAGGCGCGCTGAACGGCGTCTTGCCGGTCGCATTGGCCCTTAGGGCCGAGACCCCGCGCATCCAGGTGACGCTGCGGCAGTGGCGGACGGCCGCCCGCGTGTCCATCGAGACGATGGTCGAAGGGCTTGGGGAGACCATCGAATCCGAGGAGCCATCCCGCTACCTCACCGGAGTCGAGCGCGGTCACGCTGATTCCGATCAGGAAGCGTTGAAGGCGTACTACGCGCGACTCGATGAGCTGATCGGTCCGACGCTCCTGGCCTACCGCCGGGCCATTCGGCGCAGCCGGCAGAGGCTCGCCGCAGTGGTGGGGCTTCCTGAATCGTTCCTGGAAGGGATTGAGACCGGCTCCATCATCCCGGACGCCACGCTCCTTGAGCGCATCTATGGGGAGGGCATCGATCGCCTCATCGGCGAAGGGCTCCGCGCGCATCTCGATGAGGCCGGCGTGAGCCTGGAGGAGCTGGCCGGAGCGCTCACCGTGAGCAGCCTCAAGAAGAAGATGGTGGCGACCCTCCAAGCCTTGGAGTCCGGTCGGATCACGACCGCGACAGAGGCGGCGCCGAAGGCCGGCTGGAGCGCCACGAGAGATCTGGTCAGCTTTCTGACGCGGGTGCATGCGGCCATTGAGCGAGTGAAGTTTTTGAAGGGGCGGATCTCCGCGCAAGCCTTGAAGCGGCTGCGCGCCGTCACGCAGCGCGCGATCGAACAGTTCGGCTACGAGCCTGTGCATTTGGCGATTACCGCAGGCGTGGCGCCAGACGCTGTCGATCGGATGCTGCAGGGTGACCGGGCCGCGGGGGTGACCGGGGAGATGCAGGAGCGGCTACTGGCCGTTCTTCCATTTGACCTGCCGGAAGCGGTGGTGCAAGGCCACCACACGCTGGCACAACTCACGCGATCGCTCTATCGCTGGACGATCAAGACACCCATCGATGGCGGCCTGGAGCTGCCGGGGGGGCTGCATCCCATTGCGCTGCCTGAGGCGGCAACCCGTCGCGATCTCTGGTTCGATGAGGAGGGATTCTTCAGCCAAGCCTTCCAGATCGAGGTCGAGCCCAGCGGCCGAGGCCGCGACAGCGCGGAAGAAGATTCCGATCAACTCCAGCCGGGCGATCGCGTGAGGGTAAGGCTGCTTCCACGCACGGTGAAGCCTGAAGAAGTGGTCGGAGCGACCATCAGGCGGCTGCGCGAATCTCGAGGGATGACTCGAAAGCAACTGGCGACATCGCTGGGTCTCACTGAGGATGCGGTCAAGAGGTGGGAAGGTGGGAAGCTGCCCCGCGAGCCGCTCCGGCCACGCGTGACGACGGCGTTGGGCACGACCATGGAAGCGCTTTTCCAAACACCGCTGGCCACCCTGCTCCTGCCCGTCTTGCTCGTGGTTGGCGTGGTCGCGGCGCTGGGGGGTGAGTGGGCAAGTCTGTTTGGTCTTGGTCCGCTTGTGTTGCAGGTGGATGGAGCCAGGATGAGGCGAGAGGAGATTTGGCCGACGGCCAAGGTCTACGAAGAAACACCAACGTATATCAGGGTGGCCAACTTCTACTACGTCACCCCGCAACAACAGGGGTCCGAACGCAACGTCGGGATTCCAGAAGCCGCGGTGAGGGAAGGCCGCGTCCTGTACGTGAGCGACCTTGCGGTACATCGTGGAGCGCTTGAGTTTCGCTACGGTCTCTCTACGGTCCTGGCGATCTTGCTCATGGTTCGGTATCAGAAGCGCATTGCCGGCCACGTCTTTTTTGACCTGGGTCCAGGTTCCGGGGCGCTGACGGTGACGGCCCTTCGCCTTGAAGCGTCGAAAGTGGTCGCGATTGAGCAGGGGGCTGATGGGATTGACCGGCTCCGTACGACGCTTGAGGCCAATGGCATCCTCTCGAAACAAGTCGTCGTGTACCAAGATTCCTTTGAGCGTGCGCTGAAGCGAATTGCTGCGGAGCAAGTTGCCGTCTTAGAGGGTGATCGACAACCGGTGTTTGCCTCCAACCTCGATGAGCGTACGACACAGAAATTGTTCCAGGTGGATCTGCAACTCCTCGTCAAGGGGGGAGTGTTGAGTCCGTTCTTCCTTTCTGTGGGATCCAGCTTGCGCAAGGCCACGGATGAGTCCGACTTGACGCTCCAGGAGCACCAGTTGACCGGGGACATTCAACGGTCGGCTACTGGCCTTGGCTTTCGCGTGGTCAGGCGCTATGTCCTGAGAGGAGACTTGCTCGAGCGCCGGACTGTCAGACGACCTCTTGGCTTGGTGATAAGGAAAGGCTGGGTACAGCGTCTCATCGGCTCGCTGTATCGTCCTGCGCTAGTACTTGGCAGATTCCTCCAAGAGAGCACCCGGCTTCCGGTGGCCAGGGCAGGGGAAACCCGCGTCCTGGTTGGGAAGTGGCAACCACTGCTCCAGGTTCTTCTGAGCTGGTCCGAATGGGTGGTGATGCTCCTCGCCGCGCAGCTTGGTGGGCTTGCCCCCGTCCTTGGCGTGGGTCCGGAGTGGAATTCCGTCATCGTGACCTCACTCTGGCTTCCACGGGCGGTGATGCGGTCTCTGAGTTTCCCTTCGGTGGGGGGTGGACGTCTCGCTCGGCTGATCCAAGCCAGGAGTCTGCGCTTCTACCCAGTGAGTCAACGCCTCTATCCATGGCTCAATAGGAGCGTGCACGTTCTCTCGGCCCTCGCTGTGGGAACGATCCTCGGCTTCTTCCTCACCGGTACCGTCACGCTGAGTGGGCTATTTGGGTTGCTCAAAGCCCCCCAGACGGTGGGGGACGATCTGCTCTGGGTGGGCTACGGCATCTGGTTTGCCCACGACATCTGGTCAAGCTTCAGAACACCACGTCATCACGCCTCAACACGCACCTGGTTCCTCCCCATGGTGCTGGGCCTGGCGACCGGCTTGGTGTGGGCGCTGAGCCAGGGCGTCGGGGGAGCCCTCATCGATTCGGCGACCTCGGAGCTCATTCATCACAGCGTCGTCAGTCTGCCGGCCTTCCTACTGGCGATCGAACCTGATGCGAAACAGGTGAACCTTCCGCTGCTCAAGCAGTTGCTCCAAATGCCACTCCTTTCTGAAGGACAATTCGGCGCTCTGTTGGAAGACGTGGACCAAGAACTCCAGCGGCAGGGCCGGCAGACAGAGACGGCTCTCTGGATCGAACGGCTCAAGGGGCTCTATGGGCAAGATCCAAAAATCCGCCCTTCCAATCGCCAGATCGGACTAATCATCGGAAGAAGCCATAGCGAGGTCAAACGGCTATGGCTACACCGCTTCCCAGAACTGAAGGTGCCAGAGGAATCATCCCGCAGTCCTTATCCGGTGATCGAGCGCAGCCAGCAGCGTGCTCAAGCGGTCATCATGGTCTACCAGCAAGTCTATCGGGGTAGGGAGCTTGTGGAAAAGCTGGCTCATCCCGGCCCCCAAGAAGACAGAAAACCGCTAACCATCGCTCATCGCACCGCCAACGGGCTACTGGAACGATACCACTTTCCCGGCGAAGTCGCGAAGCTCTGGCTAGCCAAGCCCTGGTTGACGCAGGCCGCGCTTGAGCGCGAGGCAATCACGGCAGGGTTCTTCACTCGAGGATTTGGGAAGCATTGGCCACGGATCGAGCAAGCGATTGACGAAAGGTTAGCAGCTTTTGGGATTGACCGAACGTTTGGGGAACTTCTCAGCATGAGGGCCGTGGTGCGCGTGCCAGCGCAGGACGCTGCGGCCTTCTTGGACGCGCACAGACGCGGTGGGCGTCGGTTGCACCGCTATGTGCTCCAAAACACTGGGTATGATCTGGCAAGATTCCTTGAAGATCGGTATCAAGCAGGGGCCTTTGCCGGCTCAGCATACAGCGATCTCCGGCGTGCGTTTTATTCATATGGGAAGCTACAGGACGGCATCATCTTCCTGATCAGTGGGCGACGCATCGACATCAGTGGTTCCCACGGACCACTTGCCTTCCTGCCTGGACATGAGCAGGAGGACATGGAGCAGGTGGCGCTCATCTTGCCACCGCCGAACAAGACGAAGGGAATCCTCGCCTGGCTTGGCCAGCCTCGACACATGCTCATCGTGAGCCTCGCGCTGGCCCTCGTCGCCGGCGTTGCGGGGTTGACGGCGGAGGTTGCGGGGCTGCTGCCGATCGTGATCGGGGCCACGAGCCCGGCGGATGATCGCGATTCCCTGTTCCTCAGACGCCTACGGGAACACTGGTTCGATCAGGCCACGATGATCCAGATGTTGGGCGAGACGACGGCGGCTCGTCATCGAGATTACGAGCAGTGGCTGATCCGAGGGTTGCTCTCGATGGGCGTGCCGGAGGTCGAATGGGTAGTGGGCGCTCATATTGAGTCCGACCGAATCCAGCAGTTGTGGGACCAGGCGATTGAACGTCTTGGCTTCGGTTTCGAGCTCGATAGGGGATTGGTCGTGCACACGCTGTTCATGAACGAACTCTACCGCCGGTATGGCGGGGTTGCGGCGTTCCTTGAAGCGGCGAGCCGGCCGCCTTCGCTGGCCTACCGGTGGCTGAAGGAGCGCGCGTTGAGCGTGATGGTCTCAACGAGTATCCCCTTCCGCGAAGTCTGGCAATTCAGGTGGCTCGAGGACATCCTGCCATCACTCATGGACACCGCAAGACGCGATGGGATCAAGCGGGTCGAGATCGTTTCGGCGGGAGCCTCGGATGGTTTTGAAGCGTTTTCAATTGCCGTGACGATCTTCGCGCTTCGGGATGCCGGAAGGCTGTCCATCAACCCGCCGCAGGTGATCGTGCGAGGCCTGGAAGTGAAGGCGGAGGAGGTTGAGCGCGCGCGCCGGCGGCTGGCCACCGGCGAGTTCGGCACGCCCAACACGGTGGATTTGAGGCACTTAGTTGACTTGGCAGTCGTCGAAGGCGACGCGGCGCTGCCCTTTGCCATCCGACACATGCGGCAACGCGAGGCCCTTTCCGTGGCCGAAGCGGTCTTTCGAACCTTTGAGACGTATCGGTCGGAGATGGGCGACGTGGTCCGGTTTGACGTGGCCAATATCGTCAACCAGGCATCACTGAGACGAATCGGGAGCGCCACGATACTGTTCGCGAACTATGTCCTCTACCAAATGCCCATGGAGGCGCGGCAGCGGTTCGCAGACGCCATCCAGCCAGGAACATGGCTTGTCACATCCAGGATGGGCGCCTGGCTTGATTCTGATGACACCTTCGAGGTGATTCGACCAACGAGGAGTCACATCATCTTGCGCAAGCGGGCGCCGGCCACCGAGCCACGCCGCCCCCCATTCCACGCCGCGATCACGGGAGTGTTCCCGACCGCGCTCCTATCCGGCGAGGTCCACGCCATCATGGTGGCGGTCGCGGTCGCCCTCGGCGTTGTCGGAGTCTTCGTGCTCACTCTGCCACGGCGTCAGCGGCTGAGCGACCTCAGGCTGCCCCATGAGCATCGACGGAGCTTCTTCGGAGGGGAGCATCAGCTCGACGGCACGTGGATCAGGGCGGATCTCATATGGCGGGGACTGCCGGTGGGATGGGTGTACACGAAGTACGTGGCATGGGTTGAAACACTCTTCTCCCTCGGCCTCGGCGTGCTGGTCGGCCTTGGGCTTATGCGCCTCGGCGTGCTGCCTGACGTGAGGGCGAATCTTGATCTGGTGAGTCTGGCGGCGATGCTGGGCGTTGGGTTGCTGGTGGGTGGTGTCAGCGCCGCGATGTTCCGGCTGCCGCATTACTGGCTCAATCCACCGGCGTTTGGCAGTCCGGTGACGCGTCTGATCACATGGTGGACCTTCGGCATCGGTGGGATGTCCGGGGTGGTGCTCAGACTCTTGGGATGGCCGCTTGAGCGCGAGACGTTCATCCTGCTAGTGGTCGCGCCGCTGGCCGCCGCGCTCGATGGGTGGGCCGCGGCGCAGATGGTTGGGGTGGGGCTGGGCTGGCTTGGCTGGAGTGTCTCGCAAGGGATGGTTGGATCGGAGATCGTCCAGGCGTTGAGCGGTTTCGCCTTCGGGAGCCTCAGCCACGTGATGGGTGGATTGATGGGCGCGGTCCGTCACCAATCGGACGAACAGCCTGTGGAACCGCAGCCGCGGACTCCGGTCATTCCGCTCACGCCGTCACCCGTTGACCCCAGGCCTGCGGGACGCTCAACGGACTGGCCCGCCTTCCAGTTGGCACCACCCACGTTCTCTCGAGGACTCATCCTTCCACAGACCACTGCTGAGCGTGCGGCGTTGGGAGCCTCAACGCGCTCCAGTGTGCCAGCCAGCCCCGGGAAGCCCAGAGCCCCTCCGCGCTCAACCCGGCCGGTGGCTAACTCGAGTGACAGTGGACAAGCCTTCGTTGATCTTGTCGGTTCTCAAGGTTTGTCTTCTGCAACCTCCCCTCACACGCGCTTCGAGACATCTACGCTGAACGGGGAAGGACCGGACCAACCTGGTGGCCCATCCGCGTGGTATCCGGCACCACAACAACTCGCTACGTCATCTCTCGCGCTGATTGCCGCAGATCAATCCGCGCCTGCCCGCCCTGAACACGACGAGGCAGGTGGGGCTATCCGCGGATCCCCTCTGCGGCCATCTGCGTCTTCCCGTGATGCGCCTCTGTCGACGGGGGTTCTTGGAGTCCGCAACCTGCTTTCTGCGCACCTCGTGAAGCGCCTGCGGCGCGCGCGGATTCACACTCCGGAGCAGTTGGCGGCTCACCTCCTGGACGATCCGACATTGCGCCGGACGCTGGGCGGCAACTACCGGATTGGCTGGGTGAGCGTGGGTGTGATTCGAGCCGCCATGCAATCGTGGGCGATCCAGAGCCTCACGGCTGCGCTGCTCCTCGCCCTCGCGCTGGGGTGGGGCGGGGTTCTCGAGCTGCTCGGTGGCGCGCTGCCGCTGGCGATGGCCGTCCAAGCAGACGTTCGCCGGATGTTGTACCTCGATTTCGATCGGACGATCGTGAAGGGTCAGTCCCCGCTCTGGCTGACCGTCGCCCTCCTGAACCGCCATCCGAATGTCGGCAGGCTGCGGCTCCTGTGGCGCGCGGCGGCTCACTTCGCGTGGTATCTCTGGACGCAGGAGCCGCGCCGCATCTATCCGGCGTTTCGTGGCGTGTCGTTGCGTGAGCTCCGCGAGGCTGTCCACGATCTGACGTTCAACGAAGCCCCCTTGCTGGGGTTGCTCAGGGAGGCCAAGCGACGCTTGGGCATCGGGCCAACAGAGGAGCTGCGCGCGGTCATCCTCTCCAGGAACGAGCTCCACATCATCCACGCCTTCCTCGCCCGGCTGGATGTCGCGGCCTTCCTGGGGCGCCATCGCGTCAAGGTGATGCTCGTCATCGCGCACGAGCTGCGCATTGATGCCCAAGGACGGCTGACGGCTGACTATGCCAACGCGGTCCGCGCGAAACAGTTCTACCTCCCACCGGGCACTCTCTACGGCGGGGATGGAGCAGAGCGGTGGGTGCCACCGGATCAGCTCATTCTTGTTGGCGGGCTGTACCCCAGGCCGCTGGGGATCGCGCGTACGCTCTTGGGGCACCACCGGCTCGGCTTCCTCCGCCCGTTCTTCGGATCGGGGTCCCCCCGCGGCGGCTCCTGGCTCAATCCGGGCGGTCCCATGTTGTGGATTGGTGTGCTTCTAC
Organism: Candidatus Omnitrophota bacterium; assembly: GCA_030697665.1. Taxonomy (GTDB): domain Bacteria; phylum Omnitrophota; class Gorgyraeia; order Aquiviventales; family Aquiviventaceae; genus JAUYPJ01. The sequence goes on from JAUYPJ010000039.1 coordinate 10,254, forward strand.
CGCTGGGCCTGCTGGCGGCGGGGGGGTGGGACGGGGTTCTGGCTATTGGGAGCCTGGCGGTCGGGGTGCTCCACCAGGACGGGAAGGCCGGTCGCAGGGAGCTGTGGCCAGCGAGCGGCCAGCCGGGCAGTCAGGAGGTGCCCGCTCCATGGACACCGCTCGGACCACCGCTCGTCCCCTCCCGGCCGGGGACGTCGCCGTGGTCGCTCGACGGGCGGCCGATCAGCGCGGTGCCACCTGCGCCATCCGACCCAGCGTCCTACGGGGCGACCGGCAGAGTGACGAGTGCGCTGGTGCGTCACGCGCACATGACGGCCGTGACCCACCAACACCCGCGCGCCCCGCCGGGGTCGGCCCGCTCGGCTGAACAGTCCAGCACACCGTTCGTGGGAGCGGCACCTGCCGTCCTCGGCCAGGCCGAAATCGGCGGGCAGGGACTGGCTGAACGGGTCCGTCAGCCAGTCGGTTCCCAGCGTCTGCCCGATCCTGGCGGTTCCCCGCGTTCGCCCAGCGGCGTCGCAGCTCCCCCTCGAGTCGGGTTCTCCTCCGCACACCCCAGACATTCGACGTTCCGTGGCGCCTCAGCGCCTTGGGCTCCCGCAGTCCGCCCTGACACCGAAGACTTCGCCCCCGAGCTCCGCACCCCGCACCCCGCACGTTCCTTACCACTGGCCACTCGCTACTGGTCACTGGTCACTGGTCTTAGCCTCCTCGCCCTCGCGTTGACCCTGAGCCTCGTCGAAGGGTTGCCGCTGGGCTGGCTGGCGGCGCTGCCGGTCGTGTTGGGGACGCAAGGATCGACCCCAGCCATCCCAGAGCGCGTGTTGCGTTCCACGCGGGGTGAGACGCACTTCGCGAGCTCCCGCTTGTCCCCGCGTCCCTTCCCGGCGAGCAGATACTCCATTCGTCTTCTCGGTCCTGAAACTGTCGAGAAGGTGTATGGAGACCTCTTTCGAGACGTCCAGCGCCTTGCAGACCAATCAGGACTTGCTGGGGAAGTGCTCCACCTTGAGCGGAGGATCGACATGACTCGGCAGGCCATCTTCCTCGATCACCTCCGTCGAGATCAGGAACTGCCGTTACGTCTCTATGAAGCGGAAGCCCGGATCTTTGAGCGCCATTTCCCCGGGTATCACGTGATCAGCAGACACGTCTTTGGGCCTGGCGCCGCGATTGGCCAGCAGCGCTACTACGATGCCCGGCTCGTTTCCGTTCTCCTCAGGGGCCTGCGGGGAGACAGACTCCGTCCCAATAGAAAGACGGGAAGAGTGACTATTGGCGTGGGATCTTGGACGCTCGACGAAATCATCCAGGCCGCGCGACGGCTGAAGAGATTTCCTGTTGGCATTGCTGAGTTGTCCCTGAAGGGAGTCATCAGGGGCTCTCGTCAGTCGGGGAACACCCTCCCCCTCTCCCTGGTCCTGGCGGGTGGGATGGGGCCGATGGCGCCGTGGGGCGGCTTGCTCCATGCGGATTCTGCGATGGAGATCCTGCTGGCGGTCCTCCTTCATTCGCTCAGCGGCTGGTCACAAGCCTTATTGGGACTGGGCGTGGCGGTCTATGCGCTGTCGCTCTGGCGTCCTTCAGCCGGGATCCGCGGCCACGCGATGGCGGCGTTGGCTGCGGCACTGGCTGGAGGGGTTGTGCGGGTCTTCGTGGAACCGCACGGCCAACTCAGTAGTCTGGAGCTGATTGTCTGGGGTGTGCTCGTCGCGCTGCTGGGGTATGACGTGTTCACGAGCCTCAACAAGAGCCGGACGGACACGGAGAAACGTCCTCCCATCGTCGAAGTGGAATGGGAGTCGACGGTGCCACACCCTGAGGCACCTCTCAAACGGAGGCTGTTGCTGCGAGGTCCGCAGGACGTCAAGGATCTTGCTCCGACGCGGATGGGGTTCGATCGGGTGATTATGCAGGTTAGAAAAAATGATCATGACCCGCTCATCGGGGACGTGATCAATGTGGCCGTGCTGGATGGCCAAGCGCATGAACTGTTCGTCCTGCGATTAGTGATCCAGGATCCGGCAGTACCTTGGAGAGTCGGTCTTGGTTCGGCGGATGTGGGCGGGTTGCGAACCCAAATTCCCGACCAAAGAGAGCGGAACGCGAAACTCGCCGAGTGGTTCAACGGCACGCTGTGGCGGTACCTGTGGCATCGGGGATATCGAGAGGTTTTTGTGTCGTTGCTCGTCGATTTCAACGCCTGGCCATTTTTCAGGCGTTCTGATATGCGGTTTCGACAGACAGGAGTCATGAATGTGCAGCTCATCAAGCGCATTCACTGGCCACCGCTGGAGCGTGCGCTGGATCTGTCGGCCATCGTGTGGTGGCCCATCGTGCGGCGATGGCTGAGGTCACGCGGCATGCTCCTGCTGCTCCTTGCTGTCATCGGCGCCGGACTCGCAGCACTGGGCTGGCTCGATATCAGCGTGTTGCTGCCGGCGGTCGGGGCGATGCTCGGCGCCGGCGAGCCGCCGGCATCGGGCAGAGTCGAAAAGACGCCTCGCACGCAGCAGACCCTACGACGGCGCCGAGAAGCTGCGCGCCTGACTCAGCAGGAGGTGGTTGCGGAGTTTCTCAGGGCGACGGGACAGCCGATGGATCGATCCTTCCTGGCGATGCTGGAGCAGGAGGGGCGCTGGACGACGCCCGAGAGGGTGCAGCAGCTTCACCGGGCGATTGACCGATTGCAAGGCCCCAGGCTCAAGGAGCGCCGGGAAGCGATTGGCTTGACCGGGGCTGAGCTGGCGCGATCTGCCGGAACCAGCCGGTCGGTCGTGAGCGGAATTGAATCCGGCAAGCCGCGTGCCAGTCCTACGATGCTGACGCGGCTTCATGCGGTGGTGGATCTGTCGATTGATCGTTTGCAGGGCGTTTGGCTCCACGCGCGTCGCACGGTGCTGGGAATTACCCAGCCGGTTCTTGCCGGCGCCTCAGGCGTGAAGCAGCGATTCTTGAGCGAGCTCGAAACAGGGGCCAGTCACACCGAGGATCTCGCCACCCTGAAGCGGATTCATCAGGGCCTGATCGCTCAGGCGAATCCCGTGATGCGCCGGCGGCTGTCGGCGGGCTTGTGGCAGTTGTGGCGGTTCCTCGAGCTTCCCGCCTCGCATCCGCCATTTGGCCGGTTCCTCAGGCCAACCGAACGCAAGTGGCTTCGCAGGCTGATTGCGGGTTGGAAACAACAGTCGTATGCCTTCTTAACGGTCAAGACGCATCGAGAGCACAGCACGAAGAAGATCCTCCAAGACCTCCTTCGACAAGGGCTCTACTTTCGATTCGTTGAGCTGGAAGGCTTCGATGTCTTCTGGTTCCTTGAGACGACGGGTGAACCATACGTGATCGTGACGAAGGGCCTGGAGAGGCCGCTGCACGCCGATCACATTCGTGTCCTGCCTATTCCCGAAGCGCTGGCCTTGGTTGGGAACGCCACTCTCCAGCGGTATGACGCGCTGGAAACAATCCTGGAAGGCAACACGCTAGCTCGTCTGTATCGACAGACCAGCCATCCGTCTCAGCGCCTCAAGCTTCTGGCGGAATGGCTTGAGGCAGAGAAGATTCGGGATGCCAAGGGCGCTGTGCCCTATGTGGCGCTGGCGCTTAGCGCGGATGCTGAGCGCAATAAGCAGGCGTTTGATGCGCTCCGCAGAGTTCGCGGGCTCAACACTCGCCTCCGCTATCGCTTTGCGAACGCAGGCAATGCGGAAGAGATTCTGACGCTGTACCAAGACTTTCGCCGGAAGGGACTCTACAGGAGTATCGCAGGATCCCTGGCTCTCTCGACGCGTCCGCGGTCCCGCAAGCGGCTGTTTGATGACTTTCGAAGCCAGGGCGTTTCTCAGACAGAGGCGCTGGCGAGGACGTTGGCGGTGCCCGCGTATGAATTGCCGGCGAACGGCAACAATTACCACAACGGCAGCACGCCTCTTGTGGACGCGCGATCGCATTCAGCGTCCGCGGATCAGGAGGTGGAGAACGCGTCTCCACAGGACGGCGAAGTCAACACGATTCTTCCGCCTGAAGCGGGTCTCTTCACGGCGGGCCTGGGGGAATGGGCGGCGAGTTTGATGGAGATGGACGGGATGGCCGGCGCCTTCGTGGGTGTCGTCGGCGCCCTCCTGAGCATTGTGGGTGCTCTCGCGGCTCCGTGGGCGGCATTGGTCTTGAATGTGGAGCACGAGCGGGAGCCGCCGACTCCTCGGCGCCAACCCTCACCCAGGGCCCCGCGGTCTGAGGCTGATGGGGTGGAGCAGGATTGGCGGTCATTCTTTGCCCTTCGCAGAGCGGGCGACCCGCGCATCCAGTCCATGGGGAAGGATGCACGGTATCGGGCAGCGCTCATTGGGATTGTCCGTGCCTATCTGAGGCGCGAGGGTGGCTCCGCCTCCCCTGTGAGATTTGAGGAGTTCTTGGATACGGCGGTCACGCTCTTTTTCGAGGGGTCCCTGAAACCTGACGATGCGCCGACCCTGGTGAGGATCATCGAGTTGGAATTGGAACCTCGCGGACGGCGCGCCGCAACACCCGCCCCTGATTTTCTCGACACGGTCTTTCGTCATCATTCGCCTGGTGCTGCGTCGGCGCTCCTCCTCTGGGCCAGCACACAACCTGAGGCTCAGCGCCTCATGATGGAGCTGAACAGCTTCCTACGCGGCCACCGCCTGGTGTCTTCGGAAGCGCTTTCCCTCTTGAGAGCCATCGGCGAGCGGAGGGATGGCGTCCAGCTCGTGCTGCGCTTGCTGAATCTGTGGGAGCGAAGCACCCCCACGGTGGCGATTGATCAATTTGCGCACCTGCTGGCCGCAGTCCACGGTCTATCCGATCGTTCGATTCGCATCCTCTTCTTTTCTGATCCGCTCGAGCTCCGCATCGGGATCCTGCAAGCACCAGGCGATCTCACCGTGATGTTTGCGTGGCTGGAAGCCGGGCACCGAACGCTCACGCAGGACGGCAAGTTGTTCTATCGCCTCTCGTCGGAACAGTGGGACGAGGTCTTTGACGAGGCGCTGGCCACGCTGTCCGGTCGTCGTCAGGCGACCCTCCTGGAGGCGCTCGAGATCTACCATCCGCTCGTTGAGGCACGCCACAGGGTGTCCTCACAGCCGGATTCTGATTCCCATCCGTTGAGTGGAACTGGAATGGAAGCGGTGTTCGGCGTGGGTGGCTTCGGGCAGGCCGGGGTGAGCTTAGAGCCTGAGGAGTTGATGGCCGACCTTCTGGATGGAGCGGCGCAATGGGCTCAGATGGCGCCTGATCTCCTCGATGAGTGGGTGACGGCAGTCACGGTCATCGGGATCGTGGCGCTCATTATCTATTTCGTCTTCATTCCCTACGTGCGCCTGCGGTTCGCCGAGCGCCAGGCGCGGGCCAGGCCAATGTCCAGACGGCCGCTCGTGGCAATCCTTCTGGCGCTCCCACCAGTTATCGGTTTGCTGGACCTGGCCTTTGGCTGGTTTGATGACCTCGCCGATCATCCGGTTGTCTTGGGAGCGCGGGTCGTTGGGCTGGCGGGGGCTCTCGGGCTGCTCCTGGCTGCGGTGAGGCGCTGGCTGTTGTCTGGAAGACCCGAGGCGCATCGCGCCTCAGGGGTCGACCGGGACGCGCTGGCGATCATCGGACTGGGGCTGGTCACCGCCGCGGCCCTGGGCGCGGTGGGGTGGCTTGCGGCGCCGGAGCTGATCGAAGCCGGCCGCGCCGCGGCCGCGCTGATCGAGCGGCTGTGGCAGGGGGCGGCCTCCTGGCTCGGGCTGGGGCAGTTCTTTGAGTGGGGCGAGTGGTCAATTGGGTTGGTTCTGCTGCTGGGATTGGGGGATCGCCGGGATTCCGCGACTGCCAACACGACAGTACTCCCACGGCTCCCCCTCGCAAGCTGGAATGGCATTCCGACTGCTCGCCTGCCACAGGAGACCACGTTTCGGCGAAACGGCCGACTCTTCATGTTGCCCTTCATTTGGGGCCAAGCACTCGCGGACGTGTCGAGACAGGTCAGCCGTGAACAGGGCGTCAATCGGTCCGACGCGAGGGGGATTCTTGCTGAAGCGGCGGTCTCTGAGCTGATGGAATCCTACGAGGTGCTTCGGCAAGTATCGCCCAAGCCTGTTTCTCTCAACCAGCTTTCCGGCTGGCTCTTGGAGTCTGTGGGTGGGCGATCCGATGATCGAGGGGAGCTCGTTCTCGCAGATCCGAGGCGGCTTGCACGCGGCCTCGAGTGGCTGGAGATCCAGGGATTTCCCATTCGACGTCTGGTGCTTCGAGCGGATCAGTTGGGGCGCGGCGTTCGACCAACAGTCTGGTGGCTTGTGACACCGGTGCCGGCCGCGCGCGCCGAGGTGATCAGTCCGGAGCGCCTTGCAGGCTGGCCGGTCGGAGATGATTCGCCGGAAGCCATTGTGGAGCGGATTCAACTGCTGCGGAAGCACCATGCGTTGACATGGAATCAGGTGAGCGACGTGTTGGGCGATCGTCCTGCCACGCTCAGGGATCAGCTCAGGGAGTGGCGTCATGGGCCGTCCGCGCCAACCGCCCAATCCCTCGACCGGTGGGCCCTGCGATTTGGCGTTGAAGTCAACGTGTTGCGCATCGGCATGAGCCGGGTCGTATCTCAGGAGCGACTCCTCCAGGACTGGAGGACGATGTCCGTGGCCGAACGCTCCACCATCGAGGCGCGGCGGGAGCGCGTCGGACAGCTCATCGAGGTCTCCGGACTCAGTCTCGCTGCGCTTGGTGCCGTGGTGGATCTGGATGAAGACTCGCTGCGCCAGTTTTTAGACGGCCGACGGGATACCGTTCAACCTCGGGTATGGCCTGACCTCGCTGTCGCTTTGGGCGTTGAGCCGATCGTGCTACTTGCCGGAGTTGAGGGACCGCTTCCAGAGCAGGCGATGGAATTATGGCGTCTGGCCAAGGGCTTCACGCCCAAGCAGATCGCCGTGATCGTTGGCACGTCCCGCGCCACGATCCGCCTCTGGGAACGTGGCAGGCCGATTACGGATGAGACCACGCGGCAGCGTCTTGCCCAGGCTCTGGGCGTTTTACCTGAGACGTTTTTCGATGCCCCTGCCTCCCCGCGAACAACAGCAGAGCGCTCGGAGGAGATTCCTGCGTTGCCTAGAAGTAAGAAGCCGCGGCGCAGCGTGGGGGCGGCGGGGCTGGATGTACGGGAGTGGGTGCTGCAGGAGATGGCGGATGATGCGCGGTTGCGCGATCTCTTGGCAAGGCACGACCTGAGCGGACTGACCGCAGCCCTGGAGCAAGCGCTTGGAGTGCGCCACCTGCGAGCCGCATTGCAGGAGGTGGTTGACGGTCTTGCGCACGAGCGCGAGCTTGTTGAGCGGGTCAGCGGAATGCCTGTCGAGCAGGTTCCTGAGCTGCTCGCTGCAGTGCTTCAGCAGGTTGGGGACGGGGAGGGCTTGCGGCTCATCGCGCAGACCTTGGGCGATGCGCATGGGTCCCTGCTCTTTCTTGAGCCTCGCCAGCGCGCCCCCCTACTGGCGTTCCTGGTCAGGCGGCTCTTTGACGCCAAGCCGCTGCCAACAGGTCTCGTGACTCTTGTCGACACGCACTGGTTTGGCAGGTCCGTCACCATCTTCTCGCCAGGGCAAGTTTATCTGGCGTTTGGATACCCTTTACAACAGCCAGGTTCACCGCGGTTAGAAAACCTTGATGCCCGATTCCATGCAGACGTCCGTAATCAAGGGGTGTATAGCGCGATCCTCAAGCAGCTTGGAGCGTTTCTTCCCCCTGGGACGACGCTCTCTGGCCGGGTGGTCAACCAGGAGACCCTGGCTCAGCTTGCCCTCCTGGCGCTGCGTCGTGAGCTTGACGACCCGCGTCTCAACGCGTTTTGGGTTGCCTACGACCGGGCGCAGGATGGAGACCACTATCTTCCCCGGCTCAAGGAGCGACTGCTGGCGCACGCGGCCCAGCACCCGAACAAAGCCATCAGAGGTCGCCTCAGGACACTGGCCGGTGATCTTGAGAGCCGATTCATGGCACGTCGGGTCATCACATTTTTGGGCCGTGGCGGGACCTTTACGCAACAGGAAATCGCGCTGACCTTATTGGGTCATGTGCGGCATGACGCAGGGTTCACTCAGCACCAGCTTCTCCTGACCCGCGAGAGAACGATCCTCCTCGAAAGCACGAAGCCGGCTGTTGACATGGGCTGGGCGATCCCGCGCGGTGGTCTGACCGGCCTCGCGCTCTTTGTCTTCGCCGGTGCGCTGCTCTACGCCCTCGGCCTGAACGACGCAGCAGCCGCTTGGGCCTTCACCCCCACCCTGGCAGGGATGATGAGCTCGCGAGACGAAGGGCAACCTCTGAAAATCAGGGACACAAGACATCATTCAGGGTTGCACAACATGGGGACAACCACTCATTCTTCCTCGGCATGGAGGCGTGACGTGCGGAACATGGTGACCGTCCCTGTTGTTGGGGGATGGATGAAACGCGCGGCTGCCGTGATCCTCATGGGGGGTGTCCTCGCGCTGCCGCTGCCGGCGCAGGCGGCCACGGGCGCTGCGTCCCTGCCATCCCAGCCACGTGTGGTCGTGCCGCAGCAGACGTGGGACAACGTTTGGCTGGAGGCCTTGTTCGAGCAAGTCGGTGAGGCGTTCCCCACCCCGGATTCGTGGCCTACTCCCCCGCCGGTTGCGCAGCCACCCGGCTCGCCACCAATCCGAAAGCCGAAGGTCGATGACCAGGGCTCAGCTCCTCCGTTGCGTCTGCTCCTCCTCGATCCTCTGCTTGCTGGCACTGTGGAGCCAGGGATAGCGGCATGGCTCATCGTCCTGGGGGTCGGGCTGGCGGTGCTCTGGAGGGCGGGTGTCTTACGCGCTAGGCCGCGAGCGATCCAAGGGCTGGGCCGCCGGCTCCGTTCGATCCCCGCGCTCGTCGCGCTCGCTCCTTTCCTTCTCCTGCCGGCACTGGGGCTTATGAACGGAGGGGGTTTCCCGTTCCTCCTAGCAATGGCTATTGACGATCCCGCTCGTCGGCCGCGAGTTGGTCGGTGGACCGTCAGTGAGCGCGAATTCGACTCTCCTTTCGGCGTTGCGGTCGATCCTCAAGGACGGGTCTGGCAGATTATCGATGATCGCGTCGAGCGCTACGATCCGTTTACCGATGCCACGGTGATCGTCGGTTCTCGGGCAAGACGGCAAGGGGGATTGAGGAACCCCCTGGGCTTGGCGCGCCATCCTACCGATGGCACGCTGTGGGTCGTGGATCATTATCGCCGCGGGGTCCTCGTCTATGCACCGGCACAACGGCGCTGGACGATTGTCAGAGGCGGGCGACTGGTCAAGCCTTCAGGCATTGCCATTGACCGCTCAGGCAGGGTGTGGGTTGCCCGATCTGACAGTCGCCGACTGGCCGTCTATGACCGTCGCACTCAGACGTGGGCCTTTGTCTCCATTTTGCTTCCATGGGAGGCACGGCGCCTGAAACCGGGAGCCCTCGCCATCGACGCAGACAATGTCCTGCACGTCGAAGACTGGAGTCTGGTGGGCCGTCGAGGCAGAGGACTGCGCCATCTTGTCGCTCCCATTCTTGCCCTCTCCTGGGCGGCCAAGCGGCTCTTGGAACGTGCCGGAATCCACAACGTCTGGGCGCTGGTGATGCTCGGCGTATTCGGAGAAGCGCTGCTGGTGGGGTTGGGGGTACCGGTAGTGGCGGGGTGGATGGGGATTGGGGTAGCAGCGCTGCCGGTCGTGAAGGTCGCGGCGTTCGTGCTGCTCCATGCCGTCGGGCCGCTGATGGAGTGGACACGGGATGGGTCGCAGCGCTGGGTCCTCCGCGAGCTGCGGCTGGAGCGCGCACCGCCACCGAGACAGTTCGTCTTCCGGCTGGGGGCCTACCTGTGGCTGGCCGTCGTGGGAACAGGTCTCTATGGCTTGCTCCCGCTCGTGGTTCCTTCGACAGGTGCCGTCCGCTCCGTCACGCTCTTCATCTCCTTTGGTCTGTCGCTTGTAGCGCACGAGGGCTATGACTTGCTCCTGGCGCGCTCCTGGCCCGTGGTCCGGCAAAAGATCCAGGCTAGAATTCAGCGGGTTTTTAATAATTGGGGACAGTCACCTATTTTCTCAGCAAACAAGAATTGGTGGCTGTCCCCAATTATTGTCCCCAATTATTCTGTGATTGTCCGCTCGGATGGATCGCGTCCTGTACGAACCCGACCTCGCCGCGACACCGATGTGAGCGCCTGGCTCCCGTGGCTCGCGCTCGGTGAGCCGGTAGTGGACGATATCGTTGCGGCAATCCTGCTCACCGGCGTGATCGTCATCCTGCAGCACATGATCAGGTGGTCAGCGCTTTCGGCAAGGCGCGTCTGGCTACCGCGAGCAGCTGGCGCGTTGCTCGTGGCTGCTGGGACACTCACCGGTTTGGCTGAGGCGAGCTTCGCGGCGATGGACTCGGCGATGATCCTCGCGACGTCGCCGGCGAGTGAGGTGCAGTCGGGGCCGTTTGATACACGGCCGGTGCGTGCCCGGCTGCTTCATCCGTATTACGTCGAGCACGATGTTGCCGTCCGCCGGGTCGTGAATCCACGGCGGCGATTGCGTGTTGGGATCTACGGCGGGGCAGGGGCCGATCTGTCCAACGCCATCATGTCGACCTACATCCCCACGTGGTACTTCGTCTCCCAGTATTACGGGTTGGCAGTGAACCAGGTGCGGGAGTTCTTCGCTGATCCGGAACGGTGGTTGGCTAGGGATGCACCTCTTGACCTACGGTGGAAGAGCTGGGAAGCCTTTACGTCGGAATATCGTTTCGACAAACGCTTGAATGGGTTCTCACCAGTTCCATATCTGAGTGCAAGGGATCAGATCTTAGCAGCATTGCTGATCGAGCTGCATGCCCTCGGTGTCGCGGCGTCCGATGTGACGGTGGAGGATGATGGAGGATTTCCGCGGCTGGTCTTCCCGGTCACCGATGAACAGGGTGGGCCGTGGCAGGAGATCCGTGTTACTCTCGTGCGCGGCGACATTACCGAGCCCTCGACGTACCCGGCGGTCCTGCGCCAGACACTGTCCGAAGGCATCGACCTGTACTATCAGCGCGCCGGTCTGGACATCGCTGCATCCTACTACAGACAGCGGTTCAGTTTTATCCACACGGTCTACGCTGCTTTGAATGATGGTGGGTATTTTGTGACGGACGACTACACCAATGCCGATTACCAAACGCCTCTTCCGTTCCCATTGCCGCTGGAGCCGCTTCCCATCGCCCAACAAGAAGGTCTGGAAGATGCAATTCTACGACTTGCCTACCGCTACTACGGCTGGCATGTGCGCATTCGCCGTAAGCCAGGCCTGACCGATCTACCTGCCCGGCTCCTTACGCCAGACGCCCTCCGCGAGCCGCGCCGATCGCTCGCCGCGTGGGTTGCGACGGCGCAGGCTGTCAAGCCAGCCCTGACAGCTACCGCCGTGTTGCTGCTCCTTGCCCTCAGCGCGCTGGTGGGAGTCTCTTGGGAAGCGGCGGGGCTGGGGGCGTGGCTCGGGCAGGGCGATGCGGCTGGCCTGCTTGCCTCGCTGCCGGTCGCGGTGGCGGGGATGGTAAGGGGGCGTCGAGACACGAACGCAGCGAAGGCCATGGCCCAGAGACTTGGCATAAGTCAATCAAGTTTGTATCGACAGATCAATGCAGACTCCGAGCTTGCGCAGATGTGGGGGTCTGAGAAGGCGCAAGTGGAACAGATCCTCGGCGCTCGCTACGCTCAACAGCGGGGAACGACCGGAAGTAGACGCCGCCAAGCCAGAAGCCAGGTGGAGGCGGTTCTTCGTCGTGCCTCTTCTGGCAAGAACGCCGCAACGTTGCTTAACGTGCATCGAGCGACCTTTTATCGGCGCCTTAAGGCGTTTGGCTTGGAAGGATCATGGCAGAAGATACGTAGGCCCGTCGAGTCGAACGCCTCAATTGCCCGGCGCGTCGGCATCAGCGAGGGCACCTTGTATCACCATGTGCTCAGCCAGCCTGAGCCGAGAAGGCGATGGGAGCAGAGCCGGACCACGGAGGAGCGGGTGGCTTTCCTGAAGGAGCATCTCATGCGCACCGGGGTATGGGTGGGAAATGCGTGGCATGTGCGGCTCAAGAGCGTCGATCAGGTGATGGGGGCGCTGACCGAGCCAACCGACAAGCGCGCTTCACAAAAGCTAGGAGTCAGTTCTGCGACATTTTACCGCCTTCTGAAAGCCTATGGCTTAGAGTCGCTCTGGAAGGCGTTGCACGGGCGGTTTGATCCCTTCCTGGCGGTGCAGGAGTTCGCGCGGCGATGGCCGTGGCCTATCGCGTCTCAACTGCTCCAGGGCATTTTCACAGAACCGGCGGTCAGCCGCCTGCCCCCACGACTCGTGGAGCAGATGATCAGGGCCTTTACCACTTTCAAGCTACTTCTTGTTGTGTGGCCATTGGCCGGGCTCTGGCTTCAAGATCCATTTTTGGGGTGGGAGAGGCTCCTCAACACGGCTCGAACAGCGGGGTATCGCATGGGCGATCCCAGCGACATGGCCATGATGCGGCCCGCGGTCGAGACGACGTTTCGCGCCCTCCTGCGCGTGCGGGGAAGGCCGTGGACGCGCGATGATTTCGATGAGTTTCCTCACACGCTTCGGACGAAGCAGCAGGTCCTCGATTTCGTTCATGATCTCCATGTGGCTCCTCGAGTCTTGGGATCGATTTCAGCAGAGCGATATCAACGTCTACGCGCACACGCGCAGACGCTTGGCGTGTATCTGCCGCCATACCGCTGGTCGCTAGGCAAGACGCTTCTATTTTCGCGAAGCATGTACCTCTTCTATGGGTTTCAGATTCCGCGTGGGAGACACGAAGAGCTGGCCATCCTGAGCAGCAAACAATGGACAGCTCAGTATCGCAGGCACGCGCGAACCTTCCATCCAGACTTGTCGATCTTTCCCAGGCCGATTCAAACGTACTGGTGGGAGGTGCTGTTGCTGACCCATCGTCTGCTCATGGAGCGAAAACACACCCTTGAGCAGCGCAACGTTCTGCTCAGGCAGTCTCTCAGGCGGTGGCATGTGTTTGTGCCGAACGATGTGACAAGGTTGCTTCAGCCGGAGGAGCCGTTACGACGCGGCTATGCCCTGCCACCTGCGGGTGAAGAGCATCGCCATGGTGGCCGATGGCCGTGGATCGGCTACGAGGGGTGGGCGGGGAAGGGGGTGGTGGGACGCGTGATGGCGCCGGTGGTGGTGGAGTCCATCGGCTTCGTGTGGCTGCTTGGCTCTGTGCTGAGTCCGGTGCTCATCTGGGCCTTCGGCTTGCCGGTGAGCCTCGCCCCGCCGCTCCTGCACCTTGCCTGGCATCTGCTCCATCTGCCCGGCGCACCAGGGCAGGGTGTCTTCCAGAAACTCGCCTTCGCGTTCTCTCCCGAGAAGCTCGCCATCAGCCTGGGGACGCTGGCGTTCACCCGCACCGTCCCTTCCGATTTACTGCAAGCGCTCGTGGTGATGTTCCTGCTGCACCTGGTTGTGAATCTTCTCTCGCGAACGGATCGCGTCGTTTCGCGCCCATCACGCGTCTCATCCCGCTCCCTCACGGCTAGGCCCGCTGGAGCGATCACGGGCCTGGCGATCGTCGCCGTAATCTTCTTTGCCGTCCTCCAAGCCGCGAATCTCATGGAGGCTGCGGGAGTGTTTGTGCTGGCGACGGTTCCGGTTGCATCCCTGTTGCCTGCGGTGCCTGCGTGGAGTCTGGAGCGAATACGGGCGTATCAGGCGGGGCTTCAGGATGTCCGGCATGAGATCAATAACGTCCTGACTGTGCTCATGGGTTCCCTAGAGGTGGCGCAATTGACGAGTGCGCGCATCCACCGCTCACAGCTCGCTGAATTCAGGAAGGGCAACGTCCTGTGGCAGGAGGCGGAGCACGCCCTGGCGGCCTTCCGCGCGTGGTCTGCTGCCGTCCAACATCTCGGGCCGTTGACATTGGAGAGAGCCCCGGTCCTTCACATTACTCTGCAGGGGTTGCACGAGGCCGCCGCGCCACCTATCGAGCGCCTGACCGCCGCCTGGATGGCGTTGGCGGAACGCCTCAACGACACACTGACCCTTGAGAAGCGGGCGGCGACCGTTCAGTCCTTCATCCAATACGCTGATCGACGCCTGCGCGCGTTTCTCAAGGTGCAGGGCTTGGATTTCCGGGGCGAGCCGATAGCCATTGATGTCAACGAATCAATCGGGTTGCTCTACAGTCGCTTCTCGGCCACGGGGATTGGGCAAATGCTTGCGTTGTCCTTCACGCCCACCCAATCCTTGCCGCCGGTTTTGATCGATGGGGATCTGCTCTTTGAAGTGTGGCATAACCTCCTGCTGAACGCCGCCCAAGCGACCACATCCAGCGCCACGCCGTTCAGCATCGTGACGCGACAGGACGGCGCGTGGATTCGTGTGGAACTGGCTGACCAGGGGCCTGGCATCTCGGCCGAGGATCTCCACCGTATCTTCGAGCGGGGATTTACGACCAAAGCTGAAGGCCAGGGCCAGGGCATTGGGCTGTTCCGCGTGAGCGGCATCATCGCACAGGCCGGTGGGCGCGTTGAGGTCATCTCCCGGAGGGCGGGTGGCGGATCGTATCGGGCCGATGCGCAAGGAACCGTCTCTCCAGTGGCGGAGTCGGATCCGGCGGCCATCACCGGCGCGTCCGGCACCGTGTTCCTCGTCTCCCTGCCGATTGCGCCATCCGATGCAGAGCAGGTCGAGGAAACGAGGAGTTCGCAGGAACACCGAGGATCGAATGGCCCACGACTTCTCTCGCTGGGTCTTGCGGTCGTCTTGCTCGGCGGACTCGTGTGGGAGCTGCTGAGTGGCGCATCGGCATTCGGCGGGCTTGCTGGACTGCCGCAGGTCACGGTCATGCTCCCAGCGCTGAGTTCCCCCAGCCTGCTCGGGATGGATGACATGAGTCGGCCCCGTGAAGGAGCGCTTCAGATTCTTTTCACCGACCTGACGCCATCACTGCCGACATGGATGCTGCAGGCATGGGCCGTGGCAGCGGACCATCCCTGGGCGATGGGCGTCGGGACCGTTGCCGTCTTAGCGGTCGCGCTCGGGCTGATGGGGCAGTTCGATGATTTCTTGCGGCGGCTCGCGCAAGGGCTTCGTCATCTCGGTCCTGGCAGGTACCATCTGGGGCGCATCGGCACGTGGATTGAGCGCACGGAGAGCCGACTGGCGGTGTCGGCTTTTACCGCGGTGGCCACAGTGGGGCTTGTCTTTGTGCTGCGCCCTCTGCTGACGGCACTCCTTGTCGTCAAGTCTCCCCTTCCTCTCACGCGATTTCTCACGCTGATGCTGCTTGCGCCGGCGTTCATTGCTCTTGCGCGGCACCTCTTCCGACGCGCTGCCAACAGCCTCCGCGCAGCGGAAGCTGAGCCCGCTCTTTCCCTGCGTGACCGCTCCCTTCTTCGCACGACCTCCTTCTGGATCAGCCTCCTCCTTGCCGTGGGTGGCCAAGTCAACTCGGCTGCGCGGTTCTTTCCCCGTCACTGGGGAATCTGGAGTGAGATCGTCTATGGTTACGTCTCAGATGTGACATTTCCTCTCGTGCTCATCTTTCTTGCCGCCGAGTGGTCACGACGCTCGAATGGCGAATTGTTCCGGTCGCGCGCCCGCGATGACGTTCTCCTGTTTGTGTGGTTCGCCGTATTCGTTCTGGCGAAGGAAGTGATCTCACCCACCGCAGGATACGGCGTCGCAGATCCGCTCGACGCCGTTGCGTATGGACTCTCGCTGCTGATCGCACGACTGTTTCTGGCTCGAGCCGTCCGTCCATCAAATCCCTCGCATGGGCCACGGCACGGATGGCGTGTTTTTGGGAGGATCTGGCGATCAAAAGGTGGGTTGGGTGTGCTGCTGGCAGGTGCGGTCAGCGTTGATGATGTGCTGCGGCGTTCCTTCCAGCGAACGGCTGAGAGGCTCCAGCGCCGATGGAGGCTCTGGCGTTTCTTCAGAGGCTCCGGAGTGGTACGGGCGCAAGACCTCTTCAAGCCGGGGATGCACGTGATTGATTTTGGCAGCGGGCCGTTTCCGTGGTGGGGCGGGAACATGGTCGCCAGCATGGGCGTGCGGTACACCGGCCTTGAGATCGACCC
>JAUYPJ010000042.1 GCA_030697665.1 Candidatus Omnitrophota bacterium
GCCGCAGCAACGATCCGTCACATGTACCCCTCTGCTCCTGCCGAGCGCTCGCACTGGAGCAGCGCGGAGGAACGGACGGAGGTGATCGTGGCACTGGAGCAGCATGGCATCGGTTTCGAGCAATTAGCGGAGAATAGTAAACAGCCGGACGCCGACCCCTTCGACTTGCTCTGCCACGTCGCCTATAGCGCACCCCTTCGGACGCGACGTGAGCGGGCGGAGCGTCTGCGCAGGGGCCGGGTGGATTTCTGGGACTACTTCAAGCCGGAGGCTCGGCAGATACTCACGGAGATTCTGGACAAGTACATCGAGCACGGCACCGCGCAGTTCAAGGTCCCGGAGATCCTGAAAGTCCCGCCTCTTTCAACGCACGGCAACGTCATGGAGATTGCGGAGAAGTTCGGCGGCCCCGATGAGCTGCGGGAAGCCCTCGAGAAGATGCAAACCCTGCTGTATGAAGAGTAGGCCGTCTTGACCATGCCAAAACTCACAACGCCACGCACCACCACGCCGCAAACCACCGCGCAGTCGCTCGGCAGCCTTATCAAATCCTGCCGCGACATCATGCGCAAGGACAAGGGGCTGAGCACTGATCTTGACCGCTTGCCCATGCTCACCTGGATCATGTTCCTCAAGTTCCTCGACGACATGGAGCAAATCCGCGAGACGGAAGCCAAACTTGCCGGTAAGCGATTCCAGCTCGCCATCGAGTGCCCGTATCGCTGGCGCGATTGGGCCGCCAAGCCCGACGGAATCACAGGAGATGCCCTGGTCGCTTTTATCAACCAGGAAGAGGCCGTACGGCCTGATGGCAAGAAGGGGCCGGGCCTGTTCGCCTACCTGCGGGCGCTGCGAAGTGCCAATGGGGGCGACCGGAGGGACGTGATCCGAGCCGTCTTCCAGGGCACGGTCAACCGCATGCTCAGCGGCTACCTGCTGCGGGACATCGTCAACAAAATCAACAATATCCACTTCACTTCAACCGAGGAGATCTACACCCTCGGCCACCTCTATGAGTCTATGCTCCGCGAAATGCGGGATGCCGCCGGAGAAAACGGCGAGTTCTATACACCACGGCCAGTGGTACAGTTCGTCGTGACCGCGATCAACCCTCGCCTGGGTGAAACGGTTCTGGATCCTGCCAGCGGGACGGGTGGCTTCCTGGCAGCGGCCTTTGAGCATCTCAAGAAGCAGTGCAAGAAAACCGAAGACCATCACCGGCTGCAGCGTGAAAGCTTTTTCGGAATCGAGGCCAAACCCTTACCGTATTTGTTGTGCCAGATGAACTTGCTCCTGCACGGTCTGGAATACCCGCAGATTGACCCGGGCAACGCCCTCCGAGTGCCCTTGCGCGAGATCGGGGACAAAGACCGCGTGGACGTCATCATGACCAATCCACCGTTCGGTGGCGAAGAGGAACGGGGGATCCTCGGCAATTTCCAGGACGATAAGCAGACCGCCGAAACCGCCCTACTATTTCTCCAACTCATCATGCGAAAGCTCCGGCGTCCAATCGGGGGAAAATCTGCCGGTCGATGCGGCGTAGTGGTGCCGAATGGGACGCTCTTTGGAGACGGTGTCTGCGCCCGGATCAAGGAAGAGCTGCTCAAAGAGTTCAATCTCCATACCATCGTCCGCCTACCCAACGGCGTGTTCTCGCCGTACACTGGGATCCCCACCAACGTCCTCTTCTTCGACCGCTCCGGGCCGACGCAGAATGTCTGGTATTACGAGCAACTGCTCCCTGATGGCCGGAAAAACTACACCAAGACCCAGCCGCTCCAGTTCGAGGAGTTCGCCGACTGCATCGCGTGGTGGGGCAAACGCGTGGAAAACGACCGCGCCTGGAAAGTGCCCGCCGCCGAATTCCTCGCCAACGGCTGCAACCTCGACCGCAAAAACCCCAGCGCCAAAGAGGACTTCGAGCATCTCCCGCCCGAACAACTCGCCGACGACATTCTCAAGAGGGAGCAGCGCATCGCGGCCATCATGGCGGAAATCAAAACCGTTCTGGCACAAAAAACATGAGCGCGACGTGGTCCAAAGTGCGGTTGGGTGAAGTAGTCACGTCGGTGAAACGACCAGTAGCGCCGATGTCTGGTACGACCTACCGCCAACTTGGCGTGAAGCTGTGGGGTGAAGGAGCCTACGAACGGGAATCAATGGACGGCTCGGCGACAAAGTATTCAACACTTTCGTGTGTTGAGGCGGATGATATCGTTGTGAACAAGATTTGGGCGCGAAACGGCAGCGTAGCGGTTGTGCAACCGCAACTCAGCGGATGTTTCGTGAGCGGGGAGTTTCCGACCTTCGCAGCAAATCCTGAACGACTACTGCCGCGCTGGATGCACTGGCTAACCAAGACGCCTGGCTTCTGGGCGCAATGCGATGAGAGGTCCAGAGGGACGAGCGGAAAAAACCGCATCAAGCCAGAACAGTTCCTGAACGTCGAGATCCCTCTGCCGCCGTTGACGGAGCAGCGGCGGATCGTGGCGCGGATCGAGGCCCTGGCCGCCAAAATCGCCGAGGCCCGCTCCCTCCGCCACCAAGCCGCCGAAGAGGCCGAGATGCTTATGAGCCGGGCGACAGCGGCTCTGCTCGACGAAACAGCTTGGGAAAGAAAGCCCTTGGGTGAAATTCTTGCCGAATCTCCACGCAATGGCCTCTCTCCGAAATCTGAAACGGAAAGCGGAGGCCGGCCCATGCTCCGTATCAACGCTGTTTCGAGTTCCCCAACAAAGTTCGTTGACCTCAGCGCCGTAAAGAATGTGGCGGTCACGGACAACGACGCCGCGCCTTTTGAACTTCAGCCAAACGATGTGTTCATCGTCCGTTACAATGGAGACATCAACCGAGTCGCCAAGCCTGCAATTTTCAAAGCAGACAGGCCGAGTCGTGCAGTGTTTCCTGACAAGCTCATGCGCCTACGCCCCATCCTGGAGAAGATGACACCTGATTTCCTTGTCTTCGCGCTGAATGCACGCAGCGTGCGCGAGCAAGTCGAAGAGCTGGGCAAGACGACGGCGGGAAACATCGGTGTGAGCGGCGCGAACGCGAAATCATTCGTCGTTTCCGTTCCCCCGCTCCCCGAGCAACGCCGGATCGTGGCGTACCTGGACGGATTGCAGGCGCAGGTGGACGCACTGAAGCGATTGCAAGCTGAGACCGCTGCCGAACTCGCCACCCTTCTCCCTTCTGTTCTCGCCAAAGCCTTCCGCGGCGAGCTCGTCCCAATCGAATCGACAACTATTCATCGAGAGAGTAAAAGCCATGCTCGATAAGTGTTTTAACTTTGTTCTCGCATATCCAAGATCAACTGTAGGCGAGATATTAGACGATCTCAAGCCTGGGAAGAAAGACGTCGTACTAGATCCTTTTTGTGGGACTGGAACTACGCTATTGGAATGCAAGTTTCGAGGTATTCCATCAATCGGAATAGAAATAAACCCTGTTTGCGTGCTAGCGTCGCGCGTTAAAATATCATGGGACTTGAATCTTAATGAAGTAAGGAAGTACCTAGATATCGTAGTCGAACGAGCTCAAGGAGAGTATGTTAGCTTTCTCAGCTCCTATGAAGGAGCAAAATCCAAAGGTGAGTACCTTAGCCCGCTAGCGCACCAACTCTTCAAGTCGTCGAGGGCAGGGGTCTACCTTATAAAATCCGGTCTTATTCAGCGAGGGTGGATCAGTCCAAGACCTGCT
>JAUYPJ010000057.1 GCA_030697665.1 Candidatus Omnitrophota bacterium
GCAGCCCGGCGTTTTTGTCTTCCACGGGCCTGCCGCGGATGGAGCGACCGAACCCCGGTCGCTCGAATCGTCTCTGAGGCAAGGAAGCGGTTTCGCAACGCATCGGAGGGATGGCATGGCGCATGCGGGTCGGTTGGCGAGCAGCCTGCTGCTCGGCCTCGTCCTCAGCCTGGGAACGTCCGTGTGGGCGGAAGATGCGGAGCACGTCGAAGTCATCCTCAAGGTTGATCAGGGCGGTATCACCGTCTTGAGGCAAATGGTGCGGCCGGGTAGGGTGCCCGGTCCGCGGCACCTGGAGCTGCGGAAGGGATTCTGGCTGCTGCAGGCCCGGGACGCGCAGGGGCAGAATCGCTACACGACGGCGATCGGTGACCCACGCGTGATCATCGCCGAAACGTATGCCGAGGACCGGCTGGAGCCCGGCCGCCTCGTGGGACGGACGGCGGTCTCGGAGACGGCGGTCTTCTCCGTGCGCCTCCCCAACGATCCGACCATTACGGCCCTGCGAATCTCGCAGCTGACACGCTCCGTTGAGCAGCCTCCCCCTCCTGATGGGAATCCCGCCAGAAGGCTGTTGACTGCTCGGGCAGTCCCCTCGCTGCCCGCCGACGCGCTACAGCTGCTCGCGGACGTTCGCTTGGAGGCCCCGTAGGATGCGACGGGCATGTTCCCTGCGTCTGTCGCTGCTGGGCGCGGCCTGCTGGCTCGTGTGGCAACCGTCTCTCCTGGCGTGGGACAGCCAGACGCTCTTCGACAACGGCGATTCGGAGAATCGCATTGACATCGTGTTCATGGGGGATGGCTATACCGCGGCGGAGTTGCCGACCTTCCGCAACGACATGAACCAGGTGATTGACCATCTCTTTAATGAGACCCCGCTGAGCCTCTACGCGCCGTACTTCAACATCCACGTGGTGGATGTCATCAGCCAGCAGTCAGGCATTGACCATCCTGCGCAGGGGATCTACCGGAATACCGCGCTGAACCTCCAGTACGACGACAATGAGTGGTGCGCACCGCCCAATACTCCTACAGCATGGAGCGCCATCAGCGACGCGGCGGGAGACGCCCCCGCGACGTATAACGTCATCATGGTGCTGGTGAACGACAGCGGGGGTGCTTGCGCGTCGATGGGGGTTGTTGGGGTCACGTCGATGCGGCAAGGACTCTCGGACGCGGTCGCGATGGCGGCCCATGAGTTCGGCCACGCGTTCGGGGTGCTGGCCGATGAGTACTGGCAGCCCGGCGTGTATACGGGGGAGGAGCCCGCAGAACCAAACGTGACCATTCAAACGAGTCGGCAGAACATCAAGTGGAACGTGTGGATCGATGCGAATACGCCGCTGCCGACGGGGGGAAGTGGCGAGGCCATCGGCCTGTATGAGGGGGCGAGCGGTTTCGCGCAGGGCCTGTTTCGACCGACGTACGACTCCAAGATGCGCTCGACCCATGCGCTGTGGAAATCCGTCAACGCGGAGCAGCTCATTAAGCGCGCCTATGCCGTCGTGGATCCCATCGATGCGCACGCCCCCAAGGAAGCCGACGGGGAGTATCGATTGACCACGGCGCAGACCGTGATATTTTCGGTGGACGTGTTGAGGCCGGAATCTCCCAGCGCGCCGCTCTCTGTCATCTGGTTAGTGGATGGGCAGGTCGTCGGCGGTGGAGAACAGTTCACATTCGTGGGCGCGGACTATGCGCTCGGGGAACATACTCTGCACGCGTTTGCGCAAGATCCCACCACGCGCGTGAAGAACCGGCCATCAGGGATCGAGCTGTCAGGAGCCCGCGAGTGGCGGATCGCCCTGATGCCGAACCACGCTCCCATCATCTACGACTTCGGGGGGAGCGTTGCAGCAGGAAACCTGCTGGCGGCGGCCATCTCAGCCATTGATGCTGATGGCGATGATCTGACCCTCAGCGTGAGGCCGATGGCGAGTCGGATGCCCTTGCCTGCAGGGATCCGCTTTCTGCCGCTGGGAGACGTGAACCTTGATGGGACACTCGACGTTACCGACGCCGGACTCCTGACGCAGTATATGACAGGCTTAGTGGTCTTCGACGATGTCCAACGCGCCCTGGCGGATGTAGACGAGGATGGCCGCATTCAGCAGGCTGACGCCGATCGGCTGTTAGAACTGGCGTCGGGAATCGTTCCCGTGACGCGCTACCGCTTCCTCTGGAAGCCCACCCTGGCCCAGGTTGGATTGTACACCTTCCGCTGTTCGGTAACCGATGGGCACCTGACGGCTGAAACGATCCTGGAGGTCGAGGTTGGGGTTGAGGACGTCCCTTTGCTATGGCTACGCGACCCGGATGTGAATGACGATGGAATGGTGGACCTCTTCAATGACGTGTTTGCGCTCGCGAACCGCTTTGGGACGGACGACAGCGTTTCCTGCGGCGCCTACACAGCAAATGATCCGTCATGCTACGACCCCAAGGCCGATCTGAACGGCGATAGTGTGATTGATCTGTTCAACGATGTGTTCGGCGCGTTGATCTGGTTTGGAACCACGAACTGGCCTCCGGTGAACAGCAAAACCAATCCGCTCTTCGTAAAGGTCGACCAGCAAGTGTCGCTCTATGTGACAGCAAGACCGAGTCCAGGAAGGAGCTTCAGCCAGATGACGTTCCAGAGACAGGGAGGACCTCCCGCGCATAGCTTTACGATGGATACGATCTATCGCCGCTTCAAATGGAGACGTGGCCATTTCGCGTGGACGCCGACTGCGAGTCAGCGGGGCTATACGTACAGCGTGACCTTCACGGCCTCTGACGGCGTCGGCACGACCAGCCAGACGCTGTATTTCAAAGTCTTCTAGGCGGGTGAGGATGACCGACCGGACGATGCTCTTGGCACGGGGGCACACAAGGCGAAGGAGATGACTGAACGCAGAACCGTCAGGCGGCGAAGTCCCCTCATCTTGTTGGGGGTGGGAACCCTCGCCCTGCTGCTTCCCCTCGAGAGCGTCCAGGCCGTCTACGAGCCTGACCCGGGGAACGGGCAGGCCCAAGAGACTGCTCCTTCGTACGCCACAGGCCGCCTCATCGTCAAGTACAAGGACTCCGTGACCGAGTCGGTGGCGGCCATCGTCGCAGCCAAGCGGCGCTTCCGGGATGCGACCACAGACCGCAGCGGCTCGCTTGATACCCTCCATGCGAAGTATCGGGTGAGAGCCGCCCGACCGATCTTCCGCACCGAGCGCGAAGAAGCCGCCATCCCTGCCCCCAAGACCCTGAGT
>JAUYPJ010000058.1 GCA_030697665.1 Candidatus Omnitrophota bacterium
TACAGGTTTTGTTTTTTATTTCCTGTCAGCATCAGATATCCTTGTTAACTACGGTTTCGAGTTCTATCCGCTGGGGTTTATAGCAATTCTGCTCGCCTTAGGGGTTTGGGCCTATGCGATCGTTCGCCATCAGTTCATGGACATTGAAGTTATTGTTAAACGGACCCTGGTGTTTGCGGGGTTGGTGGGGTCCGTTGTTGTGGTGGTGTCGCTGATGGCGTTCCTCTCACAGGAGGTACTGATCCGTGTGGTGGCGATTCCCCGGTGGCTCTCCAACGTCTTCGCGGCGGCGATCATCGCAGGCGTCTATGGGCCGCTACGGAACTGGCTGACGAACGCGACGGAGCGCTACCTCTTTCAGAAGAAGTACGACTACAAGGCGCTGCTGAAGCGGTTTACGGATGAGGTGATGCTCAAGGTGGACCTCAAGCAGCTCCTCGAGACGACGGTGAAGACGCTGACCGACGTCGTGAAGCTGGACGGCTGCAGCCTGCTCCTGCTCAACAAGGATACGCGCACGTACGAGCTTGCGGCGGCTTCGGAGGGAGCGAATCCTTCGACTCGCTCTACCATGTCGCGCAACGGGCTCGCTCAGGACTCCGTCCAGGCCATCTCCGCAGGGCTGCGCGGGCATCCGCTGGCGCTGGAGGAGGTCGAGCCGTTCATTACCTTCCTACGCCGGACGCACGAGCCGATTGGCTCGGACGGCTCGTTCGGCAAGGTGCGCTTCCCGGCGGCGGTGACCGACTGCCTGGCCCACCTCCACGCGCGGCTGGCGCTGCCGCTGGCTGTCCATGACGATCTGATCGGGGTGTTGTGCCTGGGGAAGAAGAAGTCGGATGAGGAGTTCACGAAGGATGACCTGGACATCCTGTTGCCGCTGGCGCGCACGCTGGCGATCGCGGTGAGCAACGCGCAGCTCTTCGATGAGCTGGCCAAGACCCAGGCCGAGGCGGCGCAGAAGGAGAAGCTGGCGGTGATCGGGACGCTGTCGGCCGGGATCAACCACGAGATCTGCAACCCGCTGGGGATCGTGAAGGCGCAGTGCGAGGCGTTCCTCATCGATCAGGAGGATGGCATCTTGATCGGCAAACCCTCGCAAGACGTCTTGGAGCGCAGCACAACCATCATGCGCGTGGCGCTGAAGCAGATTGACCGGGCGACGGCGATCACCCAGAAGCTGTCGAACTTCGCCAAGCCGATCAAGGAACCGACGTCCCAGCCGGTGGTGGTGGCGCAGGAGGTGGACGAGGTGCTGCTGTTGGTCGGGCACGACCTGGCGCTGGAGAAGATCGAGGTGGTCAAAGAAATCCAACCGGATCTACCGCCGATTCTCGTGGACCGCCGGCAGCTTCAGGAGGTGCTCTTCAACCTGATCCGCAACGCCGGGCAGGCCATCACGCCGCCGGGGACCATTACCGTCCGCGCCCAGGAGCACGACGGCCAGGTGCGCATTGCGATTGCGGACACCGGCTCAGGCATCGCCCCGGATAAGCTGGAGAAGATCTACGACCCATTCTTCACGACGAAGGAGCCGGGGAAGGGGACGGGCCTGGGACTCTTTATCGTGCGGCAGATCATCGAGCGCAACAAGGGCCGGATTTCCGTCGAGAGCGCTGTCGGGCAGGGCACCACTTTCCTCCTCGAGTTCCCCATCGCACGTCCGCAGCTCCAGCCCACCACCGCGATGGCCTGATTCCCTGAGCGGGGTCAGGCTTCCCTCCCCGTCTTGCGATCTGATTGCGCCTGTACCATGTGTATTTACGATTGCAGATAGTAGCACTTTATGGTATGGTGTGTCCAGATGGGACACCTGGTCAAACGACGCTATTGGCTTGCGCAGATCGAAGCGGGGTGGAAGCGGCGGTCCGTCATCTGGCTCTCGGGGGTGCGGAGGACCGGGAAGACCTCACTCACCCACAGCCTGGAGCAGGTGGAGTACTTCGACTGCGAGCTGCCCAGGGTCCGGAGGATGGTTGAGGATCCTGAGGCGTTTCTCGATGGGCTGAGGGGTCAACGGGTCGTCCTGGATGAAGTCCACCGCTTGCGCGATCCGGCGCAACTGCTCAAGATCGCCGCTGATCACTATCCCGCCGTCCAGATCCTGGCCACCGGCTCGTCCACCTTGGGCGCCTCGCGGAAGTTCAGAGACACCTTGACCGGCCGGAAGAGCGAGCTGTGGTTGACCCCGATGATTCTTGCGGACCTGGCCGATTTTCCACCGGAACGCCTTGAGCACCGGCTGCTGCGCGGCGGACTGCCGCCCTTGTTCTTATCCCACGAGTCCCCCGAGCGCGAATTCCAAGAGTGGATGGACGCCTACTGGGCGAAGGACATCCAGGAACTTTTTCGGTTGGAGCGCCGTGACTCGTTTCAACGCTTCGCGGAGCTCCTCATGACCCGCAGCAGCGGCATCTTCGAGGCGCAGCGGTTCGCGAGGGAGTGCGAGGTCAGCCGGACGACCATCCGGAATTATCTGCGCGCCTTGGAGGCGACGTTCGTCGCCCACGTCATTCGCCCCTACAGCACCCATCGGGCCACCGAACTGGTCTCGGCGCCTAAGGTCTACGCGTTCGATACGGGGTTTGTCTGTTACCACAGAGGATGGCACGCGCTTCGGAGAGACGATTGTGGTCTGCTGTGGGAGCACGTCGTCTTGAACGAACTGCACGGCCGGCTGCAGTCACGAGACGTCCGATACTGGCGCGACAAGCGCGGCCATGAGATTGACTTTGTGTTGGCCCCACGGGGCCGGCCGCCCATCGCCATCGAGTGCAAGTGGTCCGCGAACGACGTTGACCTCTCCAACCTTAAGGCCTTCCGACGGGCCTACGCCACAGGGGAGAACTTCCTGGTCGCCCACGACGTCGACCGTCCCTCGATCCGCCATGATGGCACGCTCACCCTTACGATCCTCCCGCTTCCGAAGTTGATCGAGCAGCTCCTGCCGTAAGCCCCCATCGAGTTCCCCAGCTCTCCTTGTGTCCTCGCCATGAGTTCAACCTGAGGCCAGACCCCTCCGCGTGGGTACCCGACCTTATAACTGTTGGACGGCGTAGCCGCGCTGGCGCAGCAGGCTGATCAGGCCCCGCGCGCCGATCAGGTGTGCCGCGCCGACGACCACGAAATACCGCCGGTGTGAGGCGAGGAACGCGCCAATCCGCTCGGCCATGTCGAGATTGCGGTCATCCACCAGCCGCTTCCAGATGGGTTCAAAGCGCGGTTCTTCCTCAATGTCCTTTCGCAGTTGCTGCTCCATGGCCTTTGCGTCTCCGCGCTGCCAGAGTTGCAGGAGCTGCTCGAAGGCCTGGGCGGTCTGGTCGAGATCGTTCATCGTCCAGGACAGCAAGAGCACCTGTTCCTCATCCGACAGCGTTGAGAGCATCGCCAGCTGCGCTTCGACCGACTCCAGCTCCTCGATGGGTTTCTGGCCCTCCGCTTTCCTGTGGAAGTAGGCGTCGATGCCGTACTCGGGTTGCAAGCCCAGGCGGGCCCACAGCACCTGTTCGACCATGAGCGAGAGAAACCAGGGCCGGTACTGTTGCACGGTCTGGGTGGGAATACCGACCTGGCTGAGGAGGCCCCTCAGCTCCACGTAGTCCGAGGGGTCCAGCTCGGATTGCAGGGTCCGTCCTGGCGCATACATCGCGTTGTCCAAGCTCGATTGCAGCAGGACCTCGGGCGACTTGCCAAATACATCGGCTTCCAGCACCAGGACGTCCGAGGCGGCGAAGGCCTCCTCGATGACGGGGGCCAGGGGATAGACGTCCTGCCGGAGGAGATGGATCGACCCGAGCAGGTACGCGCGCGCGGTCGGCGAGTCCACTTGCCACAGGAAGTGCTTGCCGCTCTCGGCCCGAGGGCTCTCGACAGCGGGTGAGCGTTGCGGTAGGCTGACCCAGACAAGCCCAGCAGCCAACAGGCTGCAGGCTATCCGGTGAATCGTGGGCGCACGGCGCGTGCTCATCCAGAGTGTTGAGCGTGGGGTCTGTCCTTGAGCTTATCCTTGGGTACCGTCCCCCCGTTCGCCTGCTTTTCTGCCTCGGTATTACAAGAGTTCGCTGAAATTTTCAACGGAGAGATGGGCGGCTTTCAGGATATGGGCTAGCGTACTACGTTTGACGGGTCGGTGGGCTGGTACGGTGAGCTTCCAGACTTCAGTGGAGGTGTGTTTGGGGACTTTGCTCAGAGGGTGATTTCAGCCAGTTGTCGAGAGCCTGCGCGCACAAGCTCGTCCTCGACAGGCTCAAGGTAGAGTTGGATGGCCTCTTTGATGTTCCGGAAAGCTTCCGCCTTTGTCTGTCCTTCACTAACACAGCCAGGCAGCGAGGGAACGTAGACGGTATACCCCCCCTCTGGTGAACGCTCTAAGATGACGCAAAGTTTCATCTGGCGACCTCCTTGCACTGCTTTCAAGTCTATCACGCTCTTGTGACGTGTGCAACTCGGTGCCAAGAAAACAGGAGAAAACGGAGGCGTCCGAAATAGTACCGCCTAAAACAGTCGGTGGAGCAGTTCAGCATCGAGCATCGGAGCATAGGGTGACTCAAGCCGCACGAAGTCGCGGTACGTTTCCTGGCGTCGTGTCGGATGAGTACCAGAAGGCCTCGTCAGCCGTGAACAAGAACTGACGGTTATTCCCGCGGGCGATCACGTGATAACAGCCGTTATCCAGCAGCTGGCGGGGTGGGCGGGGCATGGGGAATCGATGTAGGTGTTACCATTCGGGACGCCTCCGGTTTTTCCATGCGAGTATACCCGACAGAGGCAGCTTGGGAAAGGAGAGCTGGATCACAGTACCGCAGCGACTGCAGCGGACTCGCCGTTCATACATGGCACGCATGACCTGAAGAGAAAATCTTTGCCCACATTGCGGACAATGGCCTGGTGCTGATTCTCTGTTCCAGGGTTGGGCTGGCGAGCGGGTCTCGTCAGGTCGTTTGCTGTCTGCCCTATGCAGCGCCGCGCCTTCAAAAATCCAAAATAAAAGTGCACTCGCCAAAGCAAAAAGAGTGCTTACCTTATTTCCATATTGACGATGTATCAAATACCACAGCGCTAACCAACATACGGAAATAGATGATCCTATTATGATTACACGCCAAGTCGTTCTATTGAGCTTTGCCATAAATTTTGTAGCATCTGGGTAGCTCAAACCGTCCCCTATTTTCCTTTTCCTCTACGCCAAGCCAATGTTTTGTTCCCATTGACTTCCTTAGCAATGACAACATAGTGGATAGGATCTGAGAGGTTTTTGATCTCGCCTTTGCAGTGAGGACACCGTGGCT
>JAUYPJ010000070.1 GCA_030697665.1 Candidatus Omnitrophota bacterium
CACCAAGCATCACTTGCAGCCGCGGCAGGTTCGCCTCGGCTTGCGTCAGGATGTCAGCGTTGATGACCAGCTGCCGCTCCGTCTCATCCCAGCTCACCAACTGTTCGCGGCCCGGCATGAACACGATCGGCGTATTGGTGACCCAGGCGCAGTTCTTGCAGCCCTCAACATATTTCATTGTGAGCCGCTCGATCAGGTCCCAGATGACCTTCGGCACATCCGCCGAGCGCTGCTCCTGCGGCAACCGCCCATCCGCATCTAGCTTCGCCTGGCGGCGCACCTCGCCTGAGCCGCCGCTGACGGGCTGAAGCAGCACGCGAATGGCAGAGCGCAGGTTGCGCCATGTCTCATCCGATACGCTGACCTCGCGGATGCCGCGCTCGATAACCTCCTGGGTGAGTCGGTTGAACTTGTCCTCATCCGTCTGGCCGACGATCCAGCCGCTCATCTCCATGGCACCAAAGGTGCCGGTGAAGTCCTCAGGGCTCGGCGACTCCTGACTGCGCGGGTAGAGGAAGACGCGCACCTGACCGTTAGGTAACCGCTTGACGACGAAGTTATAGGCCACGCCATACGCCTCCAGCCGCACCAGCAGCTGCGATTGAAGTGAGGCCAGCGCCCGCACGTCCCTGCCTTCGAGCACCAGCCCCTCTGCGGGCCAGTCCGTGAGCTCACTGACCGTCACGCCATCCCGCTTACCCAAAAGCTGTGTCGCCGCCGATTCAACCGGCAGCTCGTAGGTCGCTGGGATCAAGTGCGCATGGCGGTGCATCGTGGCGGACGCCCCGGCGCCGGCGTGGTTGTAGAACAGCAGGTAGTCGGGATACTCGCTGAGATGCTCGAGCCAATCGCGCAGGTTCTGCTCAGAGACCCCTTGCGGCTCGTGCGCCTTTGTCACTAGCAGCAGGTGGTCATTGACGATCGGGTAGTCGTTCGCCCAGTGCTCGTAGTCGCGCCATGCGTGCGTCAAGCCTTCCTTGGCCTTGTCCTTGGTGCGTTCGCAGAGAATGCAGGCGTCTGCTGGATACGCCTCCGTAGCGGCCGCCGCCCGCACCCGATTAAGCAGCGCCGCAAACCGCCCGAACCGCCGCTCCTCAACCTGACCCCTGAGATCCGGAATCCGCCCCGCCTCCCGCTCCCGCTGCGCGAGAACACTCAGTTCCGTTCCAGAGCCGCCACTAACTGCTGGTTGAGGTGCCGGGCTGGGCGATGGCGATCTCGGCGCAGGAGCCGTGGACGCGGCTGGAGGCGTTCCACCCTCATCTTGCAGGGTCCTCATGTAGGCCACATGCAGGGCGAGGACGTATTCAAAGAAGCGTTGTCGAGCTTCCGCTCCCGCCCGGATCTCCACAGCGGCTTGTTCACGGGCGTTGAGACGCTCCCACACTTGCTGTCGGAGCCCATCGGTGGGAGCCGTCCGTTCTTGCGCCACGTCCTCGAGTTGGGCGCTGAATCGCCGCTCAATGGCGCGCAGATGCCGGAGGGTGGTGCGCCATTCGATCACCTCAGCACCTGATGCTAGCCGCAACGCCTGGGCCAACGAAGCAAAACGCAGGCTGCCGTCTTCGTCTTTAATCGTATCGACCTGCTTAATGGCGTCGGAGTAGAACTCATAGGTCCCCACGAGGCGGCTCACCAGTGGTCCCGGCCACCAACTCAATATAACCAAAGGCACCGCCCACGCCAGCCAGACCAAGTCTGGATGGAACAGAGCTGAAAAGAGAAGGAAGAACGTCCCCATGCTAAACGAGAAGGCCAGCGCCCGAGTCTCCTGGCGGCCCATGTTGATAGTCCAACCGTGCTTCACGAGCGGATTCGCTCTCAGCACCTGAATCGTCTTTCCTTCCTGCCAGGTGGAGAACCACACGATGGGTAGGATGGAAACTCCCGTCCATGGCAACAGGAAGTTCTGTGGGATGAACATCGCAATGAGCAGCGCCCCACCCACTAACACATGCAGGTAGAGCAGGTTGGGGATGAAGTAGAGAATGGGATAGAGGAGTCCCTCGCGCACGGGTCGTTTATAGCTCTGCTGGACGACGTTGTATGACTTCCAGAGCCATGAGATTGGAGGGATATGGCGCACGCGTTTGCGGAACTCATTGTCCACGACCTCAAAGATGATGAGCATGATGTTGCGAGCACCGATCGGCACCATCTGCAGGAACTGGCTGCTGTTGATGGGCAATTCCTGGAACACCGCACGGAACAGGCCGTAGAACTTGTGCGTCCTGATCGAGGTCTGGTTAAAGAGCGGTATCTTCGACCAGAAGACCTTATTCTGAGTCATCACCCACACCGCGCTGATAACGAGGGCGAAGGCCATCCAGACATCGTTGATTTCCTTGATGCCGAAGATGGCTCGGACGAACAACTCGTTCAGGAGCCATCCGAAGAAGAACAGCTCAGAGAAGTAGCCGAAGATCGGCAGGAGCGAGAACCAGGCTTGTCCCATCGGCTCCATCTCCCGGTAGAAGAGGAGGTTGCGCAGGATCCTCGGCAGGGTCTGAATCTCGCCGCGGACCCACCGGGCGGTCCGGTTGAGCAAGACGAGGTAGTTATTGGGAGGCGGCTCAAAGACCTCGCCGCGCTCCTGCTCGAAGTACATCCGCTGGGGCTGCATCGTGTAGTTCACATCTTCGATTGACGAGGGGTACGGGACCTTGCGGGACACCACCGCGCCGATCACAAAGGATTCGTTGGAGACCATCGGCTTGCCGTATTCGGCGGCGCGGTTGGTCGCCCAGA
Organism: Candidatus Omnitrophota bacterium; assembly: GCA_030697665.1. Lineage (GTDB taxonomy): Bacteria > Omnitrophota > Gorgyraeia > Aquiviventales > Aquiviventaceae > JAUYPJ01. The sequence continues at coordinate 2,749 of JAUYPJ010000070.1, forward strand.
ACTTCGGCATGATGTTGGTTCCCAGGGTCCGCTTGGCGGTGGTTTCCAACCCGCGGAAGAGGGTCGAATGGGCGTCCAGCGGCTCCATATTGATGTCAAACTGCACACCCAAGAGATCCGCGTTGTAGGGGTGGAGCATGATGCCGGCGGCGTTGGTCACGCTCTCAGGTCTCCAGAGGTTCTTGTCATCCGAGCGGGCAAAGAGGTTCACCTTCCGATCGGCGCGTGGCCGGTACCAGCCGGTCTCGTCGTCTGCGGCGAGCCGACGGTCGGCCAGTACGACCTCCCGATCCCCTTCCCCCTCGTACCGGAAGAAGTGCGTCAGGTCACCGATCACCCGCGCCCGTCGCTGTGGTCTGTAAGCGGTATCGAACACATGGTCTTCAAAACTCACCGCCGGTTCCCACCTCTTCTCGGCCGCATTGTACGTAAGATCCGCGTCCCGCAAGGCGTCCGGATCCCAGAGGCCACCTTCCACTAAGAAGAAGGCTTCACTGCGCGCCGTCCGGTCT
>JAUYPJ010000075.1 GCA_030697665.1 Candidatus Omnitrophota bacterium
GAAGCTCTCGCGGCCATCAAGCGTCGCGCGAAGAAAATCCTCGAAGCCCGGCGGGCCGCCCGCCGGCTGAAGTTCTCCGGAGAACTCTCAACTGCCGTGGCGTATGAAACGAACCCCCCCACCGGCACGTCCCACAAGGGCGACACCTCCATCGAGCCCAACACCTACCTGTCGTTGTCCAAAAAGCTGACCCCGACCCTCACCTGGCTGGGCACGTACTACGGCACCTATCTGCAATACGTCGAGTACCACGCGGGCGATTATACCGACCACATCATCACCCCCCTGAAGCTGCAGTGGCAGCCGGGCCGGATGTGGCGCCTGGAGAACTGGCTCGATCTTGAGCGCAACCAGTATCGTGACGATGCCCGCGATTCCAGCTACAAGCAGATCAAATGGACCGGCCGCATCCGCCAGAATGTGTGGAAGTCGTGGTACCACCAGTTCCAGTACGAGTGGTTCGGACGGGACTACACCCACAAGAAAGCGCGGGAGGGCGGGGGGGCGGAAACCGACACGTATCGGAAAGATGCGCGGTACCGTGGGCGGTACAAGGTGGGAACCAAGGTGAGGCAGGCGTTGCTCTCGGTGGAGAACGATTTCTACAAGAACGACTCCAACGACAATCGCAACAACTACTACGACTACGAGGTGTGGAAGATCACCGGCTCGGCCAGCGGCAGCGCCACCAAGAAGCTGTATCTCAGCGGGAGCTTCGCCTTCGAGCGGAAGAACTACGATGTCCGCCCGGTGAGCGGCATCACCTCAGAGGCCCGCTACGACGACAAGTACACCATCAGCACCTCAGCCAGCTACGACCTGAACGACACGTGGCGGGTCGCGTATGGCTTGACGTTCGACCACCTCGGCTCCAACGAACCCACCGGCGAGTACGACAATAACAAGCAGTCCCTCACGGTGACGGCGAAGTTCTAAGTTAGTCCACAGTCGACAGTCCACAGAACAACAACCCCGACGCCTCGATGAAGCGTCGGGGTTGGTTATTTATGAGACGCGATTGTGCTCGGCGCGTTAGTGGTGTGCGCCTGTGCCAATGGGGTGGGTGTGATCTGGCACGTTATCCCCATTCCCATCCCAGTGCTCCTCGGCATGCCCATCGGCTTCGAGCGTGTGCGTCACCTGGCGTGTGTGCTCCACAGTTTCTGCTTGCAGGTCCTGTTTTAACTCGGTGCTGGTGTTGTAAGTTTCCCCTCCGCTCGGTGTCCAGGTTTCAGCGGTGTAGGTGGTTCCCTCAACGCCCGTGTAGGTGGTGCCCCCACCCATGTTGGGCTCCCAGCCGCCGGTCGCGGGGTTGACGCCGAAGTTGGAGCCTTCGGTTCCGACGAAGTGCGTGCTCCCGCTCTGATCCATGGCCCATCCCTCCGGCATATAGGCCGACGTGGAACCACCCATGTTGGGTTCCCAGCCGCCGGTCGATGGGTTGACGCCGAAGTTTGAACTTGTCTCATACTGTTGCGCCATCTGGATCTGCTCCGCGCTCATGCCCATGCTCTGCATCTGCTCGAGGGTCGGCATCTGCCCACTGGAGCCCATCTCAATGTACTGGTGTTGAACCGTCGCCGCCTGAATCTGCTCCGCGCTCATGCCCATGGCCTGCATCTGCTCGACGCTGGGCGGCATCCCCTGAGGTCCCGCGAAATCATGCCCAGGCCCCCCGAAGGCCATCGCCATCTCGCCGGTTGACCATCGGGCCATTTCGCCTCGGGCCGCCTCGAGGAACTCCGGCGGGGCCCCTTGCGCGAGCATGTCGGACTCCCAGTCCTTGAACATCCCTTCGGCGTGGACCACCATCTCAGGCGACGGGATGTAGCGCTCCCCGCTCTCAAAGGCCAGCATGGTGCGCTCACCCTCCCGCATCATCAGCTCGATCTCTTTGGCCTTCTCGGGATCGACGCTCCGCAGCGTCTCCAGCTCTTTCTGCATTTCACCCTGGACCTTCGTGAACTGCTCCCGGGCGGTCTCCCGCACCGCATCCGGAATCACGGTCCTCACGTCAACCCCTTCCCGCTGCATGAGCGCTACTTCCTGGGCCACCGAGAGCCGCTCGCGGATGTCGGTCACCGTCGCCTCGGCCACGCTGCGGCACAGTTGCGCCAGTTCGGGATCGCCGGCGATCTCCGGATCGACCGTCACCAAGGCTTCCACGGCTGCATGGAGCGCCGGATCCACCGTTGCAAGCTGCGCCCACGCCACGGGCGATGACTGTATCATGAGTCCGACGATCAACAGGCTCCTTCCCACCGCTTGACACATGTCCCCACGCTTCATCTTTTCTGTCTCCTTTTTTACGCCGTTCCCGTTACCCAATCCGCAATCGCTCAATGGGGACCCATCCCGCTCCCGTCGCCTGAGCCTGGCGCTTCGTATTCTGGGGTGGAGGCCTCCGGAGCTTCGTACTCGTGGGTTGTAGCCTCTGGAGCCTCGTACTCGTGCGTCGGCGCTTCGTATTCATGCGTGGGCGCTTCGTACTCGCGCGTTGGGGCCTCATACTCGCGGGTCGGAGCTTCCGTCTCCCGCGTGGGAGCCTCGTACTCATGCGTGGGCGCTTCGTACTCGCGCGAGTTGGATTCTACTTCTCGTTCGGAGGAGGACCCACCGAACTCGCGCTCCATCGCCTCGCGCTCCATGCCCCCGCGTTCCATGGTTTCTCGCTCGGATGAGGGACCGCCGAACTCCCGTTCCATCATCTCGCGCTCCATGCCCCCGCGTTCCATCCCGCTGCGTTCCATGCTCTCGCGCTCGCTCATGAACCGTTCCATCTGCTCGCGCGCTTCAGGGGCCATGTGCTCCGTCATCGCGCGCTCAAACCCCTCTCCGCGCTGTTCCAATCCCCCGCGTTGCTCAAACTCCGCTTGGTACTGGTCGGACATTTCGCGGTACTGTTCGCGGGTGGCAGAGTCGGTGCGTTGGCCCTGTTCGGACTGCTCCCATTGCTGGAACGCTTCCCGAGGAGGCGTCATCTCGCCTTGTCTGCCCTCACCAAAGCCAACACGACCGCCATCTCCCTCGCGGTCGTATCCCATCATCCCTCCTCGGTCATGGTCGATGCCGTACTTTTCAAAGACCTTCTCGGCCTGTTCGCGCAGGTGGCCGTCCCTGGACGGATCGCCTGTGCCCTGCGAGAAAATTTTCTCCAGCTCAGCTTGCGCCTCGGGCGGCAGATAGTCTCCAGTCGTCCCGCCTCCCGTCGTGCCACCCCCTGTCCCGATATCAACCGGGGGGCCGACGAACCCTCCGCTCGTCTCTCCCGGCCCAGGAGGCGCTCCCAGCGCCAATTCACGCTCAAGCGTCTGGAAGTCCAATTGACCGCTTTCCAGCAACTCGAGCTGGTCTGCCATCGCCTCCCGCAGCTCAGGATCGGTTTCCGCCTCAATCGCAGCCCGGATATGCTCGACGCTCACCTCAGGGGTCTCCACCTGAGCGGCCTCAGCTGCATCCTCATCAGCCGCCCAACTCACAGGCGCGCCAACCATGAAGCCAGCGATGATCCCTGCCATGCCCAGCGTCCATCGCGAATCCATACCCCACCTCCTGCTGCGAGTGCTCTCCAATGAAAAAACCCCTTGCGTCACACGCAAGGGGTGCGCGACCTGACGGACGTCAGGTCTGTCTTCGGCAACTGGCTGCCTCGTCCTCGCCTCTGAGATCACGAGAACGGGGCCCTGTAGTTTTGCGCCCCACCCTTGCGAATGGTTTGCCTTTATCGGACCGAAGCGATTGTCAACGTCCGTTCGCTTCTTGCTGAAAGCCTACCTGATCGTGACCGGGAACGTCAAGGGGTAGAGCACAAAATGTGGAGCGCGAAACATGGATGGCTCGCCTGCTCACGCGGCGAACGCTTCCTGTCCCAACAACAGCTCAATCGTCTTCAACAACTCCTGAGGCTCACAGGGCTTCGTGAGGTAGGCATCCGCCCCGAAGGCAAACCCGCGGAGCTGATCAATCGGCCGATCCATCCCCGTGAGCATGAGGATCGGCATCGTCCAGGCGTGGTAGAGCTTTCGGAGCTCCCGGCACACCTGGTAGCCGTGCATGTCGGGCAATCGCAAATCCAGGATCACCAGATCCGGCCGGTGCTCGGCGGCGTCGCTCAGCGCCTCCGCGCCTGAGGAGACGGTCGCCACCTGAAATCCCGACGCCTCCAAGCGCCTCCGCAACACCAGCGCAAGGGACGGGTCATCTTCCACCACCAAGATCGACTTCTCCTCTGCGTCAACCATCAGCCCCTCCTTCCATAGCAAAGCGCCCCCACACTCGCGTGAGGGCGCTCAGTTGAAGTATGCCCAATGTCATCCCGCAGCGTCAAGAGCGACTCGATGCCTTTTTGCGCTATCCGACCCCCAACACGGTAGGGTACAATAGGGCCATTCCCCGGTTCAGCCACCCCGGTAAGAGCCTGGGGGCTGATCCGCCACGTATTGTGGCGGAAGCTCAGTCAGATGTATTACGTGTACATCCTCCGTAGCTTAAAAAATGGGAAGCAGAGAAATTTCCAGACCGGTCGGCAGCTGCACAGCGCGAACGTTTCCTGAAGTCAGGCCACGGACGCCAATTCCTTGATCAAGTCGTTCCCCGGTAGCTCAGTCGGTAGAGCGAGTGACTGTTAATCACCAGGTCGGAGGTTCGAGTCCTCCCCGGGGAGCCAGTTTGATGTCGGCCACGACTTCGTGCTCTGGCTGTCGGTGCCCATCGCAGTCAGGACGGAGCGGGCCGGGCAAAAGAAGGTCTACCT
>JAUYPJ010000006.1 GCA_030697665.1 Candidatus Omnitrophota bacterium
TACAGCCTTGTGGCGTACCTCGTTGGCCGCTACGGCTTTTGGCGCATCCGGAGAATCCTCAAGGCGGTCGCCGAGGGCGCGCCGTGGGAGGACGTCTTGACGAAGGAACTCCGCCTCAAGCTCAGCCGCCTTGAAACGAACTGGCGCGAGTGGCTCCCGACGCTGCTCACCCCGACCCCATGATCCCCCCACCTAGCTGTCGCGGCGCACGCCGCGGAAACACCTGTCGGGAGCGCCGCGAACGCGGCGGGTGGGGGGCGTGTCACTGCACTGCAGGAACCCGCCGCGTCTTCGCCGAAGGCGCAGGTAGCCAGGTGGGGGGATGAAACAGCACGAGCTGGCCGCCTTCTTCAGCCAGATAGCGGACCTGTTGGAGTACCGCGGCGACAACCCGTTTCGCATCAGGGCCTATCGCCGCGCGGCCCAAAACCTGGAGAACTTCAGCGGCGACCTGGCGCATCTGGCGCAGGCCGGTCGACTGCGCGAACTGCCGGGGATCGGCGCCGACCTGGCCGACAAGATCACCGAGTACCTCTCCACCGGCGCGGTGGCGGCCCTTGAGCGGCTCAAGCGGACGACCGCGCCGGGCGTGCTCGAGCTGCTGGAAGTCCCCGGCCTGGGACCCAAGACGGCCAAGCTGCTCACCGAGCGCCTTGGCATCTCCACCGTCCACCAGCTTGAGGAAGCGGCGAACGCCCACCGGCTGCGACGGCTGCCAGGGTTTCAGGAGAAAAAGGAGCAGAACCTCCTCAAAGGGATTGAGATTCTGAAGAAGGGGCGTGAGCGCATGCACCTTGGGATCGCGCTGCCCCTGGCCCGCGAGCTCCTCCGCAGCCTGCAACGGGTGAGCGGCGTGACGCGGATCTCCACAGCAGGCAGCCTGCGCCGCATGAAGGAGACGATCGGCGACCTCGACCTCCTCGTGGCCTCGACATCGCCCGCTCGGGTGATGCAGGCGCTGAGCCGCCTGCCGTTGTGCGCGCGCGTCCTGGCCTCGGGGACGACGAAATCGTCGATCCTCACCCCGGACGGCGTCCAGGTGGACGTGCGGGTCATCAAGCCGGACAGCTTCGGCGCCGCGCTCCAGTACTTCACCGGCTCCAAAGAGCACAACGTCCGCCTGCGGGAGCTGGCTATCCGTCAGGGCTTGAAGCTCAACGAGTACGGCGTCTTCCGGCTCAAGACGAATCAACGCCTGGGGGGCAGGGAAGAGGCGGACGTCTACCGGGCGCTGGGGCTGCCGTGGATCGAGCCGGAGCTGCGGGAAGACCAGGGCGAGATCGACGCGGCGAAAGCCGGACGGCTCCCGCGGCTTGTTGACGCAAAGGACGTGCGGGGCGACTTCCACATCCATTCCACCTGGTCGGACGGGAGCAATCAGCTGGAGGAGCTCGCACGCGAGGGCGCGGCCCGGGGATACGACTACCTGGCTATCTGCGACCACTCCCAGTCGCTCAAGGTGGCCCACGGCATGTCGGTGGCGCGCCTGCGCCGGCAGATGGAACAGATCCGCGCCCTCAACCGTCGCCTCCGGGGATTCCGCCTGCTCATGGGCGCGGAGGTGGACATCCTCACCGACGGCTCGATGGACTACCCCAACGACGTGCTTGCCGAGCTCGACTTCGTCATCGGCTCCATCCATTCCGGCTTCAGCCAGAGCGAAGCGACGCTCACGCGACGGCTGGTGAGCGCCATGCGCAACCCCTACGTCACGCTCATCGCGCACCCCACCGGCCGCCTCATGGGACAACGGGACCCCTACGCGATCGACCTGGAGACGGTCTTCGCATCAGCCGCCGAGACGGGTACGGCGCTTGAGATCAACGCGTTTCCCAGGCGGCTCGACCTGTGCGACACCGCGGCGCGCCGGGCCAACGCGCTCGGGGCCACCCTGGCCATCTCCACCGACACCCACAGCCTCGACCAACTCGACAACATCACCATCGGCTTGGGGGTGGCCCGCCGGGCGTGGCTTGAGCCGCGTGACCTGCTGAACTGTCGTCCCCTGAACCGCCTGTTGGAATGGATCGCTCGGAAACGCGCCGCGTGAAGGCCCTCCCGCACCGCTCCGGATTCGTCGGGATCGTGGGCCGACCGAACGTCGGCAAGTCCACGATCCTCAACTACTACCTCGGCGAGAAAGTCACCATCGTCTCGCCGCGACCGCAGACGACGCGCCACCGCATCCTCGGAGTGCTCACGCGCGAGCACGCGCAGGTCATGCTGCTCGACACGCCCGGCCTGCAGGAGCCGGAGCACACCCTGGGCCGGTATATGCTGAAGGTGGCGAAGGGGGTCCTGGAGGAAGCGGATGTGGTCGTCGCGGTGATCGACGCCAGGGTCGGCCTCACCACGCACGATACGTGGATGTTCGACGACATCTCCCGCGTGCTGCGCCAGCGCCGTGGCGGATCGGCAACGCCCACGGCGCTTTTGGCGATCAACAAGGTGGATCTCGTCAAGAAGCCGCGGCTGCTGCCGCTCTTGGACGCGTGCGCGAAGCTGGGGCTGTTCGCAGACTGCGTCCCGGTCTCGGCGCTGACCGGCGAGCAGATGGACGTGCTCCTTGAGCGGATCATCGCCCACCTGCCGGAAGGTCCCCAGTGGTATGAGCCGCGCCAGCGGACCGACCAGACAACCCCGCAGCGCATCCGCGAGCTGATCCGGGAACAATTGCTCCTGGCCACGCGCCAGGAAGTCCCCCATGCCGTGGCGGTCCTCGTGGACAACATCGAAGAGCGGCCGCGCGTCATGGCGATCCAGGCAACGATCTTCGTGGAGCGCCCCGGGCAGAAAGCGATCGTCATCGGCCGAGGCGGAGCGCTCCTCAAGCGCATCGGCCAGCTCGCCCGTCAAGAGCTCGAGCGGCTGCTCGGACGCAAGGTGTACTTGGGGCTCTGGGTCAAAGTCGCCGAGGAGTGGCGCAGCGATGAGCGGATCCTGCGCCAGTTGGGCTATATCGCCGAATGAGCGATCGGGTGCGCCTCATCCGGCGCGTCACCCTCCATCGTGGAGCCATCATTCGGCTCATCCGTGAAACCCTGGAGCTCGACGGATGCCGCATGGTCCGCGAGACGGTCCAGCATCCCGGCGCGGTCGTCATCCTGCCGATGCGCGACGCCTCCCACCTCGTGTTCGTCCGTCAATACCGGCGCGCCGCCGGCCGGAGCTTGCTGGAGCTGCCGGCGGGAACGCTCACGGCGGGGGAGCGGCCCATCGCCTGCGCCCGGCGGGAGCTCGAGGAAGAGACCGGCTGGCGGGCCCGTCGCATGCGACGGCTCCTCCGGTTCTACGCCGCCCCCGGCTTCAGCTCCGAGCGGATGACGCTGTTCCTGGCGCAGGGCTTACGATGGGTCGGCGCGCGGCCCGACCCGGATGAGTTCGTGCAGCCGGTGGTCCTGTCGCTGAAGACGGCCCTGGCCAAAATCGCCGCCGGGGAGATCTGCGACGCCAAGTCGATCATCGGCGTCCTCCTCGCCCACCGGCTCCTTGCGTGATCGAGTTACCCCGAATTAACCTCAGCGTAACGCCCCCGTAATCTGCGTGGGGTGTACTGCTGCCAATGAGATGGGCGTCTCAATCCGTCAACTCCAACAGGTCTTAGGCGAGCGCACCGAGGAAGTCCGGCAACTACGCCGGGAACTCCAGACCCTCGCCCAGGTGAGCAAGGCGGTCGCTTCAGAGCGCTACCTCGATGAGATCCTCCAACTCATCGTCACGGTGACCGCTGAGCTGATGGGATCGAAGATCTGCTCGCTGATGTTGCTCGACGAGGCCCAACAGACGCTGGTCATCAGGGCCACGCAAGCCCTCAGCCCGGCCTACCGGAACAAGCCGCCGATCAAAGTGGGTCAAAGTATCAGCGGTCGAGCGGTCAAGGAACGCCGTCCGATCAGTGTCCTTGATGTGACGCACGCGAATGGCTACATGTATCCGGAGATCGCGGCACGGGAAGGGTTGAAGTCCCTGCTGTCGGTTCCGATGATGGTCAAGGAGCGGACGACCGGCGTGCTCAACCTCTATACGGCCACCGAGCATCATTTCAGTGAGGATGAGGTTCGTGTCTTGTCGACCATTGCCAACCAGGCAGCGGTAGCGATCGAACACACCAGGCTCCTCGAACAGTCCGTGGCGTTACAGAAATCGCTCGAGGAGCGCAAGATCGTGGAGAAAGCCAAGGGCGTGCTGATGCAGGCGTACCGCCTCTCTGAAGCTGACGCGTTTCGCACGCTGCAGAAACAGAGCATGGAGAAGCGCAAAACGATGCGCGAGATCGCCGAGGCGATCCTGTTGGCCCGTGAGCTGCTGGACCGGTAGCGTCAAGTAAACTGTGTAAATTCCTTTAAGGGCTTTTCCTGCCAGATGGTATTTAAGCGATGGAACACCGCGTAGATAATCCGATCACAGCTCGCCGCATTCGTGAAGCAGCCGATCGGTCGGGTCCGCCGTCTG
>JAUYPJ010000007.1 GCA_030697665.1 Candidatus Omnitrophota bacterium
CAGACGGCGGACCCGACCGATCGGCTGCTTCACGAATGCGGCGAGCTGTGATCGGATTATCTACGCGGTGTTCCATCGCTTAAATACCATCTGGCAGGAAAAGCCCTTAAAGGAATTTACACAGTTTACTTGACGCTACCCGCTCAGATTGGCGCTCAGGCTCGTGTGAATCCATCGCAGATACGGTGGGTGACCCCTGACGATCGGCAAGGCGATGATCTCAGGAACCTCGTAGGGGTGGAGCGCACACACCGCCCGTCGGAGCGGCTCGAAGCCTCTTGAGGTGGTCTTGATGAGCAGCAGGGTTTCATCGGCGCGGTCGATCTTCCCCTGCCACCAGAAGATCGACTCGATATCGGGCACGACGTTCACGCACGCCGCCAGGCGGCGCTTCACGAGCTCGGTGCCAAGCCGCTTGGCGACGGCGCGGCTCGGACACGTAACCATCACAACGAGGAAGGAAGGCATGCTGGTTAGGTGTGAGGTGCGAGGTGCCTCTCACCTCATGGGGAAGGTTTGCGGAGCGAGACGCGCAGCTCCTTGCCCTCTTGGCGGACGACCACGTGCCCTTCCCGGGCCAGCCAGCCCAGGCTCATCAGGGCAAGCTCCTTCGGCCGCTCGATGGCCGCGACCAGTTGCGAGAACGGGGCCTCCCCGTGCTCATCCAGGTAGTGCCAGATCTCCCCCGCGACGATCCCGATTTCCGTGATCATAGCTCCTCCTCTTGTCGGACAGTGTACACTGTGAACTGGCTTTCTTATTCGGAGAGGGTCGCGATGTGGACTTCGGAATACCCCGCCGCACGGCACAGATCCCACAGCTCGATCAGCTTCTCGACGTAGGCGTGGCGGTCGGCGCGGATGAGCACCGGGGTGTCGCCGCCCGCCGCCTTCAGCTCGCGCTGGAGCTCCTTCAGGGTCACGACGCGGTTCTCCCAGTAGACGAGGTGGTCCTTCGTGAGGGTGACGACGAGCGTCGCGGCGTTCACCTGGGGGCTGGTGGTCGCTTTCGGCAGGCGCACCGGGATGGCGGGGCTCAGGACGAAGCTCGACGTCAACAGAAAGTAGATGAGCTGCTGGAACGCCACGTCGATCAGCGGCGCGATATCGACCGGCACCGGCTCCGTCCACCGTCTCGTCAACTTCATCCGCTGACCTCACACCTCTCACCTCTCACCTTTCACCTCGTGACGGCGCCATCCCGCGATGAGGGCGGCCGCCTTCTCCATGTGAAACTGGACCTCGGCGACCCGGCTGGCCAGGTAGTTATAGGCCACGATGGTGGGGATGGCGACGATGAGCCCCGCCACGGTGGTGATCAACGCTTCCCAGACGCCCCCGGCCAGGTCGCCGGGATTGACCGGGTTGCCGGTGGTCGTTTTCGTTTGAATGATCTGGAAGGCTCGCACAAGCCCCGTGACGGTGCCGAGGAGTCCGAGGAGGGTCGAAACCTGGGCCAGCGTGGAGAGGAGCCGCAGGTGCTGCTCAACCGCCGGCAGCTCGGCGTGGGCGGCTTCCTCCATGGCGTCGTCGATCTCTTGGGGCGCGCCGTCGCGGGCCGCCACCCCCGCCGTCACGACGCGCGCGACCGGCCCTCCGGTGGCTTCGCACAGCGCGGCGACGTCCTTCCACTTGCGGCCGTCCACCAGGGGGCGCAACGCCTCGAAGAAGCGTTCCAGATCCATCCCCATCTGGAGCCGCAGGAAGAAGGCGAGCCGCTCGATGATGAGCGTCATCGAGAAGACGGAGCACATCACGATCGGGATCATGACAGGGCCGCCTCGGTGGATGACGTCCACCTGCCAGTACAAGAGCATCCCGATCATGCCGGCGATCCCGATGAACAACGCGCTCTGCAACAATTGACCGATCATCCCACAACCTGTCGCGGGGTCTGCCGAAGGCAGACCCGGTGCCAGGTCCTCCACGGGCCTGTCCGCCTCGTCATGGCACACCAGCCTTCGGCTGGTACGACAGATTGTGGGATCATCCTCACAACCTCTCTTCCCGCCTTCTGCCTTCCGCCTACTGCCTACTGCCTTCTCTAGTAGTAGCCTCCGCTTGCGCCTGAGTCAACTGCTCCTGCGCGACCTTGGCTTCCGGGATGGGCGCGAGGGCAAGCGAGCGGTAGATGGCCTGCGCCTCCATGAGGCGGCTTTGACGTTCCAGCAGCTTGGCGGCCGCCATCTGCCCGCGGACAGACCAGGGCGGCTGTTCGGCTCGTTGATACCAACCCAGGGCGAGCTCGATATCCCCGGCGGCCTCATAGCACGAGGCCGTGCGGTAGGCGACCTCCGCGCCGAATGCCGGGAGCAGTGTTGCAGCCTCCTCGTACCAGCGGATGGCCTCGGCATACCGGTCTTGACCGCGCGCCAGATCCCCAAGCCGCTTGGCCAGCTTGGCCCTGTGGCGCCTCGGCCACTCCCGCGACTGGTACGCCGCCTTCAGCCTCGCCAGGGCCTCAGCCCATGAGCTCTCACGGGCGATCAGATCCGCAAGGAGCAACTGGGCGTCGATCGCCTCATCGGAGTCCGGCGCCTCCTGCAGCGTCTCTTCGCAGAACCGCCGAGCAGCCGTCTCGTCCGCTTCTCCAAGCGCCAGCAGCGCCCGGTAATAGGCGGTCCGGGCTGCGGCCGGCGTCGCGGGTCGCCGCCGGCTGATCTCATCGAGGAGGAGGCGCGCCGGTTCCCGCGCACCCTGCCTCATGAAGGTCACCGCGAGCGCCAGTTGCGCTTCGTCCCCCACCGCAGGATCCGGGTGGCGCGTCAATTGCTGGAAGATGTCGGCGGCTTCCTCCAGGGATCCTTCCTGGAGACGGAGCCGCCCCAGTTGGAACGTGGCATACGCGGCCAGCGGCCCGCGCGCGGCACAGGCGACGGCGGCCTCATAGGACGCTTTGGCCTGCGTCACCTCGCCCAGAAACGTCTGGAGATCGCCAAGGCCCGCCAACGCGGCCTGCCGAATCGAAGGTTCGTTGCGTTCGCGCGCGCGCGCAAAGAAGGCCCGCGCCGTCGAGGCATCCCCCTGATCCAAAGCGAGTGCTCCCAGCCGCAGATGGATCTTCGCCCGCGAGTCGGCATCAAGCGGCCAGCGAAGCATCGCCTGCGCCAGCTCCTGGGCGCGGATGAGTCGTCCCTGCTCTCGGTCAACGTCCAGCATCGCCAGGCCGCTCTCCAGCGCGATGGGCTGGCCTGGGAGGAGCGCGATGACCTCATCGAGACGTTCCCACCCCTCTGTGGCGCTTCCCTGCTGAGAGATCAGGCAACGGCCCTGGGCGAAGAGCGCCTCGGCGCGGCGTCCCTTATCCGTCGGCTGCGAGAGGTACCGGTCAAACAGCGGCAGGCTCTCCTGGCATCGACCCTGCTGAAAGGCGATCCACCCTAATCCGAACTGCGCAAGCTGAACCCATCGAGCGCCCCCAGCCGAGCTGAGGACACGTTGATACGCCTGCTCGGCCTCGACGTAGCGGGCCAGGCCGCTCAAGCCCTCCCCGAGATAGAGCGCCGCCTGCGCCACCAGGGCGGGCTCGTGGGTCTGCTCCAGCAACGACTGGAACATCGCCACCGACTCCTGGAGTCGTTTCAACTTGAGGAGGCAGATACCCTCCAGCAGCATCGCCTCCCGTCCTGCGCTCGTTGTGGGGCGCTGCCGCGCGACCTCGCCAAAGCAGCGCCTGGCTTCCTCAAAGGCTTGCTGCTGCAGCAGGATAAGCCCCATCCCCATCGTGGCCTGCGAGGCCCAGGTGGACTGGGCGTGCTGATCGAGCAGCTTGCGGTAGGCCACCTGGGCCCGCACCAACTGCAACGACCGCTGGCTGATCTCTCCGTCCCAGAACAGCAGCTCGGGCCAGAGCGGATCATCGCTCCTGAGGAAGCTCTTGAGGCCATCCAGCTCGCGGAGCGCCTCGCCCGAGCGCTGGAGTCGATCCAGGCTAAGCGCAAGCCATAACCGCACCCGTGGCGTCTCTGGGGCGTTCGGATGTTGGGACAAAAACGCCTGGGCCAGCGTTGCGGTCCCAGGGAAATCTTCCCGGAGAAAGGCGCTCTGGACGACGAGATAGCTCGCGCTCGACTCCATCGCGTGGGCCACCTGGGAATAGGAAAGGGACAGAAGGCAGAGCATAATCCACCTCGGAGGTGGAATAGCTTTACACCTTGGGGATCTGAGGGGCGTCATCGGGTCATTGGGTCATCGTGAAGCCTTCAAGAGGGGGCGGAGAAACCGTCCGGTCCAGGAGGCGGGCTCCTCCGCTACCTGCTCCGGCGTGCCGGCGGCGACGACGCGTCCACCAGCCTCCCCGCCCTCGGGGCCGAGATCGACGAGGTAGTCCGCCGTTTTGACGACGTCAAGGTTGTGCTCGATAACGACCACCGTGTTGCCCTGATCCACCAGCCGATGCAGGACGGCGAGCAGTTGCTCCACGTCGGCGAAGTGGAGGCCGGTGGTCGGTTCATCCAAGAGGTAGAGCGTCCGCCCCGTCGCCCGGCGAGAGAGCTCCTTGGCCAGCTTGATGCGCTGCGCTTCCCCGCCGGAGAGCGTCGTGGCCGGCTGGCCCAGCTCCAGGTAGCCGAGGCCGACGGCGCTCAGCGTCTGCAGCTTCTGCGCGAGCGACGGGATCGGCGCAAAGAGCCCCAGCGCCTCCTCGACCGTCAACGACAGGACGTCGGCGATGGAGCAGTCTTTATAGGTCACCTGCAGCGTCTGCTCATTGAACCGTTTGCCCTTGCACACTTCGCAGTGGACGTACACGTCCGGCAGGAAGTGCATCTCCACCCGTTTGATGCCATCGCCCTGGCAGGCTTCGCAGCGGCCCCCCTTCACGTTGAAGCTGAAGCGGCCGGGATGAAACCCGCGCAGCTTGGCCGTCGGCGTCCGGCTGAACAGCTCGCGGATCGGGCCGAAGGCCCCGGTGTACGTGGCGGGGTTGGAGCGGGGGGTCCGGCCGATGGGCGATTGGTCAATGACGATGACTTTATCGATCCGCTCAATCCCGATGATGCGCTCATGCCGGCCCGGCCGCTCGCGGCCGCCGTAGAAGCGTCGCGCCAGGGCGCGGTAGAGGATCTCATCGATGAGGGTGGACTTCCCGGAGCCCGAGACGCCGGTGACGCACACGAAACAGCCCAGCGGAATGGTGACATCCACCTGTTTGAGGTTATGCTCGGCGGCCCCTTTGATGACGAGCGCCGGCTGTTCCTCCCACGGTCGGCGCGAGCTCGGCAGCGGGATGCGCCGCTTGCCGTTCAGGAACTGGCCGGTGAGGCTCCGCTCGGAGCCGAGGATGTCGGCCAGCGCCCCGCAGGCGACCACTTCCCCGCCGTGCTTGCCCGCTCCAGGGCCGAGATCCACGATGTAGTCGGCCCGCCGGATCGTTGCCTCGTCGTGCTCCACGATGATGAGCGTGTTGCCGAGGTCGCGCAGCCGCTCCAGGGTGTTGAGCAGCTTCTCGTTATCCCGCTGGTGCAGCCCGATCGAGGGCTCATCCAGGATGTAGAGCACCCCCACCAGGCCTGAGCCGACCTGCGTCGCCAGGCGGATCCGTTGCGCCTCTCCGCCCGAGAGGCTGGTGGAGGGGCGGTCCAACGTCAGATACCCCAAGCCGACGTCCAGCAGGAACTGGAGGCGCTTGACGATCTCCTTGATCAGCGGCTCCGCGATCATCCGCTGCCGGTCGCCCCATTGCAGGCCGGTCAGCCAGCGCTGAGCGGCGGTCACGGAGTCGTGGCTGACGTCGGCAATGGAACGCCCCTCGATGAGGACGGCCAGGCTCTCCGGCTTCAGCCGCGCCCCCCGGCAGCCGGGACACGGGAGCACGCTCATGTAGCGGCTCAGCTCCTCTTTCACGTAGTCCGACTCGGTGTGTCGAAAGCGCCGCTCGAGGTTGGGGATGACGCCTTCGAACGGCCTGCCCCAGATCTCATCTGTTGAGCCGTACAGCAGCAGCTTCTGGGTTTTGCGATCCAGCGAGCGCAGCGGCGCATCCACGCTGAAGCCGTAGAACTGCGCCACCTCCCTCAGGAGGCGGTTGTAGTACATGATCATGTGCATCCCGCCCCGCTTCCACGGTTCAATGGCGCCCTCCCGCAGCGACTTTTGGCGATCCGGCACCACCAGCTCCGGGTCAATTTCCAGGCGGGTCCCCAGCCCGTCGCAGGTCGGGCAGGCCCCATAGGGCGAGTTGAAGGAGAAGAGCCGGGGGGAGATTTCCTCAACGCTGAACCCGCATTGGGCGCAGGCGTACAGCTCACTGAAGACCAACTCGGTAGAGGGTGGAGGGTGGCGGGTCGAAGTCGTTTTCTGACCCCTTTCACCCTTCACCTTTGACCTTTCACCTGATTTAGTGACGATGACGATGCCTTTGCCGACCTTGAGCGCCGTCTCGATGGATTCCGTGAGGCGGGCCCTGACGTCCTGGTCGAGCGTCAGCCGATCCACCACGACCTCAATCGTGTGGACCCGCTTCTTGTCAAGGGCGATCGGCTCGTCGACGTCGCGCACGACGCCATCGATCCGGACGCTGACGAACCCTTGGCGTTTGATCTCGTGGAACACCTCGCGGGACTCTCCTTTGCGGCCCCGGATGACCGGCGCCAGGATCATCAGGCGGGTGTGAGCCGGCAAGCCGAGAATCTGGGAGACGACCTCCTGCGCGGATTGCCGGCTGATCGGCGTGCGGCAGCGGGGACAGTGGGGCTCACCCGCCCGCGCGAACAGCACGCGGAAGTAGTCGTAGATTTCCGTCTGCGTGGCCACGGTCGAGCGGGGGTTATGGCCCGCGGTGCGCTGCTCGATGGCGATCGCCGGGGAGAGCCCCTCAATCGACTCCGCCTCAGGTTTCTCCAGGCGCTCGAGGAACTGCCGGGCGTAGGCGGAGAGGCTCTCCACGTACCGGCGCTGGCCTTCCGCGTAGAGGGTGTCAAACGCGAGCGAGGACTTGCCCGATCCGGAGATGCCGGTGATGACGATCAGCTTGTTGCGGGGCAGCATGAGATCAATCGACTTGAGGTTGTGCTCACGCGCGCCCCGCACGATGATGGCGCCATCTGAGGACATGGCGTGTCATTATAGCATAGAGGCTGTACGCAAAAACCCCTGCTGCGCGAGCCCTCGCGTAGCAGGGGTTTTTGAAACGCTCCTTGACTATCGGCGTCGGCGACGACGCTGACCGCCTCTGGCCATCTTCGCCCGCGAGATGTCTCCCTGCTTGTCGACGAAGTAGAGGTAGCCGCGTTGCTTCTTGATCCCCACCTTAGCGACTTTTTCTGCCACGACCCGTCACCTCCTCTCTGCTGCCCCCGCCCATGGGCGGGGGAGAGTGTCAGGTTCCAATAACCACCGTGTCGAACAGCCGTTGCAGGGTGGCAATGGCGGATCGCACGGCGAGCTCGCTGGTCTTGGGGTTTCGACTCGGACGGCTTTCGACGAGGCAACGGATGCGCCCGCAGTCTCCTTCAATGTCCAGCTCGTGGGTGTTTCGGCGGATCGACGGATCGGCCACGATGCGGACCCGCGGCTGCACCCTGGCCGACCCGCAGGCGAGGACCAGGGCGGCCGCGACATTGGTGTTCTGGGGAAACGCCTTGACGACCGCCTGCGGCGAGCCGTCGAACAGAAGGGAGGGCCGCTTGAGCCGCTCCAGGCGGAGTCCCCTGCGGCGGACGGCGGGAGCTGACAGGAAGGCGCGTGGAGGCTTGCGGGTCGTCAACGAGACGCGCCGAAGGCGGCCGATCGCCAACGCCCTCACGCCGTCAAGCCCCGCCAACGCTCCGCTGGGGATATAGACGCGCCCATGAGAACGACCGGCCACCCGCCGCCAGGTCGTGTCGTTGAGCAGCCCTCCGACGCTCATGACCATGACGTGACGATGGAGGCGAAGCGCCTGCGCCACGAGGGGTCCGGCGACCTCGGCTGAGGCCGCTTCGACCACGACGTGGCTCCTCCGGATGAGCGTGGAGAGCGACACGATGGGCGGGGGCGGCGTGAGTCGTTGGGCAAGCGCGCGGGCGCGGGCGCGATCGACATCACAGAGCGCTGTGACCCTCGCGAGGCGGGCATACCTCCGCTCCACCGCAAGGGCGAGCTGCGTGCCAATGGTCCCACATCCCACGAGGCCGACATGCACCATCTCAGGTGTGAGGTGTGGGCTCTCACCTAACACCTTGAAGGGTGAGGACCTGCCGGATGCGATTGTGCTCATCCAGCATGACGATCCGTGGCGCAAACGTCTCCAGCTCCTCCGGGGTGAGCTGCGCATAGGCGATGATGATAATGGTGTCGCCGGTCGAGATCCGTCGAGCCGCCGCCCCGTTGACGCAGACCGTCCCGGAGTCGGGAGGGCCTTCGATGCAGTAGGTGACCAGCCGCGCGCCGTTGGTCACGTCGACGAGATGGACCTGTTCGTACGGGTGGAGATCCGCCGCCTTCATCAGTTGGGCGTCGAGGGTGAGGCTGCCGGTGTACTCGAGATTCGCCTCGGTGACGGTGGCCCCGTGGAGCTTGGCTCGGCAGACGGTTCGCAGCATGGCGAAGACCTTCGTGGTCGTCGGGGATATTATGACACGTCGACGAGAAGATTGTCAATGAGGCGCGTGCGTCCGACCCGCGCCGCCACGAGCAAGGCGACGCGCCCGCGGAGGACCTGTTGGGGCTCAAGGGTGGCGGCATCCACGATGGCCGCGCCGTCGAGGCGCACATCGGGCTCCGAACGGATGCGCCGGCGCATGGCGGCCAGCAGGCGGGATGCCCGGCGCTCCCCCGCCCGGATGGCCGCTCGCGCGGCCCGGAGGCTGCGAGAGAGGATCAGGGCCTGCCGACGCTGCCGTGGGGTGAGGAAGACGTTGCGGGAGCTCATGGCCAGCCCGTCGGGTTCACGCACCGTCGGGCGCACACGGACCCGACAAGGAACGCGCAGATCGTGGAGGAGGCGCGTGATGATGAGGGCTTGCTGGTAATCTTTCTGGCCGACGTACACGTTGGTGGGCTGCGTGAGATGGACCAGCAGGGTGACGACGGTGGCGACGCCGCGGAAGTGTCCTGGGCGCGCGCGACCTTCCCATCCCTGCGACAACGCGCCGACCTCCACCGAGGTTTGGAATCCCGCAGGGTAGATCGCAGCGGCGGATGGGGCAAACACGATGTCGGCGCCGGCCGCCTGAGCCAAGCGTAGATCGCGGGAGAGCGGTCGTGGATACCGGGCGAAATCCTCACGCGGGCCGAACTGGAGCGGATTGACGAAGATGGTGACGATCACCACGTCGTTCTGGGAGGCCGCCCGGCGGATCAAGGAGAGGTGGCCTTCGTGGAGGGCGCCCATCGTCGGCACCACGCCGAGGCGTCGGCCCTGCTGCTGAAGGCGACGGCTCATCGCGGCCATCCGACGTGGCGAGTGGACCAGCAACATAGGGTGTGAGGTGTGAGGTGTGAGGTGTGAGGACGTTTTTGTTTTTGCTCTCACCTCGCACCTCTCACCCCGCACCTGAAATCGAGTTGGGCCAGCAGTTCTGCAATGGTCCGTTGCAAGAGCGGGTGGCGCACCTCCGGCGCGAGCTGCGCCAGCGGTTCGAGGACGAAGGAACGCTCGTGCATCCGGGGATGAGGGACTACCAGCTCCGGCTCGGCGATGACGCGGTCGTCGTACAACAGCACGTCGAGGTCCATCGGGCGCGGGCCACACCGCTCGTGGACGGCGGGGCGCCCCAACCGCTGTTCAATGCGCTGCAGGGTGCGGAGCAACTCGGTTGGGAGGAGCGAGGCGTCCAACTCAAGCACGGTATTGAGATACGGGCCTTGCGGGGGGCCGCCGACAGGTTCCGTTTCCCTGATCATCGCCATCTGCGTCACGCGGATCCCGTCGGTTGCCGACAGCAGCCGGACCGCGTCCGAGATGGCCTTGAGACGGTCCCCTTCGTTCGACCCCACACCCAGGAATACCCGACTCATGTCGGAGATTGAACCATTGGGTCATTGAATCATTGAGCTGACGATGCGGTCTACGGCTTCCTGAATGCGCTCCGTTGGAGCGGTCAGGGAGAATCGGACGTACCCTTCCCCGGATGGTCCGAACCCCACCCCAGGCGTCACCACGACCTGGGCGCATTCGAGCAGGCGCGCCGCAAACGCCATCGACGGCTCCTGCGTCGGCACGCGGGCCCAGACGTAGAAGCTCGCCGTCGGCTTCGGGAGGCGCCATCCAGATGTGGCGAGGCCATCGACGAGGAGATCGCGGCGCTGGACATAGGTCGTGACGTGCTGCTGGAGCGCTCCTTGATCGCCGTCGAGGGCGGCAATCCCCGCCCACTGGATCGGCTGGAAGATGCCGGAGTCGAGGTTGGTCTTCACCTGCGCGAGGGCGGCGATCACCTGGGCGTTGCCGCACGCCCAGCCGATGCGCCAGCCGGTCATGTTGTAGGTCTTCGAGAGGCTGTGGAACTCCACCCCGATTGCCTTCGCCTCCGGCAACTGGAGGAAGCTCATGGGCCGGTAGCCGTCGAAGGCGATCTCCGAGTACGCCGCATCGTGGGCCACGATCCATCCATACTCCTTGGCGAAGTTGATGGCTTCCTGGAACTGCTCGGTCGTGGCGATGGCAGCCGTCGGGTTATTGGGGTAGTTCAGGAAGAGGAGCTTGGCGCGACGCGCCGCCTTCTGGCTGATGGCGCCAAGATCCGGGAAAAAGCGGTTGTCCTCCACGAGCGGCAGGGACACGATCTCCGCCCCCGCCAGGATCGCGCCGCTGCGGTAGGGAGGGTAGCAGGGATCGGGGACCAGCACGACGTCACCGGGGTTGACGAGCGCCAGCGGCAAGTGTGCGAGGCCCTCTTTGGAGCCCAACAACGGCAACACCTCGGTCTGCGGATCGAGGCTGACCCCGAAGCGGCGCGCATACCAGCGCGCGATGGCCTCTCGCAACGCGCTGATCCCTTCGGTAAAGCTATAGCGGTGATTCGCCGGCTCATCCACCGCCCGTTTGAGCTCGGCCAGGATGTGCGGCGGCGTCGGCAGATCCGGGTCGCCGACGCCCAGGTCGATGACATCTTTCCCTTCGGCCTGGAGGCGGCGTTTGGCCCGATCGATCTCCACGAAGAGATAGGGCGGTAGCTGCTTGAGCCGATCCGCTTTGTCGAGGGTTTTGGCCGCCTGCACCGTCTCAGCCATGAAAGGTTCTCAAGACGTGAGACATGTCATAGAGACCCGGCGGCTGCGCGACGAGAAACCGCGCGGCTGCCAACGCCCCGCGCGCAAACACTTCCCGGCCGTGCGCTCGATGCGTCAGCTCAAGGCGCTCGGATGGACCGGCCAGAATAACCGTGTGATCCCCGACAATATCTCCGGCGCGGATCGAGTGGATCGGAATCTCAGGTCTTCGCACTGTCTGAGCGGCAACGAGCCGCTCGCGCAGGCGCTTCGCGGTCCCGCTGGGGGCATCTTTCTTTTCACGGTGGTGACTTTCGACGATCTCCACATCGTAGAACGCCCCACCGAGCCGCTCGGCGGCGAGCTGAGCGAGCTCATAGAGGACATTGACTCCGAGGCTCATGTTGGGACTAAAAACAATGGGGATTGTCTTCGCTGCCTCGCGCACGACCGTTTGCTGCGCATCGGAGAGACCGGTCGTGCCGATCACCATTGGTATCTGCTTCTTCTGGGCGTGTTGCGTATGCTCAACCGTCGCTTCCGGCGTCGTGAACTCAATCAGTACCACTTCTTTATCAGTCATGGAACGACTGATAGCCACTGACGCTACATCGATAATCAGGATAGGCTTTGGCAGGGGCTGACCTAGCACGAGGCTATAGTCCAGGCCAGGACCTCGAGGCTTACCAGATGATTCCAGCGCCGCGCCGATCTCAAATGCGACCGGATCCTCCAGCGCGCACCGGGCGATCGCCTGCCCCATCCGTCCGCAGCAGCCTGAGATGATGAGTTTGATCGCCATGATCACAAGCGGCTGGGGGCTGGGGGCTGGGGGCTGGAAGCCGTTGTCTTGGCCTGGAGCCTGCCCGCCCCGGCGTTCGTGAAAGGCGGGCCGGGGGAGCCTGGAGCCTGGAGCAAACCATAGGCCTCAAGAGCCGCGCTCAGCTTCTCACGGTTGGCCTCTGACATTTCGCACAGGGGCAGCCGGAGCCGTGGATCGATCATGCCGAGCAGCCCCATGGCGGTCTTGACGGGGATGGGGTTCGTCTCCAGGAAGAGGCTCTTCACCAGCGGCAGCAGCTTTCGGTGCCATCGGATCGCCTCGTCATGCCGGCCCGCCTGAAACGCCGCGACCATCGCGGCGACGTCCTTCGGGACGATGTTCGCGGCGACGGAGATCACCCCTCGTCCCCCGATGGCGAGCGCCGGCAGGGTCAACGCGTCGTCGCCTGAGAGGAGAATGAGTCTGCCCTCGGTGAGTTGGAGGATGCGGCTCATTTGCTCGAGGTTGCCGCTGGACTCTTTGACCGCCACGATGTTGGGGATGGCGGCCAGTTGGGCGAACGTCTCCGGCTCCACGTTCACCGCCGTGCGGGACGGAATGTTGTAGATGATCAGCGGCAGCTCCACCGCCTCGGCGATCGCCTTGAAGTGGAGGACGAGGCCGCGCTGGGTGGGGCGGTTGTAGTACGGAGCGATCAACAACGCCGCATCCGCTCCCACGGTTTTGGCGTGTTGCGTCAGCCGGATCGCCTCCTGGGTATTGTTGGAGCCGGTGCCCGCAATAACGGGAATCCGCCCACGGGCGTACTGGACGGTCAGCTCAATGACGCGGTCATGCTCCTCGAAAGAGAGGGTGGCGGACTCCCCGGTCGTGCCGCACGGCACCAGGGCGCTGGTGCCGGATTGCACGTGGAGCTCCACCAACCGTTTCAGGGCCGCTTCGTCGATCCGTTCGCCGTCGAACGGGGTCACCAACGCCACCATCGATCCGCTGAGGTTCATCCCACCCCCTTTCCATTCCATCTCACGGTTCCTCGTCCGAGCTCCCGCGCCTCTCCTTCGAGGAGCGCCCTCCGGACGGTGAGTCGCCCATCCTGGCCGCAGAGGAGATCGAGCCTCACCCGCAGGAGCCCGCCGGGCACGCGCACCTGGACATGATACGAGAGGGTTCGGGCGTCGTGGGCAGCCGTCCCCATGATGCTGGCATGAGCCACCGACGTCGCCGCGGCAACGGCGCCGGTGCCGCAGGCGCGGGTCTCGCCCTCAACCCCCCGCTCATACGTCCGCATGCGGATCGTCACGGAGCACGTTCGGCTGCGCGACGCCCGCTGCTCATCGAGGAGCTGGATGAAATCGACGTTGACGCCCGCCGGGCGAAAGCGCGGATGGCGCCGGAGCCTCCGGCCGAGGTCCTCAACGTCGATGCGGGCGACATCGTCCACCCAGCAGACAAGGTGCGGCACGCCGGAGTCGATGAGATCGAGGTGCGCAAGGCGCTGCGGGCCGACCCGCAGATGGTCCAGATGCTCGATCAGCCTCGGGATGCCCATGTCGATTGTGACGCGCGCGGCATTCTGCACGACGGCCCGCTTGATGCCGTCGCGGGTGTCAATCGTCACCGACCCGCCCCCTGCCCCCCCGGCCCGCCTTTCACGACCGCCGGGGTGGGCCTGCCCCCCCGGCCCGCCTTTCACGACCGCCGGGGTGGGCCTGCCCCCCGCCCCTTGGATGACGTACCGGGCGAGACAGCGGATCCCGTTGCCGCACATCGACGGCTCGCTGCCGTCGGGGTTGAAGATGCGCATGCGGACGTCCGCTGTCGCCGAGCGGGACAGCACCAGCAACCCATCCGCGCCTGGCCCGGTCGCCCGATGGCACAACCGCCTGGCCACCGACGGCCATGCCGTCCGCAGCGGGCCGAGGTCGTGGCGGATCGTATCGATCAGGACGAAGTCGTTGCCCGTCCCCGTCATTTTCGTGAAGGGAATGTTCAGATCCCTGATCATTTGAGCAGCGCACGGGGGATAACATCGTGACGGATGAGATCCCTCCGTGTTTCGCGTCGGCGGATGAGCGCCCAGCGGCGCCCACGGACCAGCACCTCCGCCGGCCGCAAGCGGCCGTTGTAGTTCGACGCCATCGTGGATCCGTACGCCCCGGCCCCCAGCACCGCCAGCAGGTCGCGCGGGTGGAGTGGGCCCAGGCGGCGATCACGCGCCAGGACATCGGCGCTTTCGCAGATCGGGCCGACCACGTCATACCGCTGTGGACGGTGGACGGTGGACGGTGGACGATCCTGCCGTACCGGGACGACCTCATGATAGGCCCCGTAGAGCGCCGGACGGATGAGGTCGTTCATGCCCGCGTCGACAACGGCGAACCGTCGGCGGGGGGCGGGCTTGACGTAGAGCACCCGCGTCACGAGGACGCCGGCGTTGCCCACGATGAAGCGGCCCGGTTCAAGGATAAGGCGGACGCGAAGCGGTTGCAAAAGCGGCAGGACCGCCGACGCAAACGCCTGCGGGGTCTGGGGCTGCTCGTCCTTGTAGATGATGCCGAGGCCGCCGCCGAGATTCAACCATTCCAACCCCACGCCCAACCGCCGAGCGCGGATGACCACCTCCGCCGTGCGCCGGATGGCGTGGAGGAACGGCCGCGCCTGGGTGATCTGGGAGCCGATGTGGACATGGACGCCGAGGAACCGCACTCCTCGAAGCGCCGCCGCCCGTCGCAGGAGCGCCAGGGCGGTCGCCGGATCGATGCCGAACTTGCTCTCCGCGATCCCCGTCGTGATGTGACGGTGGGTGTTCGCGTCCACGTCGGGGTTGATGCGCAGCGCCACGCGGGCGGTCGTCCTCAGGCGCCTGGCGCAGCGGTCGATCGCCTCAAGCTCCGGGGCGGACTCGACGTTGAAGCAGAAGATCCCGGCGCGGAGCGCCTCGCGGATCTCCTTGTCTTGCTTGCCCACGCTGGCAAACACGATCCGCGAGGGCGGGCAACCCACCCGCAGCGCCTTGTAGAGCTCCCCACCCGAGACGATGTCAAGACCCGCTCCCCGCTGCACCAACAGCCGCAGGATGGCCAGGTTGCCATTGGCCTTGACGGAGAAGCAGATGAGGGGACGCAGGCTCCGGAAGGCCTGTTGAAGCCCTCGCAGGTGATTGACGAGCGTCCGGAAGCTGTACACGTACACCGGCGTGCCGACGGTCTGTGCGATGCGCCGAACGGCCACGCGCTCGCAGTGGAGCTCGCCGCCGACCATCTGGAAATCGTGCGGGTAGTGCATCGTCCCTCAAAAAGATTTACGGATTTTGGATTTCAGATTTTAGATTTTGGATTGGATCAATTTTATCGCGAGGCGCTTCTTCCAGCGATTGAGCGCCCGTTCCACCTGCCGCGGGTTCGTGCTGCCGGCGCTCCGTTTGCGCGCCACCGAACGGGACGGATCGAGCAGCGCTTTCGCCCGCTCATCCAAGTGGGGGGAAAGCCGCGTGAACTCGCGCAGGGGCAGCTCGCGCAGCGTGAGCCCTCGGCGTTCCGCCAGGGCGACGAGCCGGCCGAGGAGCGCATGGGCGTCGGCAAACGCCACTCCCCGGCTGACCAGGTGCTCCGCCAGGTCGGTTGCGCAGAGGGCGTCCGATTCGAGCAGCCGCGAAAGGCGCGTGGTCCGCACCCGCAGATGCCGCAGGACGCGCGCCAGGACGTCCAACGCCTCGAGGCTTGCGTCGACCGCCCCGAAGACCGCCCGCTTGTCCCACTGCAGATCCCGGTGATACGACAGGGGCAGCCCCTTCAGCATCGTCAGCAAGGCGACAAGCTGCCCCACGACGAGCCCGGTCTGGCCGCGGATCAGCTCCAGCACGTCCGGATTTTTCTTCTGGGGCATCAGGCTGGAGCCGGTGGCGATGGCGTCATCGAGCGCCAGGATGCCGAACTCTTCGGTGGACCAGAGGATCGCGTCTTCCGCGAAGCGCGAGAGGTGGATCGCCAGGTTCGCGAGGATGCCGACCAGCTCCAGCGCGAAGTCCCGGTCCGACACCGCATCCATGCTGTTCTCGGCCAGGCGCGGGAAGCGCAGCAGCGAAGCGACGTAGCGCCGGTCGATTGGCAGCGACGTGCCGGCGAGCGCCCCCGCCCCGAGCGGCGAGACGTCGATCCGCTTGCGGGCGTCCTGGAGCCGCTCCCGGTCCCGTTGGAGCATCTCGACGTACGCGAGCAGATGGTGGGCCAGCAGCACGGGCTGCGCGCGCTGGAGGTGCGTGTAGCCGGGAATCACCGCATGCGGGTAGCGGCTCGCCAGCGAGACCAACGCGCGCTGCGCCGTCTGGATCGCCGCGGCCAATCGGTTGACCGCGTCGCGGCAGTAGAGCCGCAGGTCGAGGCTCACCTGGTCGTTGCGGCTGCGCGCCGTCTGGAGCTTGCGGGCCACGCGCCCGATCAGCCGCTCCAGGGTCTGCTGGACCTGGGTGTGGACGTCCTCGGCGCGCGGGTCAGGGCGCCAGCGGCCCCGCTGGATCTCGCGCAGGATCCGGGTGAGCCCGCCGGCCAGCCGTCGGGAGTCGCGCGCCGAAATGATGCCGCAGCGACCCAGCATCTTGGCGTGGGCGATGGAGCCTTCCACGTCGTATCGCGCCAGCCGGAAGTCCACCGCAATGCTGGAGGTGAATCGCTCCACCAACGGGTCCGTCTTCTTCGTGAACCGCCCACCCCATAACTTCCGCATCATTGTCCGCCGTGTGATTGATCCATTGACCCATTGATTCATTGAGCCATTGGCTTCCACAAATGACTCAATGATTCAATGACTCAATGATTCAATGAATCAATCCCCTTGTCCCTCTCCCTTCATACGGAAGGCCGAACAGCTTGATGAAGCCCGCCGCGGCGCGCTGGTCGAATTGATCCCCGGAGGAGTAGGTGGCCAGCCGCTCCCGATAGAGCGCGTGGGGGGACTTGCGTCCCACCACCTGGCAGGTGCCTTTGAACAGCTTCAGGCGCACGGTTCCCGCCACCCGGCGTTGCGTGTGCCGCACGAAGGCGTCCAAGGCGGTTTTCAGGGGCGCGTACCACAGCCCGGCGTAGATCAGCTCAGCGTAGCTCAGCGCCACGCCTTGTTTGAACTGGAGCAGCCGGCGATCGAAGATGAGGCGCTCCAGCTCCTGGTGGGCTTCCAGCAGGATCGTCGCCGCAGGAGCCTCGTAGACCTCCCGGGACTTGATGCCCACGACCCGGCTTTCGATCATGTCCGATCGTCCGATGCCGTGCGCTGCGCCGAGCGCGTTGAGGCGCTCCACCAGGCGGATGGGCGGCAGGCGCCGTCCGTTCAGATGCGTCGGCGCGCCGCGGCTGAAGCCGATCTCGACGTACGCGGGTCGCGACGCGCCGCGCTCTGGCATGCGGATGGAGCGATAGGTATCCGCCGGTGGCTCCCGCCACGGATCCTCAAGCGCGCCCGATTCAATGCTGGTGCCCCACAGGTTCTGGTCGATGCTGTAC
>JAUYPJ010000106.1 GCA_030697665.1 Candidatus Omnitrophota bacterium
CGGGTCGCGTGTCAAAGAACTCCTCGCTGGTGTTTCGCGGCCTGGCTCGCGAGACGATCCGCCAACGCGTTCTGGGCCCTCGGGATATGCTCAACCCGGCAACTCACGAAGCCCTGTGTCAGATGAAGGGCCAGGTCATGCAAGAGCCGCAGGTGCGGATCGCGAACCCGGTAGCGCCCGTTGAGTTGACGGACCAGCAGCTCGCTATCGCTCTTGACCGTCAGACTCCTGTAGCCGGCGCGCACCGCCTCCTGGAGCGCGTAGAGCAGCGCCAGGTACTCGGCCACGTTATTGGTCGAGACGCCGATCCCCTTTGAAAACTGCCGCACGGGCTGCGCGCGCTCATCCACGAAGACCGCCCCGACGCCCGCCGGCCCTGGGTTGCCCCGGCTGGCCCCATCGATGTAGACCTCAGAGCTTGGAGCGGGCGTCATCAAAATAGAGGATGCGGCTGCAATGCTCGCAACTCACCAAGCCGGGCTTGAGGTAGACCTCATTGATGACTTGCGGAGGCAACCGCCGATCACAGCCGCCGCAGGCCTCCCCCACCAAGGGCACCAGGGCCAGTCCCTCCCGGAGATGAAGGACCCGCTCGTACAAGGCCAAGGTCTCCGGATGCACTTCCGATACGAGGGCCTGTCGCTCGCGCTCGAGTTGGGCGATCTGCTCCTCGATGGCCGAAAGTTCCCGCGTCACGCGTTCCTGCTCGCTGCGCCATCGGCGCTGTTGTTCCTCGAGCTGCTGGGTGACGCGTGTCCGTTCGCGCAGGACCTCATCAATGGCCTCCAAGGTCTTCAGGATGGCCTCTTCGAACAGCGAGTTATCCGCCTTGAGCGCTTCGATCTCCCGCTGCAGGGCGGCGTACTCTTTGTTGGTTTTCACCTGGAAGAGCTGGGCCTGGAATTTCTTGACGCTGGCCTCCTTCGTCTGCAGCTCAAGCTCTTTCTCTTTCTGGGCCATCTGGAGGCTCTTCAGGCGTGCCTCGACGCCGCTCACCTGCGCTTGGCGCGCCCCGACGACGGCGGCGACCTGCTCCAACTCGCGAGGTGTGTCCGCTCGCTGTCGGCGAAGCCGGTAGAGTTGCCCGTCCAGCCCCTGGAGCCGTTTCAAAACTTCTAGCTGCTCAGCCATTCGTTATCGATGAAGACCCTGGGCGGTAGAGGAATCGAACCTCTGACCTCATGCATGTGAGGCATGCGCTCTAACCGGCTGAGCTAACCGCCCTGAAAATCTGTGTAATGAGGAATCGCCGCCTTCGTCCCTCGCCTTCGCTCGGGACTCCTCGGCTTCACTCCAGCCAGGGCCGAATCGCCGGTGGCCGCCAGCTCATGCTCCTAGAGCGGCTGCCATCGAGGCAGCCGCGGAATGGCCGACCGCCAGCGCGTTCGGCATTCCGCAGCCGCATCGATTGCGGCTGCTGCACCGAGTGCGGTGGGCACTCGGCCTTCGATCCCTCCCCTTCTCTTCGAAAGGACCATGGGCCGGGGAGGGATCGAACCTCCGACCAACTGGTTATGAGCCAGCTGCTCTGCCACTGAGCTACCAGCCCGCTCAGACCTCCTCGATGAAGCCCATTCTCGAAGCAAAGAGCGAGGGCATAGTATACGCCGAAAATCGGTGCCGTGCTCAAGAGTCTCGCCTCACGAACGACCCCTTCGGCGATCAGGCCGAAGGGGTCGCGTCCTGCGGAGAAACCCCGGCTCCACCGGGGATCTCCATCAGATGACGTGCGTCTTCTCTTGCGAGAACGTCAACTCCAAGAAATTGCGCAACCGGCGGCTCCGGGTGGGGTGGCGCAGCTTGCGCAGCGCCTTGGCCTCGATCTGCCGGACCCGCTCCCGCGTCACGTTGAACATCTGCCCGACCTCTTCAAGCGTCCGGGGCGAGCCGTCCTGGAGCCCGAAGCGCAGCATCAGGACCTGGCGCTCGCGGTCGGAGAGCGTCACCAGGACGTCGCCGATCTGTTCCTTCAGCATGCTGTAGGCGGTCGCGTTGGCGGGCGAGACCGCTCGCTTGTCCTCGATGAAGTCGCCG
The DNA here is from genome assembly GCA_030697665.1 of Candidatus Omnitrophota bacterium. Classification (GTDB taxonomy): domain Bacteria; phylum Omnitrophota; class Gorgyraeia; order Aquiviventales; family Aquiviventaceae; genus JAUYPJ01. The sequence continues at coordinate 2,035 of JAUYPJ010000106.1, forward strand.
AAGTGCGTGTCGCCATCCTCGCCGATGGGCGTCTGCAGCGAAATCGGCTCCTGCGCGATCTTCATGATCCCCCGCACCTTGTCGACCGGGATGCCGGTGGCGCGGGCCACCTCTTCCGGCGCGGGCTCACGCCCCGTCTCCTGGACGATCACGCGCGAGACGCGGATGAGCTTATTGATCGTCTCGGTCATGTGGACCGGAATCCGGATCGTCCGGGCCTGATCCGCGATTGAGCGGGTGATCGCCTGGCGGATCCACCACGTCGCGTAGGTGGAGAACTTGTACCCGCGCTGATACTCGAACTTCTCGACGGCCTTCATCAACCCGATGTTCCCCTCTTGGATCAGATCCAGGAAGGACAGGCCCCGGTTGGTATATTTCTTGGCAATGCTGACGACCAGGCGCAGGTTGGCTTCGACCAACGCCTTCTTGGCTCTCGTGTACTCCCCTTCTTTCTGCTCGATCTCCTTGATCGTCAGGCGCATCTTCTCCAGCGAGCCCCCGAGCTGTCGGAGCTGCTCGAGACGGTTCTTCAAGAGCTGCTGGACCCGCGCGCTCCTGGTGCGCAGGCCGGCGCGCCTGGCGCCGGCCAGTTGCCGTTCCCCGGTTTCCGCGGCGCGGAGGTAGGTTCTCACCTGCTCCACCATCCACTCGATCGCCTGGATCGTCAGGTGGTAGTCGGTCATCACCCGCAGGATCTGGACCTTGCTGCGGGTCTTCTTCAGGCGTCTGCGCAAGGTGACGAGCAGCTCCACCAGCTCCTCCCGCTTCAGGGTGGGATCGTCCTTGGAATAGTCTTCGGGGTTGAGGGTCCCCTCGATCAGGAGCTCGGTCAGCCGGAGGATCTCCCGTCGCGCGATCGGCAGGCTCACGACGGCGTAGCGGTAGGCCAGCTCAGTCGCCTCGATCTTCTTGGCCAGCGTCAGCTCTTGCTCGCGGGTCAGCAGGGGGATCTGCCCCATCTGGCGCAGGTACATCTTCACGGGATCATCGAGCTGCTTGGTCTCCACCGCCTCCACCGCCTCTTCCTCGCGCTGCTCTTTCTCTTCCCGCTCCTCGAGACGGCTGGACGCCCTCGGCTTGTCGACGATCTCGATATGCTCTTTGCCGAGCAGCGTCAACAGCTCATCGATCTCCTCCGGCGAGGCGACATCTTCCGGGAGGAGCGTGTTCAATTCCTCGTAGGTCAAGCGGCCCTTGTCACGACCCATGGTAATCACCCGTGCCCATCGTTCACTGATCGGCTTCTGCTTGATCGGTTGCTCTCCCATGCGGTTAGCCTCCCTTGAGCTGCTCTTGGTACGCCACCAGCAGCCGTTGGACTTCCGCCTCCTGCCCTGCCGCTTGCGCGGTGTCCAACTGCTCGCGCAACTGCGCGAAGTGGCGCCTCCGCCGGTTGGCGCGCAACCGCCGGAGACACTCCTCAAACGCCTCATCCTTCGACGCGATGGAGCGCGCCAATTCCACCAGCTCGGCGACCAGCGCCTCCTGCCCGTGGAGCCCCACCCCGCCAGGGCGGGGTGGCACCTCGCTGTGCGCCCGTCCCTCGCTGACGCTCGGGATTCCTCGGCCAGGATCCCGAGGCATCGGGCCGAGGGATGGGGCGGAATCCTGCCTCGCACCGAGTGCCGTGCTCGGCACGAGGTGAGCGAGCCCAGGGCCACCCGTTCGACTCCGCTCAGGGTGGCCGTCCCGAGCGCAAGTCGAGGGACGGCCAGCCTGTCCCGAGCCGTGTTGAGGGAAGGCTGTGGCGCGAGTCGAAGGGTCGTCCGACAGCCGCGAGATCACTTGAGCCGGCGTGGCCTCCCGCTGGGCGGACACCAATTCACCCACCACCCCAATGATCCGCTGTAAGCGGGGATCAATCTCCTCCAGCGACACCGAGCTGCGGGCCTGCTCCCACCGGCCCGGATCATCAAGCACGAGGGCGGTCAGGAGCCGCTCCGCGCCGGACACCGTGCCGGCCGCCGGAGCTCGGCTCATCGGCGTCGTCAGCCCTTGCCCGACTCGAAGAGGGACCTGCGGCTGCTTTAGCGCTGTGGGGAGGCGTGGCTTCACGTTCGCCAACTCCTGCCCCACCGCCTCCTCCGCCAGATGGAGCCGCTGGGCCAGCACCCGGACGTACTCGCTGCGCAACATCGCGTTGGGCACCTTGGCGATTGTAGGAAGCACGAACTGCGCGGCGTTCACCTTCTCCTCGGTGCCGCCCCCAGGGTAACGGCGCAGCGCCGCCTCAATGAGGAACTCAAGGATGCCGACGCTCTGCGCGATGAGCGCCTCGAACGCCTCCCGTCCGTGCGCGCGCAGATACTCATCCGGATCCACGCCTGATGGCAGTTGCGCGACGTGCACGCTGAGCCCGGTCTCCACGAGCACGTCGATCCCGCGCAACGTGGCCTGTTCGCCTGCGGCGTCTGCGTCAAACGCCAGGACGACGCGCTCGGCATACCGTTTCAACAGGCGGGCCTGGTCGGCCGTCAGCGCCGTCCCCAGCGGCGATACGACGTGGGACAGCCCCGCGCCGGCCAGCACCACGCAGTCAAAGTAGCCTTCCACCACGATCGCCAGGTGTTCGCGCAGGATCGACTCCTTCGCCTGCGCGAAGCCGAAGAGGTGCCGCCCCTTGGAGTAGAGGGGGGTCTCAGGGCTGTTGAGGTACTTCGGCTCCTGCTGCGCATCGAGGCTCCGTCCCCCAAAACCCAGCACCCGTCCTCGGAGATCGACGATCGGAAACATGAGTCGATGCCGGAACCGGTCATACACGCGCGCGGATCCCCGCACCACCAGACCCGCCGCTTCCAGGTGCTCGACCGACACCCCGGTCGCTTTGGCGGCACTCAGGAGACGGCTCCAGCCGCCGGACGCCAGGCCGATCCGGAAGAGGCCACGCGTGGGTTCCGACACCCCCCGCTGCTCCACGTACGCCCGCGCCGCCTGGCCCAGTCGGGGCGAGAGGAAAGTCCGCTCGAAATAGCGGCACGCCTGCTCCATCAGCGCCGCCAGGCGATTGCGAAGCTCGTCCTGCGCGTCGCTCCGGTCGTGCTCCGGCACCGGCACCCCGATGTGGTCAGCGAGATGTCGCACCGCCTCCGGAAACGTCAACCGATCGTACCGCATCAGGAAGCTGAAGATGTTCCCGCCCACCCCGCACCCGAAGCAGTGAAAGATCTGCTTGTCCGTGTTCACCATGAACGAAGGGGTCTTCTCCTTGTGAAACGGGCAGGTGGCCTTGAAATGCCGGCCGGACCGTTTGAGCGGCACGTAGCGGCCGATCAGCTCCACAATATCCGCGCGCGTTTGCACCTCGTCGATGACGTCGTCAGGAATCAACGGCATGATCAGTGATGAGTGATGAGTGATGAGTGAGAGACGCGACGAAGCCTATTCTCAGAGACGCCATTGAATGTCTTGTCCAGGTGCTGAGAGCGTTGCCTGTGCTTGGGGAGATCATCTGGGAACCGGCCCCAGTGACGGGATCAGCGCCTGGCCCCGGGCTTGGGCGCCGGGGAAGCAGTCCGCCACGCGCGTCAGGCTCTTGCGTGAGACCTCCACCAGCCCCGGCCCGAGGATGGAGCGCTGCTCGACGCTCTCTTGCACGTAGGTCCATCCGCTCAGCGACAGCGCGATGAGGATGAACCCGGACCACCACAAGCCCCGTATCCCCCCAAGGAGACCCCCGAGGCCGTGGATCGCCCAATGAGCCCCCTCCCACTTGACCGCGTGGGTGATGAGCTTCACGAGGAGGCGTTTCACCGCGAGCAAGCCGAGAAACAGCCCCCAAAACCCCACCGCAGCGGCCAAGATCGGGGAGGCCCGCAGCCAGCTCTCCAGCCACTGCGCAGCGGGGGTCGAAAAGTTCAGCGTCAGCGCCGTGACGCTGATCAGGCCCACGAGGTGGAGCAGCTCCCACAGCAACCCATGGGCCTGACCGCTATAACACATTCTGAGAAAAAGGATTACAACGAGCAGATCCACCCAGTTGGGCCACTTCCCTCCCACCAGCTCACTGAACTGCATCTCGCGGGAAGTATATCATATTGTTGAAAAGAGCGTCAAGGTAGCGCTACCTTTTATTTGGGAAGATGGAGAGGGACAGGAGAGAGACGGGAGGGCCAAGCCTTAGCAGGAGGGGTGGTGAGGCGTCGTCAGGAGCCGCCCCGCAAGGTCGCTCGGATCTTGATGATCCGCAGCTCCTCCTTCACGACGTCGAACTGCTCGAGGATCTTGGTTTGATTGGCAAGGACTTGATCCAGCTTCTCCTCAAGTCGTTTGATCTGCTCCTCATCCGCATGCACGCTGATGCCTCGCGCCGCGGTGGTCTTTTTCGCCGATTCCTGGGCTGAGGCGCCCCGTCCCGAGAAGACGCCCGCCAGTCCAAGCCCCAACCCGATCGCCGCGAGCACGAGCCACCGTTGTGCGGAGAAGCTCCTCATCGCGCGCTCCTTGTGTGCTGCCTTCACTTGCCTGTTCACACCACGGAATCACGGAAACGCCACGGAAGCACAGAAACGGCTCCTCAAGGATTTCTCCGTGTCTCTGTGGCATTCTGTGGCCTCTGTGGTGTCAAGGGGAAATTCAGGCACTACCGCTCCTTGTGTGTGCGCTGCGTCTCACTCGTAGGCCGGCGGCTCCTGGGCGGCCGCCACCGCTTGCTGAAACCCGGTCCCCTCTTCCATCAGCCGCACCGTAAGGAAGATGAGCAGATCCTGGCGGACCGGATCGCTGCCTCCGCTGTACCACCGCGTGTTCTTGAAGAGGAGCCCGAGGATCGGAATGTCTCCCAACACGGGCACCTTGGTGACTACCTTCGTGTCGTTGGTCTTCACGAGCCCTCCCAGCGCGATCGTTTGGCCGTTCTGAATGCGGACCTGGGTCTGGGCGGTCTGGGTCGTGAAGCGCGGGAAGGAGACGCTCCCACTGGACGTTCCGAGGCTGTAGGTGACCTCCGTCCCCACCGCGATGATCTCAGGCTTCAGATCGACGACGATCTCCAGGTTCGGGTTCACATGGGGCGTCACCGTGAGCACCGTCCCCGTGAGCTTGGGGGTATACCCGCTGATCGACGTGCGGCCGGTGGAAGGATCCAGCGAGTACTGGGGGACCGGGTACTCTTCCCCGATATGGATCTTCGCTTCCTGGTTGTTGAGGACGAGGATGTTCGGGTTCGACACGATGTGGGTGTCCGTGCGGCTCTCCAGGAAGTTCAGGATCGTCGCCAGGCTCGAGGAGGTCAACGTGCCGAAGGTGAACTGCCCGCCCGTCTCGGGGATGCGGCCCTTCGTCAGCGACGCGCCGCCGGTCGGGCTGAACGCCCCGGGGCGCGGGATCAGCGATGAACCCACCGCGCCGAGCTCGGCCCCGCCGCGAAACGGAAACGTCGTCGGGGCGGTGGCGGGACTCACCGTGAAGGTGATGGAGTCGCTCCAATCAACCCCTAGGCTCTCATCTTTCGTCAACTTTGTCTCGACGACCTTCGCCTCGATCGACACCTGGGGGGTGCGCTGGTCCAACCGCTCGATAATGGCCTTGATCTGGAAGAGGCTCGTGGGGATGTCGGTGACGATGACCGTGTTGGTGCGCTCGTCGAACTTCACCTTCCCGCGATCCGACAGCATCTCCTTGACCACCTCGGGCACCTCTTTGGCCTTCGCGTAGCCGAGGGGGAACACCTCCGTCGAGAGCGCCTCTTGCTCAAGCGCCGCCGTGCTCATCACGCGGATGATCTTGCCCTTCCGCTCGTAGGCGAAGCCGTACGTCCGCAGGACGATGTCCAGCGCCTGCTCCCAGGGCACATCGGTGAGTTTGATCGTCACCAGCCCTTCCACGTCGCTGCCCGCGACGATGTCCACCCCGCTTTTCAGCGAGAGGATCCGGAGCACCTGTCGGATGTCGGCATCCTTGAAGTCCACGCTCACCAACCCACTGGCTGCCCCAGGGGTCGCCACCGTCACACCCGCGGCGGGCTCCTCACGGGTTTCGCCGCCGGAGATCCCCAGCCGCTGCTCCAGCTCGTTGATCTCCGCCTCCAGCTCCTCGTGGCCTGGGAGACGCTCCTCTTGGGCCGCAGCAGGCTCCTCCTCCTGTCCCCATCCCTTTCCCGGACTGCCGATGAGTAGCAGGAGCACTCCTCCGATCCCGATCGCGAGTGTCGCGCCGTTGATCTTCACCGACCCTCACCTCCCTCCCTTGTGGCGTCGTCTGGAGTGTATCCCGGCGGTGCCGTCTCGAAGGACACCCGGAGGACCAGGGGATGGCCTCCGTCGTCGGTCAGCACCACCGCGTCCTCCCGAATCTCCTGCACCTGGTAGCCGCTCACCGCATCCCCGACGGTGACTTCGGTATCGTTGATCAACGCCAAGGACTGCCCCGACGGATCCCAGAGGATGCCATACAACACCGGCTTGGAGGTGTCAACCTGGGCGATCGGGCTCGTCCTCGTGAACCGTCCGTCTTGGATCAGGGCGATAAACGGATCGCGGCGTCCCCCCGCATCATACCGGAACAGCTCCTCCTGCTGCTGAGGCGGCTTCTGGGGTTTCGCGGTCTCCTTGAGGGCCCCCCATGCGCTCAGGCACAGCCCCGCCCACCCTATCCCCATTCCGAGAAAGAGCCAGGGACGGTCCATCGCTATGGCAGCGCCCCGACCCTTCGACTCGGGCCCCGGCCTTGGCCGGGGAGCCCTCGCTCAGGATGTCGCCCACCCCGAGGCGAAGGGTCGTCCTGCCTCGCACCGAGGGCCGCGCTCGGCACGAGGTGAGCGAGCGAAGCGAGTCGTGGTTCGACTCCCGTTGGTCGCTCACCACGATCCTGAGCAAGGCCGAAGGCCGCGTCGAAGGATCGAAGGACGACAGCAGTGGAGCCCCGGGCTTGCCCGTCCCTCGCCGCGGCTCGGGATTCCTCGGCAGGGATCCCGAGGCCCAAGACCGAGGGAGGGGGCTCCACAGGCGCCGGTTCCGGCACGGCCAGGTAGGACTGGACCAGGAGCTTGACGCGATGCCACCGGGGTTCTTTCGGATTGGCGGAGATCCGCAGGCTCAGCAGCCGCATCGGCTTGTCCGCGGTTTCCACCAAGTTGAGAAACGTCCCCAGCTGATGGTAGCCCGCCAGGGCGTCGATTTGAATGGGAACTTCCTTATAATAGACCGCCGGGAGGGAGGTGGGGAGGGAGCCCTGCCCCGCGTCAGGTGCCGTCGGCTCCATCGGCTCGGCAGGGCGCTGCGGAAAGATCGTCTGGACTTTCACCTGCGTCTGGCTGGCTAGCTCGGTGAGGAGTTCGATCACGCTGGGCAACTCCGCCTCCGGCGTGAGCGATCCCCGCAGCGCCCGCACCGACTCGTGCAGCCGGCGGGACTTCTCCTCGAGCGCCGCCTCGCTGCCGACCGCCACCTCGAGGATCCTGAGCTGCTCACGCGCCTCGCGGATCTGTCGCCCCAGTTGGCTCGTCTCGCGCTGCAACGGCCCGATGATGTAGACAGCGTACACCCACGCCGTGAGGATTGCAAGCCCTCCCACGAACACGAGGACCCGTTGTTCTCGGCTGACCGCGCCTCGTTTCATCAGCGTAGAGCGTATAGCGTATAGCGTATAGCGAGGCCGTGTTCCACCTGTACGCTGAACGCTCTACGCTGTACGCTA
>JAUYPJ010000112.1 GCA_030697665.1 Candidatus Omnitrophota bacterium
CTCCCCCCGCATCGTGGCTGAGGTCCAGGACGTCGAGGTGGCGCGACGGCTGGCGCTTTCGGGTCACGGCGTGACCCCCTTGAATGTGCACACGCTCTCGGTGAGCTTACCCGCAGGCGGCTTGGTGGCACTCGGGAAGAAAACCCCGCCGGGGATCTACGAGACGATCTATCTAGTCTCTGCCAGGCGCAAGTGGCCCAACCCCCTGGCGGAGTACCTTGTGAAGACATTCCGACTTCCCAGTTCTGCTGAACAATTTTCACAACCCTTCTCGCTGAGCCCACCATCCGCGGCGATGCCATGCGCCAGTAGACGCGGAACTCGCCTTGGCCCATAATGAACGTATGCACGCCGAGCTGCTCGCCGTCGGGTCTGAGCTGACCAGCGGCCAGACCCCCAACACCAACGTCACGTACCTGGCGCGCCGGCTCCAAGAGCTGGGCATTGCGTGCCTCCGGCAGATCGCACTGCCGGACGCCTCGGCGATCATCGTGGAGGAGCTCCGGCAGGCCCTGCGCCGCAGCCCGCTCGTCATCGTCACCGGCGGGCTGGGGCCTACCGTCGACGACCTTACGCTGGAGGCGATCGCCACCGCCACGAACCGCCCGCTCCTGTTGCATCCCCCGGTGGCCCGGCGCATCCGGGCGTTCTACCACGCGCATCATCGGCGCTTGGCGCAGCGTGCGCTGCGGCAGGCGTCCGTGCCCTCCGGCGCCGCTGCGCTGCCGAATCCGCTCGGCACTGCGCCGGGCCTCTGGCTTCGCCTCGGGACGACCGTGCTCGTCGCGCTGCCCGGAGTCCCACGCGAGATGCGCGCCATCCTGGATGGCAGCGTGCTGCCCCGGCTGCGCCGGCTTCAACGGACGCGCCCCATCGTCAGCCGGACGATCAGGACGATCGGGTGGGTCGAGCTCCAGATCCAAGCGGCGCTCAAGCAGATCCTCATCCCCCCGTCAGTCGAGATCGGCCTCTATCCGCACCTGCTGATGGTGGACGCGCGCTTCACCGTAAGGGGCAGGCCTCGCCGCGTCGCCGTCCGACTCCTGGATCGCCTGGAAGGGGCGCTGCGCCGCCGACTGGGACACGCCGTGTACGGCATCGACGAACAGACGCTCGAAGGGGTCATCGGCCAACTCCTCGCGCGCCGCCACGCGACGCTGGCCATCGCCGAGTCGTGCACCGGCGGGCTGGTCGCTGATCTGATCACGAATGTCCCCGGCAGCTCTCGGTACTTCCTCCTGGGGGTCATCGCCTATCACAACCGGATGAAGGAGGAATTGCTGGGGGTGAGCCCGCGCCTGGTCGCCCGGCATGGGGCCGTGAGCGAACCGGTCGCGCGGGCCATGGCCGAGGGGGTTCGCCGAGGAGCGAAGGCCGATTACGGGCTGGCAATTACCGGCATTGCGGGTCCCACCGGAGGAACCGTGAAGAAACCTGTGGGGCTTGTCGACATCGGTCTCTCGGATGGGCGCCGCACCCTCACTCGGCGCTGCCACTTTGTCGGCGACCGCTCAGCCGTCAAGGCCCAGGCGGCGCAGGCCGCCCTGGACTGGCTACGCCGCTCGCTGCTGAGGAGGCACGTGACCCGGTGAGCGGAAGATCGGCGAGTGCCGTATAGCGTGGCCCGGCCGGCGTCAGGACGCTGTGGTAGAGCGTGAGCGAGGCCGCCTGCCACGGGTGGGGTGGCTGCCAGGAGCTTGCCTGCAGCCGCTGCACGAGCGCCTGACGATGCCGAGGCGACCGAAGGCGTCCCAGCGTCACGTGAGCCGCAAACGGCCGCTCCTCTTTCCGAAGCCCCAGCGCCATTCCTTCCTGCTCAATCAACCCGGCCAGGCACGCCGCCGTCTCAGCCCCCTCAGCGATTCCCACCCAGACCACGCGGGGGGCGTCGAGGGAAGGAAATGCTCCGATCTCAGCCAGGCGCATGGTGAACGGGAGCTGCCGGCCGGCCACACGGGCAAGCCGCATCTTGGCCGCCTCGACGTGAGCTTCCGAGAGCTCGCCAAAGAACTTCAGCGTGACATGGAGGTGCTCCGGCGCCACCCAGTTCACATCTGCCCCTGACTCGATGAGGGCGCGCTGGAGCATGTGCAGGGAGTCCCTCACGTCGTTCGGCAGCGGAATCCCCACGAAGACCCGCATGGAAATCGTTCACCCGTTCAATGACCCAATGACTCAATGTCTCAATGGTTCAATGGTTCAATGGTTCAATGGTTCATGAGCTGGAGCGTCAGGATCGCGTAGGCCGAGGCGCCGAGGTCATCCGCCATGACGCCCCAGCCTGCAGGTAACCGCTCAAGCCAACGCAGGGGTGGCGGCTTGGCGATATCGAAGGCGCGGAAGAGGACAAACGCGAGGAGCATCGGGAACCACGACTCAGCCGTCCACGGGGCGACCAGGAACACCGTCGCCATCCCGATGACCTCATCGAGGATGATGGCCGGCGGATCGTGGCGGCCGAGCTGACGTTCCGCCGCGCTAGCGACGACCGCCCCCACGACCCACGCCGCCCCGATCAGGACCAGCGTGGCGGGCCATCCGGATCCGCGCGCGACCGTCACGCCAAGGAACAGACCTACGAGGCTCCCCCACGTCCCGGGCGCCCATCGGATCCGCCCGAGACCGCCGACCGTCGCGATCAGGCTTGCCACTCCCTGCCGTCGCGCCCCACGCCCCATCACCGGCTGACCGCATCCCTCAAGACGTGACGGTGCCGCCAGAAGAAGCTCGCCCCGGAGATCACGGTCAGCACCATCGCGATCCAGAGGCAACCGAGGAGGAGCCCCTGCATGGCGGTGACCGCCCGTTCGGACAACCTCTCTCCCATCCACTCCTGGATGAGGAGCACGCTGAGGAGGACGACGATCGTGACCATCTGCGAGACGGTCTTGTGCTTGCCCTCCTTCGCCGCCGAGAGGACGAGGCGGCGGCTGACCGCAAAGAGCCGCACGCCGGTGATGAGGAACTCCCGCAGCGCGATCACGAGGACCATCCACGCGGGAATGAGGCCGAGCTGGACGAAGGCGAGGAACGTCCCGAGGACGAGCACCTTGTCCGCGATCGGATCGAGGAGGGCCCCCAGGGAGCTTGTCTGACGCCACCGACGCGCCAGGAGCCCATCGAGCCAGTCGGTGAGGCCGGCGAACAGAAAGACCGCAAGCGCTGCGGCCTTCGCCACCCACCCCGGAACGAACAGCAGGCCCATGATGACGAACGTCAGGAGGATCCGCAGGAGGGTGAGCTTATTCGGAAGGGTCATCGGGAATGTGGAATGCGGATTTCGAAATGTGGATTGCCGAACCAGACAACCTTAATCAATCCGCATTTCCCATTCCACATTCCACATTCTCCGCTGATCTGACAAGCTCGGCGACGAGGTCGTACTCGTAGGTGTCGATGATCCGCGCCGTCACATACTCCCCAGGCGAGAGGGGTCTGGGGCTCTTCACATACACCAGGCCGTCCACCTCAGGACAGTCCGCCGCGGTCCGGCCCAGAAAGACGCCGGGATCCGAGGGGTCAGGCTCGTCAATGAGGACCTCGCACGTCCGGCCGAGCCACTGCTGGTTGAGCCCGGTGGCGAGGCGCTGCTGGAGCTGCATCAGCCGGTCAAACCGCTCGCGCGTAATCGCCTCAGGCACCTGATGGGGACGACGGAAGGCCGCCGAGCCTTCTTCATTGGAATAGCGGAAGGCGCCGAGCCGCTCGAACTTCACCTCTTCGAGAAAGCGCAGCAGAGTGTCGAACTCTCCATCGGTTTCCCCGGGGAAGCCCACGATCACCGAGGTCCGTAGCGCCATGCCGGGGATCTCCGCCCGAAGGGTCTGGATGGTCTCAAGGAGCCGTGAGCGCGTGAGCCCCCGGTTCATCCGCGCCAGCACCCCGTCATCGGCATGCTCAATCGCCATATCGAGGTAGTGGCAGATGACGGGCTCATCCCGGATCGTCTGGATCAACTCGGCGGAGACGCCGCGCGGGTGGCAGTAGAGCAGCCGGATCCATCGCAGACCCGGAATCTTGGCCAGTGCGCGCAACAGCTCCGCGATGCGGGGCCGCCCGTAGAGATCCACGCCGTAGTCCGACGTGTCCTGGCCCACGACGATCAGCTCGGTCACGCCGCGCTCCTCCACGAGCTGCGTGGCTTCCTCGACCAGCGCCTCGATGGGACGGCTGCTCAGCGGTCCTTTGATCTTCGGGATGATGCAGAAGCTGCAGCCCTTGAGGCACCCCTCGGACACCTTCAGGTACGCGTAGTGGGAGGGGGTCAGGGCGGTCCGCGCCACCCGGCCGCCGCGATGCGGGAGCTGGGGGCGCCACCGCACGCGCTGAGGACGCTCGCCCTGCAGCACCTGCCGGGCCACCGCGTCGATCTCGCCGAATCCATCGACGCCGACGAAGCCGTCCACCTCCGGCAGCTCTTTCATCAGATCCTGCTTGAACCGCTGGACCAGACACCCGGCGACGATGACCGCTTTCAGCTTTCCCTGCCGCTTGAGCGCCACCGCCTTGAGCACGGTGTCGATCGATTCCTTGACGGCGTCCTCGACGAAGCTGCAGGTGTTGATGATCGCCACATCCGATCCCTCGACCGACTCGACGGCGCGGAAGCCGCGTTGCGTGAGCCTGCCCAGATACAATTCCGAGTCCACGAGGGTTCGGGGACACCCTAAGCTGATCAGGCTGACAGTTGGTGCGACGGTCCCCCCACCTGCTTGGCCGGCCAAGGGCCGGCCCATTCCTTCGGTAGAAACTCGCGCCTGGTCTGTCGTTGGCAGACCAGAACCGGGTGGGGGGATCGGCATGTGATGAGGTCTTCGCGTTTCCTCGTCGGACATCTGATGGCTTCCTACCCACTGCCTACTGCTTCCTGCCTACTGCCTACTGACTTAGGGGCTCTCCTCAGGAAGTCGGGTGATCCCATAGCGGGTAATGAGCAGGCGGCCGTGATGCGCCACGGCGAAGGGGGTGATGGATTGCCCGTTGAGGGTCAGTTCGATCTGCGTGGGCTTGGTCACGATCACCTCAAACCGGTTCTTGGCCGTCCACTGCTCGTTCGCGCCTCGCGCAAGCCGCTGCTGGCTCACGAGCTTCCCGTCGGCGCGCACGCGGACCCATGCGGTTCGGGTGGCGGTAAGGCCCAACGCAAGCGGCTGCGTCGGCAGCAGGGTGAGCGCCGGCAACTCCGGGGCGTTCACCGGCTCCTGGACCCCGCTGATGCTCGCCAGGGCCCGACCGTTCGACGGCGAGGCGGACGTGGAGCGCCGAAGACGCGGCGCCACCACGAGTCCCACCAGCGCCGCGCTGACCGCCAGCGCCCCTCCTATCCGGATCACCCTCAAGCGTCCAGAGGAGAGCGGCGCGGCGGGCCACTGCACCACGGGCGGCTCGGGAGCGGGCGGAACCTCCTGGGGACGCTCGGACTGAGGCCAGCGGAGCTGCGCCACCAGCGGCTCCGGTTCCAGGCGGAGAAATTTGGCGTAGGAAGTCAGGAAGCTTTTGACGTAGACCGGACTCATCAGCTCCTGGAGCCGGTCGGCCTCCAGCGCCTCCACGACCCAGGGTTGTATCTTCGTCTGGTGGGCGACGTCGGTGAGCGAGAGGTTCCGCTCGCTGCGCGCCTGCTGCAATCGAGCCCCGACGCTCATCCCACGTGCTCCTCCTTGGTCTCACGGCTCACCAGCACCTCTCGCGGCCGGCTCCCCTGCGGAGGGCCGACCACCCCCTCCTGCTCCATCAGATCCAACATCCGCGCCGCCCGACCGTAGCCCAGCCGCAGCCGTCGCTGCAGCAGGGAGGTCGAGGCCTGACCGGTGTTCAACACCAACTGCTTCGCCATCGCATAGAGCTCATCCTTTTCGGCATCCAGCGTTCCCTCCGGCTGGCGCGCCTGCTCCACCAGCCGCTCGTCATAGGATGGGGCGCGCTGGCGCTTCAGGAACGCCGTCACCCGCTCGATCTCCGCGTCCGTGACGAAGGCGCCCTGGGCGCGAATCGGCTTGGCGGTGCCGGGCCGCAGGAAGAGCAGATCGCCCCTGCCGAGGAGCTTGTCCGCGCCGTTCACGTCGAGAATGGTCCGCGAATCGACCTTCGAGGCGACCTGAAACGCCAGGCGCGCCGGGAAGTTCGCCTTGATGACGCCGGTGATGACGTCTACCGACGGCCGCTGGGTCGCCAGGATGATGTGGATCCCGACGGCACGGGACAGTTGGGCGAGCCGGGTGATCGCGCTTTCAACGTCCTGAGCCGCCACCATCATCAGGTCGGCCAGCTCATCGATCACGATGACGAGATACGGAAGAGGCTGGGGGCTGGGGGCTGGGGGCTGGGGGCGCTGGTTGTACGCG
>JAUYPJ010000113.1 GCA_030697665.1 Candidatus Omnitrophota bacterium
GAAACTGACCCGCGACAAACCAGGGGTGGTCTTTCAGCTCGATGATCTCCACGAGCTCCTCCGGCCCAAAGGTCCCTGAGATCACGAGCCCCGCCTTCGTCAACTGATCGCGGTAGGCGTTGTTGACCTCGTAGCGATGCCGGTGGCGCTCGGCGATTTCCTGGCGCCGGTAGGCGGCGAAGGCGGTCGTCCGCCGGCTCAGCCGGCAGACCGAGGCACCCAGCCGCATCGTGCCGCCCATGGCGGTCACCCCCCGCTGCTCTTCCAGCAGGCTGATCACCGGATGCGGGGTCTTCGGGTCAAACTCCGTCGAGTTGGCGTCCTTCAGGCCGCAGACGTTCCGCGCAAACTCGATGACGGCGCACTGCATCCCCAGACAGATGCCCAGAAACGGAAGGCGACGTTCCCGCGCATACCGGATCGCCTCGAGCTTGCCCTCGATGCCCCGGACGCCGAACCCGCCGGGGATGAGGATGCCGTGCAACCCCTTCAGGACCGCCGCCGCCCCCTCCTGCTCGATCCGCTCGGCGTCGATGCGGACGAGCTCCACCTTCGCCTCGTTGGCCAAGGCGCCGTGGCGCAGCGCTTCATCGATGGACTTGTAGGCATCCTGGAGCTGGGCGTACTTGCCCACGATGGCGATGCGGACGTGACGCCTCGGATGCAGGGCCCGCTCCACGACCCGCCGGCGCCACTGCGCCAGATCGTGCCGGGGACGGGATAGCGCCAGCAGGCGCAGGATCGTGTCGTCGAGGCGCTGGCGGTTGAACATGAGCGGGACGTCGTACACGTCGCTCACATCCAGCGCCTGGATCACCGCCTCCGGCGCCACGTTGCAGAACTGGGCGATCTTCTGGCGCACCGCCTCCGAAAAGGGCCTCTCCGTCCGGCACAGCAGGATCTCCGGCTGCAGCCCGATCTCGCGCAGCTTCCCCACGGAGTGCTGCGTCGGCTTGGTCTTGAGCTCATCCGCCGCGCGGATGTACGGCACGAGCGTCAGGTGGATATTGATCGCGTTGGCCTGACCCAGCTCGTTGCGCAGCTGGCGGATCGCCTCGAGGAACGGCAGCCCCTCGATGTCGCCCACCGTGCCCCCGACCTCGACGATCACCACGTCGAGGTGATCCTGCGCCGCCAGTGTCGTGATGGAGCGCTTGATCTCATCGGTGATGTGAGGAACCACCTGCACGGTGCCGCCGAGGTAGTCGCCCCGGCGCTCCTTCATGATGACGGAGTGGTAGATCCGGCCGGCGGTGACGTTGTTGTCCTTCGTCATCGTCAAGCCGGTGAACCGCTCGTAGTGCCCCAGGTCCAGGTCGGTCTCCGCCCCATCCTCGGTCACGTAGACCTCGCCGTGCTGGTAGGGGCTCATCGTCCCCGGATCGACGTTGATGTAGGGGTCGAGCTTCTGCAGCGTCACCTTCAGCCCACGGGACTTCAGCAGCAGCCCGATTGACGCCGAGGCGATGCCCTTGCCCAGGCTCGACACGACACCCCCTGTCACGAAGATATATTTCGTCATGAGGAGTAGGCAGTAGGCAGGAGGCAGTAGGCAGTAGGAAGGCTCGCCACACGGATTTTGGATTTTGGATTTTGGATTTTGGACTGAACCGTCATCCGAGATTCACATTCCTCTATGGCCATGGATGGTGCAGAGATGCGAGCAACTGATTCTGTTTCCTTTTGTTGTCAGCGTTGCGGATGTCCTCTATAAAAGCTGACAAGCGCTGAAAAATGTCATCTCTGGCGATGTGCTTGAAAAACAGCACATCGTCCCCGTAGCCTATAGGAACTTCCCAGATGCCATGTTGCCAGAGATGTCCAAGATAGCTCCATTTTGAATGGACAAACTCTCCCTGAATCTTCCCCGCGTGCTTGACCGTCTTATTCTTCAGGTACACGACGACGTCTTCGCTCTCAGCACAGCTTGGTTCATCGAGAACGCCCCGCTCGATGAGGAAATTGACAAATGTAGTATCGAGCGGACTGATGCGTGGCAATTGACGTTGACGCCGCCAACGCTCCAGCTCATCGACAGTCTCGCGAATGTCATTCGGAAGATCGACTAGATCAAAGGCGTACTGAACACAATTATAGGAAGGCTTCTTTGCCGGTTCGTCCAAAGAAATAGAATGCCTGTATGTTGGTTGCAGGTCTCGGATGAGTGGCTCCTGCGTTTCAAGAGGTCGCTGTGTGATCTGAGAGAGCCTTCCCCGAAGCTCCCGATTGGAGTGTTCTGCGGCTAGCGGAGGCATCTCTTTCGCATCCTCACAACATCAGGACTACTCATGTGGTGTCTCGGCATGTGCAAGCCCTTTCTCTCGGAACCATTGTGGCCAAGAATCCGACGTCGACCCTGTTCAGCCATCAGGGACCGTTCCCGGTGCTTACGTGGCTCGCGTCTTGGTGTCTTTCAGGAGCCGCTGGAGGGTGTCCCACATCCGGACGTCCTCCATCTCGTCAGCTAATCGTTGCACCCAGTGCTCCAAATACTTGAGGTCGAGCTTCCCATGGTGGCGCAAGAGAATGGACTCGATGTCAAAGAAGTCTTTGCGCCGCCCCGGCACCAACTTCAACAAGATGAGGTCCTCCGGTGTTGGGACATCGATCGAGCATCCCGCAAGCTGGACACGCTGCTTCCGAGAGAAGGCGGATTGCTCAAACTCGGTCGAGGTGAAGATGACATCGACATGCAGGCCACCCCAGGTCAAGCGCAGCGCTCCGGTCATCCGCGCTTCCTCGAGCGATGCGTTGGCGATAGAAAACCCCGCTGCCCGAGCTCGTTTGGAAATGGAATCGATGTCCGTCAAGGGGACGGCGATGATCAGATCGACGTCCTGCGTCGCTCGGGCCTCACCCACGATGCCAACCGCTAATCCACCGATGAGCAGATAGGGGATCTTCCATCGGTCAAGCAGAGCGATCGTCTTGCGCAAGAGGTCGTCGAGATTCGGTTGCAACTTCTTAGCGGTGGGCATGGAAACGCCTCGCCAGCGCCCGAGGGCGGTCATCCTCGCTGTAATGAAGCCCGCGGATCAGTCTCGATGAGATCAGTACCTCAACCAGCCTGGCGCTTTGACGATACGTGAGCTGCTGGAGCAGAAGCACGCGCTGCCGCTCGCTCTTCTCTCGATACCGTTTTGGGTCTGTGATCATTTACGGGCTGACGTTGCCAGTCAAGAGCGCCTCGACCCGTTGCAGATCATCCGGCGTGTCCACACCGATGGTATCGTGCGCGGTCTCGAGCACGCGGATCTGGTAGCCGTGCTCAAGGGCCCGGAGCTGCTCCAACTGCTCGAGCTGCTCCAGCGGCGTCGGCTCCAGGTGCGGAAACCTCAACAACAACTGGCGCTGGTAGCCGTAGAGGCCGATGTGCTTCCAGTAGGGTGAAGGGTGACCCTCGACCCTTGACCCCCCTCCTTCTGATTTGATAAAGGGGATGGGAGAGCGGGAGAAGTACAGGGCGTAGCCGTCCTGATCCACGACGACCTTCACCACGTTGGGGTTGGCGAGCTCTTCGCGGCGCGTCAGGCGCGTCATAAGGGTCGCCATCGGGATGGCGCGATGGGCCAGCAGGAACTCGGCGACCTGATCGAGCTGCTCCGGATGGATCAGCGGCTCATCCCCCTGGACGTTGAGAATCACCTGGGCGGCGTGCGTCTGGGCCACTTCAGCCGCCCGCTCGGTGCCGCTGCGGGCGTCGGGGCTGGTCATCACCGCCTTGCCGCCGGCGCGCTGGACGGCATCCCGAATCCGCTCGTCGTCGGTCGCCACCACCACGTCGTCCATGCGGGCCGCCTGGACCGCCCGCTCATACACATGCTGGATGACCGGCTTTCCCTGGAGAAGCGCCAGGGGCTTTCCGGGAAACCGCACCGACCCATAGCGGGCGGGAATGACCACGAGCACGCTCATCTATTAGGCAGCGGAAACACGCCTGGCGACACCACAGAGGACACAGAACTCCACAGAAACACAGAGAACTGCTCGACGGGAATGCTTCTGTGGCTCTGTGGCGCTTCTGTGGTTCTGTGGTGTCATCTGCGGTTCTTCAGTACCCTGCTAGAGGGCTTGAGCGGCCCATGAGGGACGAGCGTCGCGACCAGCTCCAGTGGGGTGACCACCGCGACACCCAGCTTGCCCACCACGAGGCCGGCGGCGTGGTTGGCGATCCGGGCTGCCTGCTCCATCGTCGCTCCGCCGGCCAGCGCCAACGTAAAGGTGGCGATGACGGTATCCCCCGCCCCGGCCACATCGAACACCTCTTGGGCCACGGTGGGAATGCGCGTCCGTCGTCCCCCGCGCTCGAACAGGCACATCCCATCCTCGCCGAGCGTCATGAGCACCCCCTCGCACTGCAGCCGACGGAGGATCTCCTCACCCGCCTGGATCACGTCGGCGTCGCTCTCCAGCTCCCGACCGACCGCCTCCCCCGCCTCCGCCCGATTGGGGGTCAAGGCGGTCACGCGCCGGTAGAGGTCGAAGTGCTCTTCCTTGGGATCGACGGTGACGATCTTCCGGCGTCGTTTCGCCAGGGGAATCACCGCCTCCAGAAGCTGCCGCGTGATCACCCCTTTGCCGTAGTCCTCGATGATGACCGCATCGACTTCGGCGAGGCGCTCGGTCACCGCCCGAATCAACCGGTCGATCAGGCCAGGGGCCAGCGCGGCGCGCTGCTCCCGATCCACGCGCACCACCTGCTGGTGGTGGGCGATCACGCGCGTCTTCACCGTCGTGGGACGCGGGCTGCGCAGGATCCCGCTCGTCTGCACCTGACGCGACGCCAGCTCTTCCACCAGGCGAGCGCCCCAGCGATCCTCGCCCACGAGGCCGACCACGCTCACCTGAGCGCCCAAGGCGCTGATGTTGTTGGCCACGTTGGCGGCCCCGCCGGGCATCACGGACTCCGACTGGACCCAGACCACCGGCACCGGCGCCTCAGGGCTGATGCGGTGGACCTTGCCCCAGACGAACTCATCCAGGATCAGATCGCCGACGACGAGGATCTTCGCGCGGCCAAAGCGGGGGACGATCCCACCACCTACGGCTGGCGGTGTCGTCATCAGGAGCAGGGCCTGGGCTGCCCAGGGTCGCCATAACGGCGCGACACCGCCATGGCCGCCGGGAGCACTGACCACACGCGGCGGCCAGGGCCTGCGGCCCGCAGGCCCGCCGAAGGTGGTGGGACGAACGCCGCCAACCCATTGCGCGCCGCGGAGGCGAGCGGGGCCATCTTAGATCCGCTCGATGATGGCCCGCACCAGCAGCGGGATCATCAGCTCGTGGTGCCCGGTGATGTGGATAGCCCGCCCGCCGAGGAGCGTCGGGCGCTTCAGGACGTTCTCCGCCGGACGGTAGTGCCGGATCATGTCGAAGTCAAACGTGGTGAGGTCCTTGACCGGATGGCCCAGGTTGCGCGCCGTCGACACCGCCTTCAAGAACACCTCCGGGAGGATCACCGCCGAGCCGAGGTTGCCCGCCACCCCGCCCCCGCCCAGGGTGGCGACCACCTCCGTCAACCGACGGAAATCGGCCAGCGACGTCCGGCCGATAGCCGCCCCATCGGCGGTGGACTGCTGGTGGATGATGTCGGTCCCGATGGCGACGTGCACCGTTGCCGGCACCCCCGCCTGCGCGCACGTGGCCAACACGCTCAGGTTCCTGTAGGGCAGCCGGCGCTTGAGGATCATGCGGCCCACCGATTGCCCCAGCCCCCACCCCTTCCTGGCCCCCTCCCGAATCGCCTGGTTGAGCAGGGTGTGCGTCTCTTCAGCCATCCCGAAGGAGCCATCCGCCAGGGCCGAGGCCACCTCCTCCGAGGTGGAGCCCATAAACGCCAGCTCGAAGTCGTGCACGATCCCCGCGCCGTTGATCGCGACGGCGCTGATCACCTTCCGCCTGATCAACTCGATGAGGAGCGGGCTCAAGCCCACTTTGATGACGTGCGCCCCGAACATCCACAGGACGGTCTTGCGCCGCCGGTGGGCCAGGGCGATGGCCTCGACGACCGCCTCCAGCTCTTTGGCGGCCAGGAAACGGGGGAGCGACTGGTAGAACTGACGGAAGGAGCCCCCTTTCCGGCACACGCTCGCGAAGGCGTCAACGCTGACCTTGCTTTTGCGAGAGCCGGCGGGGTAGGTCTTCAGCTTGGTGACATCGAGGGTCGGCACGTGCCGATTGTAGCAGAGACGAGCGGGGACGGTCAATCCCCCCACCTGCTGCTGCCCGAAGGACCTGCGCTTCTGGCGCAGATTCGCCTCCGGCGAATGCAGCAGGTGGGGGGACGCACCTTAGCGGTCGTTCGAACAGATGGCCTGACCGAGCATCGCTAAGAGCGCCTCGCAGTCCATCCCGTGGCGCCATGCCACCTCATCGAGCGGATCGTACGCCTCATAGGAGAGATCGACCAGCCGCTCAAGGGTGGCGTGGGTGCTCGGGTACTGCCGCAAGACGCGGTTGACCGTCATCGTCGGCGTCAACTCGAGCGGTGCGCTCCGGGCTGCTGCGCCGGGGTGTCTCTTCATGAGGGGAAACAGGATGGTTTCTTGCTCCTCCATGCGTCGGCGGAGATTGGCGACCAGGACGGCCAGAGCGGGTTGGATCCCTGCGAACGCACACTCCGGCTCCGCCATGAACAGCCGGTTGATGGCCCTGAGATAGCGGTATTCATCGTCGTGCTCCAGCCTCGCGGCGTCCACCCCCGCCGCGCGAAGTTGCTCACGGCATGACGCCACCACTTCCGCTTCGCGTTGGACATGCCCCTCGAGCCGCTTCAAGAGCGTCGCACACGCTTCCCGAAGCGCCGACCACGCTTCCCGGCCCTGGGCGAGCGCAGCCTCCGCCGCATCGAGCGTCGCGCGGAGGATCTCGTGGTCTCGTTGGACGCCCTCACCTGCGTTCATCATCTTTGACCCTCCTCTGCCGCTTACCGGGCGAATGACCAGTAGGGCTCCCCGAAGGCCCTGCGCACTCCCGCCACCTGCAGGGTGGGCACCCGCGCCTTGAATCGTCCTCGCCAGCGAGGGAGCGGCTGCGCAACGGGCGGGCTCTTCAGGTTCTCCAGGACCGCGGCCAGCCGTTGGCTCGCGCTCTGGATCTCCTCACGATCACCCTCACGAAGCGAGCTCAGGAAGAGGGACCACGCCCTCTTGAGGGCCACCTGCTGTTCCGGGGGATACCCCTCCGGCTGGAGGATCGGCAGCCACCGGCGCGTCGCCTCAGACGGCGGAGGCACCACGTGGAGCCCCCCCCTGGAGCACCTCCTTGAGCGTCAGAAGCCGCCCATAGACAGCCAATACCTCTCGTTCAAATCGCGTCAAGACCCCGCCGCGACGCCGCTTCTCGATAATCGGAGGCAGCAGCAGGGCCAGCCGCTCCGACAGGGTGGCATCATTCAAGGCGGTATGGGTGGTGTCGGCGCTCAGCCCCAGCGTCTTTCGCACCGAACGCGACGGAACCCAGATCAGCGGCTGCGCCCGCCACTGCTCCGGATCAGCCAGCATCCCCAACAGCGTCACCACAGGATCCTGCCCCCCAAACGACGAACGTCCCGTCACCTCCTCCAGCGTGTTCCGCGCAAAGCTGGCCATTGAGGTGACCTCCCCCTCATGCTGGACGGGAAGCCTCCGCACCTCGCGCAACTCGGGAGATAACCATTGCGCCCCCACGGTCATCCCCCACACCACCACGCCCATCACCAGGAGCCCCGCTCCCTCCAGCCATTCCATCGATCCTTCCATCGGATACGTCTCCTTTGGTCAGCACGTTGCCTTCACCCCGTACCACGGATTTACACTCGTGGCATCAGGGAAGAACCCTTCGGGTGGTGCACCCCCTCCTCCCGGTTCCAACTCGTTGGAACGGAGCGGGGCTTCCGTGGTACGGGGTTCACCCTCACGCATGAGCTCCTTCGCGACTTCTCTGGCGGGTCCCCCTGCGGGTCATCACGCGATCGAGAGGAGGAGAACACCTCTAGCGTAGCCGAAGAAGATGACGGGAAGGTGACGGTTGCATGACAACTTCGTCATGAACCGTCTGGGACGCTATGCGCTTCGAGCTGGGAGGGACTCTGCGGGGGGGATGCGGGGCAGCGACACGGTGATGATCGCCCCGTGGTCTGGGAGGTTTGCCGCCTCGATGCGGCCATGATGGACTTCAGCGATCCATCGGCACAGCCCAAGCCCAAGGCCGGTGGAGCGGCTCCCGTCAGCCATCGTGCGTGGGGTAAAGAATCGATCGAAGAGCTTCGGGAGCTCCTCAGGAGGAATGCCCGATCCGGTGTCCTGGACGATCAGGCGGGCGTCGTTCCCCGCGCGATCCGCCCGCACC
This sequence comes from Candidatus Omnitrophota bacterium, assembly GCA_030697665.1. Lineage (GTDB taxonomy): Bacteria > Omnitrophota > Gorgyraeia > Aquiviventales > Aquiviventaceae > JAUYPJ01. The sequence continues at coordinate 8,329 of JAUYPJ010000113.1, forward strand.
GTCACCACCCCGTTGGCCGGGGTGTATCGAATCGCATTATCCACCAGATTGGCGATGATCCGTTCCAGCAGCCGCTGCTCCCCGCGGATCCACACGGGCTCATCCGCCTCGACGCGAAGACAAACCGCCTTGGCCTGGGCCAGCATCTGCCACGCCTCAACCGCCTGCTGCGTCAGCCCCCCGAGCTCAAGGGGACGCCAGTCCAGCACCCCTTCAACCGCTTCGCTCCGCGCGAGCATGAGGAGCTCTTCCACGACCTGCGTCATCTCCTCGATCGTGTCCAGATGGATCCGCAGGACACGGCGATAGTCCTCAGGGTCACGCGGCTTGCGCAGGGCGACTTCAAGCTCCCCCCGCATCACGGTCAGCGGCGTGCGGAGCTCGTGCGAGGCGGCCGCGCTGAATTGTCGAAGCTGCCGGAAGGCGCGTTCCAGCCTGGTCAACATGGCGTTAAACGTCACCGCCAGCCGCTCCAGCTCATCCCCCGTGCGGGGGACTTCCACCCGTTCATCCAGGCGCGCTGCGCTGACCCGTTGCGCCTGCGCGATCATCTGGCCGACGGGTCGAAGGGCCCGGGTCGCGAGGAACCACCCGAGCGTGCTGGTCACCGCCAGCGTCAACGGCACCAGGAACAGCAGCCACGCGCGCAAACGGCTCAGCGAACCCTCGAGCTGACCAAGCGGGGCCGCGACCTGGACGAGATAGAGCACGTCCTTCCCCTGAGGGACGGGCCGTGTCACGCGCCGGATGCGACCATCGGTGGCTCTCCTGACGGTGTCATACGTCGTGTGGCCCCGGCGCGCTTCCCGAACCGTCCCCTCCCGCGTCAAGGGGAGGTTCAGCCGCTGAAAGCTGCCTGAGGTGCCGATGGGCTTGCCGCCACGGTACAGCAATTGGACCGATGGTTCGGTATCGAGCTGGCCGGTCTTCTGAGCCCAGCGGCTCACCAGGTCGACGAATCGCCCCCGCTCCACCTCTCCGCGGAAGGTATCCGACGGGGCCGAGCGCCAGTTGCCGGACCCCGAGAGGGCGCCCGCCCGCTCAGCCCTCCAAAAGGCGAAGATCGCATCGGCCACCCCATCGGCCTGCAACGCGAGCTGCCGGTCCAGTTGCTGCCTGAGACTGGCGGACATCATGAGGTAGAGCGTCGTGCTGAACAGACAGAGGATGAGGGCGAGGATGCCGATATACCACAGGGTCAGGACATGGCGGATGGCATGGGGCCACCCCCGTCGCCTCAGGACGGCGAGGATCCTGAGGCGCCACTGGGCGGCGCGGCCGCGCCACGGAGTCAGTCTCATGCGTCCGTCGCGCCCTTCAGCATGTAGCCCCGCCCGCGAATGGTCTGGAGGAGCTTGCGGGACGCCCGCTCGTCGATTTTCCGACGCAGGCGAGCGACGTGGACGTCAATCACGTTGGAGAGCGGATCGAAGTCGTGCTCCCACACGTGCTCCGCCAGCATGGTGCGCGTCACCACCTCATTGGCGTGACGGAGGAAGAACTCGAGCAGCGCGTACTCCCGATTGGTCAAGACCAGCTCGCGCCCGCCGCGCGTGACCTGGTGGCGCAACACATCCACCTCCAGGTCAGCCGCCCGCAGCACCGTGGGCGTAAGATCTCCCCGCCGGCGCAGGAGCGCGCGGACGCGCGCCAAGAGCTCTTCGAACCCGAACGGCTTGGCCAGGTAATCATCGGCGCCCGCGTTCAGGCCCTTGACCTTATCGTCGAGATCGTCCTTCGCGGTGAGGATCAAGACCGGCACCGTGAGGCGCTCCGCGCGCAGCGTGCGCAGCACGTCCAGCCCCCCGCGCTTCGGCAGGAGGAGATCGAGGATGATCAGGTCGTACTCACCCGTCTGGGCCAAGAACAGCGCCTCCTCGCCATCGCGCGCCACGTCGACGGTGTAGTGCTCTTCGCGCAGCCCTCGACGGATAAAACTCGCGACCCGCGCGTCGTCCTCAACCAGGAGAATCCGCATCCCTCACCTCCGCGCTGAACTCCTCTTGCCTGGGGGGCCCTTCACCCCGCACCACGGAAGCCCCGCCGTGGTACGGGGTTCACCGGGCCGTCGTCGTGATGACACGCGCAAGAAGCGCGCGAGGCGCGCATGACGACACCGGATGAGGCCATTGTAACACTGGACCGTAGTGTCCAGCAACGACCACCCCGCCAGGGTACTGCCTTACATTGCCTGTTCACACCACGGAATCACGGAAGCGCCACGGAAGCACGGAAACAGCTCCTCAAGGATTTCTCCGTGTCTCTGTGGACTTCTGTGGCCTCCGTGGTGTCAAGGGGAAGTTAGGACACTACCCCCGCCAGGGAGGTTACAAGGACGAGGCGTCGCAGGCGCTCAAAAACGCTTCGACCCCTCGGAGGAAGGTCATGCGCTCGACCAGCAACACGAGGCCCATCGGGACAGGGCGGGAAGGTTTCAACCACGTCATCAACTCGACGACGGTCCCAGGGCTCTGAGGTGGAGCCCCACGGGCTGACGCCAGGGACTTACGGCGAAGGCGGGTGAGCCGGCCTTGGGAGCGGCGGACGCTTCAAACACGCCCAGGCCTCGGTACTCGCCCACGATGGGGTGGACCAGTCGGAACCGCATCGCCGTGGGGGGAT